>JANXVH010000104.1 GCA_025351765.1 Pedobacter sp.
TGCAGCCTTGGCGGTATACATCGGACTGTAAAAATGCTGTGGGTATAGAATAGGAAACGGTCTATAGGTTACAACTCCCGGCTTGTTATTAACATGATAACCAGCACCATTAAGTGTTGTAATAGTATATGTTACTTCTAAACCACTAAACGTCTCAATCTGATAATAACTTAAGGCGTCTACCATTTGTTCCACAGAAGTTGAATCATCAATTGCAACATCTAAATCTAAATTTCGGCCGTCTATTACAATATCTTTAGATAAAACACCCCTGTACTTCCCAAAGGCAAACATCATATTTAAAGAACATCCCCATGTACCTGATCAAACAAAAAGCTGAAATGATGGGACTCAGCCGAAAAGGGAATATGATCGTAGAGCGTATTTTGACCAATCCGGTTTATGCCGGATTACTTAAAGCCGAAGCTTTCAAAAATCATCCAGCTGGCCTGTTTCCCGGAATTCATGAGCCCATTATTGACCTAATCACCTGGAAAATGATCCAGAGCAAATTTAAACGAGTGATAAAGCCCGAACGATAATTGACGATTCGCTTCCACTAAGAGGAATTTTAAAATGCCATTGTGGAAATTTACTGACAGGCGCTCCATCACGCGGGAAATCCGGTAAATATTTTTACTACTATAAGTGCAGATTTTCGGGTCATAACAACATCAGTGCAAACAGGGCGCACGATCAGTTTGATAAGATTCTTGAATTAATGAGTTTACCATCAGCAGATATCGCCAGGATCAAGGCCAATACAAAAAATGAAATAGAAAGGGAGTTGGAGATCAATAGGATACGATTGGTGGAGAAAAAAAGAGAACTCAGCAAAGAAAAGGAAGTGCTATATTCTCTAGAAGATAAGTACATCAAAAACGAGATTGATTCCGACACGTACAAAAGATAGTTTTCAACTTACAGGGATAAAATTGATGCTTTGGAGTTTGCGGTGATGAGACTGGAGAAAACCGATACTGAGGCATTTAAGATCCTGGACAAAAGGTTAGAGTTGGCAGGGGATATTAAATATTTCTACCGCAAATCAGATACTTTGGAAAAAAGGGAATTTCTGGACATGGTGTTCGACTCAAATCTTTACTATGAAAAGGGTATTTATCGAACACCCACAATGATAGATGAACTATCAAACAACATACTGGAAATGAAAGAGTTGGGAGTGCTTGTTGTCGAAAAAAAAGGGAGAATTTTTCAATTCCCCCTCCAAGTGCACTTGTAGGGATTCGAACCCCAAACCTTCTCATCCGTAGTGAGATGCTCTATCCAATTGAGCTACAAATGCAATTTTAAGATGTTTAATATACCTCCCGTTTCGTTAACGGACTGCAAAAGTAACGCTTGAGATTCAATTTAGCAATTTTTTTGAAAAAATTACTAGGTATATCACTTCAACAAACTGATAATTAACCCTCTATTGCGTTTTTAATTGCTGCAAAATCAGGCATATTACCTGCATCTTCCAATACTTCGGTATGGATAATCGTGCCTTGCTCATCAATTACGAAAGCTGCGCGTTTAGAAACACCTTTTAAATTAAATACAAAATCTTCGTAAAATGCACCGTAAGCCTTAGAAACTTCTTTATTGAAATCTGAAAGTAAGGGAAACTGGTAAGATTGATCTTCTTTGAATTTAGCTAAGGTAAACGGCGAATCAACAGAAATACCTACTACCTCCGCATTCATACCTGTATAATATCCAAAGCTATCACGCATGGTACAAAGCTGTGTAGTACAAACACCTGTAAAAGCCATTGGAAAAAATTGAATTACCAATTTCTTTCCTCTGTAATCTGATAATGTAACTTCTTTTAGTTCAGAACTAAACAATTTAAAATCTGGAGCGCTATCTCCTATCTGTAATGCCATCTGCTATTTTTTTTCCAAATGTAAAGTTAAAAACCAGCTAAAAGTAATCGAATCTTTTTTTAGTTACTCCCCGTAGAATTAACGCTCTAAAATACACGAGTGTAACTTGCAATGGTGGTAACTTTTTATCGCTACGAATTGAAGTTTGTTTTATATGGCTTGCACACAAAAAAGTTAAGTTTCTGGGTCTTTTCGGCCTTCTAGGGCTATGTTCTGGGTGAATACACCCAGCCAACACCGATTTTTATGCATCTCATATCGAAGAAAACCACTTACCCTAAGTTGAAAACTGTCGCATGTTCCCCGCTTATTTGTCGTACTTAACCTTAAAAAATTTGAAAAGCAATTGTATTTTTGTTTAAACTCATTCTTAAAAATGGCGACACTAACCAATCAAATTTATCCTTGCTTTACGCTTAAAGGCAAAGTAGCAGAAGCAGCAGATTTTTACATCAATGCATTTGGAGATGGCAGTATCATCCAAAGTTCTTTTTATGTGATACAAATCCAACTAAGCGGACAAAAGTTGATGCTCCTTAATGATGGTCCTTCATCTGTACCTAATCCCTCCATTTCTTTTATGGTAATTGGAGAAACAGCAGAAGAAACTGAAGGATATTATAACAACCTTGTTATTGATGGTCAAGTGCTTATGCCATTAGGAAGCTATGACTGGAGTCCGAAATATGCATGGGTACAGGATAAATTTGGGGTCAACTGGCAATTATATACTGGCAGCAAGGCTGATACTCCTCAAAAGTTTAGCCCCACCTTAATGTTTACGAGCGAAAACGTAGGTAAAGCAAGTGAAGCAATACATTTTTACACCGGGCTTTTCTCTGATTCAAACATTCAGGGCATCATGGAATATGCAGAAGGTGATGCTGATAAGCCTGGCTTGGTTAAACATGGTCAGTTTAAGATCAAAAATTTTATCGCAATGGCGATGGATAGCTCTGCCAACCATGGCTTTCAATTTGTTGATGCCTTATCGCTGGTAGTAGAGTGTGAAGATCAGGCTGAAATTGATAAATACTGGGATACGCTATCTAGCAATGGCGGTAAGGAAGTGCAATGCGGCTGGTTAGTGGATAAATATGGGGTTAGCTGGCAAATTATCCCTAAAAATTTGGGTGCGCTAGTCGGCAATCCTGAAAAGGGACAACGCGCCATGCAAGCGCTCATGAAAATGAAAAAATTAATCATCGCTGACCTGGAGCAAGCATAGCCTGCTTCTATCCTTGCATCTTTAACTGTTTGTCTATAAGACTCAGACCTTCCTCAAAGGTATGGGGCTTATAGCCTAATTCTTTAATGGCTTTATCTAAGATAAAACCCGTTTTAACAGGTCGCTTTGCGGTTTGATTTAAACTGCTAGAACTTACTTCTGTAATGATGCTTTTATCCAAACTCCAGAAATCGGCTACGCGCCCTACTAATTCTGCTACACTCATCATGTCTTTACCGGAAATGTTAAATACGCCATAGGCATTCTTCTCTACCGCAAGCAAACATCCATTAGCCAGATCTTCCGCAAGTGTAGGCATCCGCCATTGATCGTTCACTACGTTTATAGCTTCTCCTTTCTCTAATGCGCCTTTTGCCCAAAGCACAATGTTACTACGACTCATATCGCTTACTACACCGTAAACTAAAATGGTACGAATAATAGCCCAGCGGCAGGGTGTATTTTTGATAACCTCTTCGCCGGCCAGTTTGGTTTTACCATAATGACTTAGCGGACACGCTGGTGCTAATTCATTATAAGGTCCATCTGCACCATCAAAAATAAAATCTGTTGATAAGTGAACCAACTGGATATTGTGCTCTTCAGCTATACTTGCCAGCACTTTTACCGCCTCAACATTTAGCTTATGAGCAAGTTCGGGTTGGGCTTCGCTGGTATCCACATTAGTCATTGCCGCAGTATGAATAATAGCATCGGGTTTGAAAGACTCAATCACTTCACGTACCTGCGCAGCGTTTAAGATGTCCATTTCAGCGTAGGTATAGCCTCCCTTAACAGGGTAGCGGTTTAGACCCTTTGAAGTAGCCACTAAACTGAACTGTTTGGTTTGCAATATTCGCTCTGTAATTTTCTGACCAAGGAGTCCGTTACTACCTGTTATTAAAATGGTTTTCATGGCTTTAAGCGTGGTTAATTGTGATGTGTTAAGATAGGATAAATTGGTTTAAAACATCTGTGGAAAATCTTTTTATTTATATATGCAATTTTTGTATAAAAATTTTAACTTTGCAGACCGAATTGCGGGCTTACAAAACGGCCTTTAACAATTTGATATTTATAAATTTACCCAAAACAATTTATGCCTAACATTGGAAAAATAGCGCAGATTATAGGGCCGGTAGTTGACGTGAGTTTTGCTGACGATGCTCATTTACCTCAGATTTTCTCTGCATTAGAGATTACAAAAGAAAACGGACAGAAAGTCGTTTTAGAAGTTCAACAACATCTTGGACAAGACCGCGTTCGCGCAATTGCGATGGACTCTACTGATGGTTTAGTTCGTGGAATGCAGGCAATAGATAGCGGCGCTCCTATTAAAATGCCTATTGGTGATCAAATTAAAGGTCGTCTTTTCAATGTTGTAGGTGAGGCAATTGATGGTATCAACGCAGTTGACAAAACAGGTGGCCGTCCAATTCACAATGCTCCTCCTAGATTTGATGAGCTATCTACTGAAATTGAAGTGCTTTTTACTGGTATTAAAGTGATCGATCTATTGGAGCCCTATGCAAAAGGTGGTAAGATCGGTTTGTTTGGTGGTGCTGGTGTTGGTAAAACTGTATTGATCATGGAGTTGGTAAACAACATTGCGAAAGCTTATGCAGGTTTATCTGTATTTGCTGGTGTTGGTGAACGTACTCGTGAAGGTAACGACCTTTTACGTGAGTTTATTGAGTCTGGCGTTATTAACTACGGTGAAGAATTCCTTCACTCTATGGAAAAAGGCGGATGGGACTTAAAAACGGTTGATATTGAAAAATTAAAAGAGTCTAAAGCAACGTTGGTATTCGGTCAAATGAACGAACCTCCTGGTGCACGTGCACGTGTGGCATTATCAGGATTAACGGTTGCTGAATATTTCCGTGATGGTGATGGCGAAGGCGCTGGAAAGGACATCCTTTTCTTCGTTGACAACATCTTCCGGTTTACTCAGGCTGGTTCTGAGGTATCTGCACTTTTAGGCCGTATGCCTTCTGCTGTAGGATATCAACCAACTCTAGCTACAGAGATGGGTTTGATGCAAGAGCGTATTACTTCAACAAAACGTGGTTCAATTACATCTGTACAGGCCGTTTACGTTCCTGCGGATGATTTAACTGACCCTGCTCCGGCTACTACATTTGCCCACTTGGATGCAACTACTGTATTGTCACGTAAAATTGCTGAACTTGGTATCTATCCAGCGGTAGATCCTCTGGATTCTACTTCACGTATCCTTTCGCCAACTATTTTAGGTGATGAGCATTACAATACGGCTCAAAGAGTTAAGGAAACTTTACAACGCTATAAAGAATTGCAGGATATCATCGCCATCTTAGGTATGGACGAGTTATCTGAAGAAGATAAACTAATTGTTTCACGCGCACGTCGTGTTCAGCGTTTCTTATCTCAGCCTTTCCACGTTGCTGAACAGTTCACCGGCTTAAAAGGTGTATTGGTTGACATTAAAGATACCATCAAAGGATTTAACATGATCATGGATGGTGAAGTTGATGAATATCCTGAAGCTGCATTCAACTTAGTTGGAAGCATTGATGAGGCTATTGAAAAAGGTAAAAAGCTATTAGCTGAAGCGAACGCATAAAGTAGATTTAACAATGACATTAGAAATATTAACACCAGATAAGAAAGTTTTTGAAGGCGAAGTAACTTCTGTTACTGTTCCTGGCACGATGGGTTCTTTCCAGATTTTGAAAGACCATGCTCCTATTATTTCGACTTTAGAAGATGGGCTGGTAATTATTAAAACTAATGCAACTGAAGATACTTTTTTTATTAAAGGTGGCGTGGTAGAGGTTTTAAAAAACAAAATTATTGTGTTGGCCGAAGGGGTTGTTTAGTATTTTAAAAACCATAATATTAAAAAGCCCTCAATTTTTCAGAGGGCTTTTTTTATGATCTATTTTCAAACCTTTTTTACAACCTTGACTGTCACTTTGCGCATTTTACGCAGAAAACACGATTAATTATAATGTAAGCATAGCATCTATACCGAATACCGATTTCATATTTGGTATAGTAGCCTCCACTTTAAGATAGGTTATTGTAGTTTTATCAGATATATTGTATCGTTTTTTAATTGAATAGCAATATAATATTTTTTTTCATTTATTTTGCATCTCCTATTGATAGTTTAAATAGCAAGCACTAAATTGGTTTTTATAAAATAACACGAGTATTAACAACATGAATATTATAACAAGCATATTACTAATTGTCATTATTAACGTAATTCTTCTCTTAAACCAGAAGCATCAGGCGCAGCTATAACATATAAAACAAAATATACGAAGCGCCACCCAAAATGGCGCTTTTTTAATGAACAAGCCGAATTAAAATTAAATATCTGTTAAATGCAATACTATAATTCAGAAACCATATTATTCACAAATGGGCAGTTCGAACGGGCAGTTGATGTAACTACTGATCTATACGGACAGTCGCTCCACTATGGATATGCGGTTTTTGAAGGTATCAGGGCTTATAACACCCACAACGGCACCCGAATATTTAAGGCAAGGGAACATTTTGAACGCTTAAAACGTTCTGCAGAATTGCTGCATATTCCCTTTAAATGGAAGGTAAATGATCTGATCAAGCAAACCTATAAACTTTTAGAGTTGAACAACCTGAAAGATGCTTACATCAGACCGCTTATATACTGCCCGCCTAGCATGACTTTAGTTGCCGCACAGGATTCTTCTATTATGATATGTGCCTGGGAATGGGGTGCCTATTCGGGCAGCGAGCTACTTAGATTGGGCATATCCAGCTATGAAAGGCCAAACCCTAAATCTACTCCTATGGAAGCTAAAGCAAGCGGTAATTATGTAAACTCTATCCTTGCCACTACGGAAGCTAAAAGTAAAGGATTTGATGAAGCTTTGTTGCTTGACATGAATAGAAACATTGCGGAAGCACCGGGCGCAAATATATTTATAGAAAAGAACGGTCGGCTGTTTACACCTCCTCTTGGCAATATCTTACCCGGCCTTACCAGGGCAACTGTAATTGATCTTTGCCGGGTGCTGGATATAGAACTTACTGAGAAGCACTTAACGGTTAAAGACTTGAAGCATGCAGATAGTGCATTTTTATGCGGTACTGCCACTGAAATTGCAGGTCTGGCATCGGTAGATGATTATGTATTTCCTTTAACGTGGACTGAAAGTGCAGGAGCAACTATACAGCGAACTTATAAAAGCTTGGTATTGGATAAACAAAACTATGAAACAATAATCTAGTAGTTAACTACGAAGTATTGAATTTTGAGTAATAAGTGAATAATAATAAACAGTTAAATAATGTCAGAAACACCAGAATTAAACAGATACAGTAAAGTTTTCACACAGGATCCTACACAGCCGGCAGCGCAGGCCATGTTATACGGAATTGGTTTAACCAAAGCGGATATGGATAAAGCCCAGGTAGGTATTGCCAGCATGGGTTACGATGGGAATACCTGCAACATGCACTTAAACAGTTTAGCACAGATTGTGAAAGAGAGTGTCTGGAAAAACGATATGGTGGGTTTAACCTTCGGCACCATTGGTGTAAGCGATGGAATGTCTAACGGTACTGATGGTATGCGCTACTCCCTGGTTTCCAGGGATGTGATTGCAGATTCCATTGAAACCATTTGTGGTGGACAATATTACGATGCCTTAATAACCGTTCCTGGTTGCGATAAAAACATGCCTGGTTCTGTAATGGCAATGGGTCGTTTAAACCGCCCATCTATTATGGTATATGGCGGCAGCATCCACTCTGGGAGTTACAAAGGTCAGGCTTTAAACATTGTTTCTGCATTTGAAGCTTTGGGACAAAAGCTCGCTGGCAATCTTGAAGAAGAAGATTTTCAGGGTGTAATTAGAAACGCTTGTCCGGGTGCGGGTGCTTGCGGCGGCATGTATACTGCAAATACCATGGCTTCAGCAATTGAGGCTTTAGGCATGAGCTTACCTTATAGCTCTTCATATCCAGCGCTTAGCGAAGAGAAAAAGAATGAATGCATAGAAGCTGGTAAATACATTAAAATCCTGCTGGAGAAAAACATATTGCCATCGGATATTATGACCGAAAAGGCATTTCACAATGCGATAGTTACCGTTATGGTTTTGGGAGGTTCTACCAACGCAGTGATTCATTTAATCGCCGTAGCTAAATCTGTCGGCTTGTCGCTTACTTTAGCAGATTTCCAAAGGATTAGCGACAGCACGCCGGTATTGGGCGATCTAAAACCTAGCGGCGCTTATTTAATGGAAGATTTGCATGCTATAGGTGGTGTACCGGCTGTATTAAAATATTTATTAAAAGTAGGCCTGATTCATGGCGACTGCATCACAGTAACAGGCAAAACGATTGCGGAGAACATTGCTGATGCCATTGATCTTGATTTTGAAACACAGAAAATCATATTCCCTATTACTGAACCGATAAAAGAAACTGGTCACCTTCAAATGCTATACGGTAACCTGGCTACATTAGGCGCTGTTGCAAAGATCAGCGGCAAAGAAGGGGAGAAATTTGTTGGTCCGGCGCGTGTATTTGATGGCGAGAAAAACCTGATTGCAGGTATACAAAGTGGAAAAGTAAAGAGCGGAGATGTTGTAGTGATCAGGCAGGTGGGTCCTAAAGGTGCTCCAGGTATGCCTGAAATGCTTAAACCAACTTCTGTAATCATTGGAGCTGGCTTAGGTAAATCTGTTGCATTGATTACTGACGGTCGTTTCTCTGGTGGTACCCATGGATTTGTAGTGGGTCACATCACTCCTGAAGCATGGGATGGCGGTAATATCGCGCTGGTACATGATGATGACATCATCACTATTGATGTAAAAACCAACTCCATCAATGTGAACTTAACTGATGAACAGCTTGCCGTACGCAGATCCCTTTGGAAACAGTTGCCACCACCCGTCACAAAAGGTGTTTTATACAAATACCTTAAACAAGTGAGCAACGCAAGTGAAGGCTGCGTAACAGATGCCTTCACGGGATAATTATTAAGAACTTATACTAAAAATAGTAATATGGAATTAGCACAAGCAGAAATAACCACCCAAACTGAACCGAAGAAAACTATATCGGTAACGGGTTCTGTAGCTTTATTGGAAGGATTAATTGCCGAAGGAACAGATGTCGTTTTTGGCTATCCTGGAGGCGCCATCATGCCTATTTATGATGCATTATATGATTACAATGAAAAATTACAACACATACTGGTTCGTCATGAGCAAGGCGCAACACATGCCGCTCAGGGCTATGCCAGAACATCGGGCAAGGTAGGTGTTGTATTTGCCACAAGTGGTCCGGGTGCAACTAACCTGGTAACTGGTTTGGCCGATGCGCAGATAGATAGCACGCCAATGGTTTGCATTACCGGACAAGTTTTTGCTCACCTTTTGGGTACAGATGCTTTCCAGGAAACTGATGTGATCAACATCACTACTCCTGTTACCAAATGGAACTACCAGGTAACTGATGCGAGTGAAATTCCTGCGGCTTTAGCTAAGGCGTTTTATATTGCAAAAAGTGGCCGCCCAGGCCCTGTGCTGATAGACATTACCAAGAATGCTCAGATACAATTATTTGATTACGAAGGGCACAAGCCATGTAACCACATTCGTAGTTACAGACCAAAGCCTCATGTAAGGAAAGAATATGTAGAACAAGCTGCGGCATTGATCAATGCCGCTAAAAAACCTTTTATCTTGTTTGGTCAGGGTGTATTATTGGGTAGAGCAGAGCAGGAGTTTAAAGCTTTTGTAGAAAAAAGCGGTATTCCTGCAGCCTGGACTATATTAGGCGCTGGTGCTATTCCAACAGATCATCCATTAAATGTAGGTATGCTTGGTATGCATGGTAACTATGGCCCTAATGTTCAAACCAACTCTTGTGATGTGTTGATTGCCATCGGAATGAGGTTTGACGATAGGGTAACCGGTCGCCTGGACAAATATGCTAAACAAGCCAAAGTGATACATCTGGATATCGACCCTGCGGAAATAGACAAGAATGTGAAAGCGGATGTTCCTGTTTGGGGAGATTGCAAGGAAACTCTGCCTATGCTAACTGCATTGATTGAAGCAACACAACATACAGAATGGGTAAACGAGTTTCGCGCTTTTGATAAAATTGAGCAGGAAACTTTGATACAAAATGAACTAAACCCGGTTACTGGAGAGCTAACCATGGGCGAAGTGATTAACCAATTAAATATACTAACCAAAGGTGAAGCAGTAATTGTTACTGACGTTGGTCAGCATCAAATGGTGGCTTGTCGTTACGCACATTTCAACAAAACCAGAAGCAACATTACCAGCGGCGGCTTGGGTACTATGGGTTTTGGCTTACCGGCCGCTATAGGCGCTAAGTTTGGCACACCCGATCGTACTGTAGTTGCCGTTATCGGAGATGGTGGTTTCCAAATGACTTTACAAGAACTGGGTACCATTATGCAGTCTGGCGTTGAAGTTAAGATCATGATCCTGAACAATCAGTTCTTAGGCATGGTTCGCCAATGGCAGCAGTTGTTCAATGAGAAACGCTATTCATTTGTAGATATTAAAAGCCCGGACTTTGTGAAGCTTGCTGATTCTTATTACATCAAAGGAAAAAGAGTTACCGAACGCGACGATTTGGTAGGTGCCTTAGAAGAGATGCTTAACCACAAGGGTTCTTACCTATTAGAAGTGATGGTAACTAAAGAGCACAACGTATTCCCAATGGTACCACAAGGATGTAGTGTAAGTGAAATCAGACTTAAATAATTAAAGATCATGAGCAATTCTAATATAGAAACTAATCAGCAGCAGGAATTCACCATTACTGTTTATACCGAGAACCAGATCGGCTTATTAAACCGCATCGCCATTATATTTTCAAGAAGGAAGATCAATATTGAAAGTTTGAATGTCTCCCCTTCTGAGATTGAACACATTCACCGTTTTAATATTCTCATTACAGAATCTGAAGACGTGGTACGCAAGCTTGCCCGCCAAATAGAAAAACAGGTAGAGGTATTGAAGGTATATTTTAATACTAACGATGACATCATCTGGCAGGAACTAGCGCTTTATAAGGTGCCAACAGATACGATTGTAGAAAAAGTTATAGTAGAACGCCTGCTACGTGAAAATGGTGCAAGGGCAGTAGTGATCAGAAAAGATTATACTGTTTTTGAAACCACGGGACACAGAGAAGAGACGGATAAACTGATTGAAGTATTGCAGCCTTACGGACTGATTGAATTTGTACGCAGTGCGCGGGTAGCGATCATTAAAGACAGTGAAGGCTTTAATGCTAAGCTGAGAGAGTTTGAACGCGAAGAACCCGGACAGGATGTTATTGAGAACGAGTTTCTTGATCAAGAGAAAAACGTGTTTACCATGTAAACATAGTATTGCGAGGATGCAGTCATTGCGAAAATGCTGTCATTGCGAGGAACGAAGCAATCTCCCAGACATAGAGGATTGCTTCGTTCCTCGCAATGACGGAACAAAATAAATATAAAAAGAACCTAATAATCAAAAAACAATAAAAACGATGTCAAATTATTTTAACACGCTACCTCTTAGAGAAAAATTAAACCAATTGGGTGTCTGTGATTTCATGGACAGTTCTGAATTTGTAGACGGCGTAAATGCTTTAAAGGGAAAAAAACTGGTAATTGTTGGTTGTGGTGCGCAAGGCCTTAACCAAGGTTTAAATTTAAGAGATAGTGGTTTAGATGTTTCTTATACGCTACGTAAAGAAGCTATTGAAGGCAAAAGAGATTCATGGAAAAATGCCACAGAAAACAGTTTCACTGTAGGCACTTATGAAGAATTGATTCCTACGGCTGATGTGGTCATCAACCTTACTCCAGATAAGCAGCATACTGCTGTAGTTAATGCAATTATGCCCTTGATGAAACAAGGTGCAACATTACTATACTCACACGGTTTCAATATCGTTGAAGAAGGCATGCAGATTCGTAAAGACCTTTCGGTGATTATGGTAGCTCCAAAATGTCCGGGTAGTGAAGTTAGGGCAGAATATGTTAGGGGATTTGGTGTACCAACCCTTATCGCGGTTCACCCTGAAAATGATCCTGAAGGAAAGGGATTATTGCAAGCTAAAGCTTACTGCGTTGGAACAGGTGGTCATAAAGCCGGTGTTTTAAAATCATCTTTTGTTGCTGAGGTAAAATCAGATCTAATGGGCGAGCAAACCATCCTTTGTGGTTTGTTGCAAACAGGTTCTATTTTATCATTTGATAAGATGGTGGAGAAGGGTATTGATGCCGGTTACGCTTCTAAATTGGTGCAATATGGTGTTGAAGTTATTACTGAAGCGTTAAAGCAAGGTGGTATTACAGCCATGATGGACAGGTTAAGCAATGTTGCCAAGATCAAAGCTTTTGAAATTTCTGAAGAGCTGAAAGACATTATGCGCCCATTGTTCCAGAAACACCAGGATGATATCATGAGCGGAGAGTTTAGCCGCATTATGATGGTAGACTGGGCGAATGGTGACAAGAACCTTTTGGCATGGCGTGCTGAAACTGGCGAAACTGCTTTCGAAAAAACTCCGGCAGGTAATGTTAAAATTGGCGATCAAGAATATTTCGATAACTATACTTTAATGGTTGCTTTTGTAAGGGCTGGTGTTGAGTTGGCTTTTGAAACTATGGTACAAGCTGGTATTAAACCAGAATCTGCTTACTACGAGTCGCTACATGAAACTCCACTTATCGCTAATACTATTGCACGTAAAAAATTGTTTGAAATGAACCGCGTAATTTCTGATACTGCAGAGTACGGTTGTTATTTATTTGACCAGGCTTGTAAGCCATTATTGGCCGATTTCATGAAAAAGGTAGATACTGACCTTGTTGGTAAGAACTTTAATGAAGGCAAAGATGGTGCGGTTGACAACAGGGCGCTTATAGCGGTAAATGAAGCTATCCGCTCGCACGAAGTGGAAGTTATTGGCGCTACTTTAAGAAAAGCAATGACTGCAATGAAAGCAATCAAAACAGCATAAGCAAGAAAAAATGTCCAACCCCGTCGTCCATATCACCAACTTAAACCTATGGTACCGCCAAAAAGCGGTATTGCGGGATCTGAATTGGATTATCTATCCATCGGATAACTGGTTGGTATGTGGAGAAAGTGGAAGTGGAAAAACATCACTTGCAAAGACCATTGCCGGTTTGATTAAGGCAAATGGCAATATAGAGATCAACTTTAATCCGGAGGCAGCACTGCCTCCGGTTATACATTATGTGGCCAACTGGTATCAGTTTAAAGATTTAGAAGGCCAATCTAACTTCTATTATCAGCAGCGGTATAATAAACAGTCGGCCGAGGTAACTACTACCGTCCGTGCAGAATTAGAAGACTATGGTAAGAAGCAAAAACTTTCTTTTAACGATGCTTTGCAGACGGTTAAACAACTCGGCTTTTCTGACTTGTTGGATTCTACCCTAATCCAGTTATCAAGTGGAGAACATAAGAAATTGCAGTTAGTAAAAGCAGTTTGGTTAGCACCTCAGATGCTAATCCTTGATCAGCCTTATAATGGTTTGGATAAACAATCCAGAGAAAACCTGAACATTTTGCTGAATGCGGTTTCTGCTAAAGGAACACAATTGATCTTAATTAGTAATGATGTAGAAATTCCTTCTTGTATGGATCGCTTTGCGGAGATCAAGAACGGAAAGCTGATAGAGATTTCTGCAGGTGAGCGCATTTCTAACCCTACTAATGACTTCACACCTAAATCTATCCCGGTTTTTTTAAGTGAAAGCCCCACTCCTACTTTTTCCGGTAGTGTAATAAAAATGACTAATGTAAACATTAGTTATGGAGATAAACGGGTACTTACAAATATCAATTGGATAGTGGAGCCCGGCGAAAAATGGTTGTTGCAAGGATCAAATGGTTCGGGTAAGTCGACCTTATTGAGTCTGGTTTGCGGCGATCATCCACAAGCATATTCCAATGATTTTAGCCTGTTTGGTTATAAAAGAGGTACGGGAGAAAGCATCTGGGACATCAAAAGACGCATCGGACTGATATCACCAGAATTACACTGGTACTTTGACCCATCGGCTACGGTTTGGCAAAGTGTTGCTTCAGGATTTTACGACAGCTCAGGCTTGTTTTGCGAACCGGGTTCTACCAGATCCGGGCAGGTTAACGAGCTATTGGAATATTTTGGGCTGCGCGAGCATAGCAAGGTATTGATGAACGAACTACCCTTGGGTAAACAGCGACTGGCTTTGCTGGCCAGAACGCTTATTAAAAACCCGGAACTATTGATCCTGGATGAGCCCTGCCAGGGTTTAGACCAGCAACAAACACAACATTTTAACAGACTGGTAGACGGCCTGTGTAAGAATGGAACCACTTTAATTTACGTGGGGCATTTTGAATCACAGCTGCCAGACTGTATAGAAAAAAAAATCTTATTAGAAAATGGCGCTGTAAAATCTGCAGAAATTTTACTGGAGCGCGCATAATACCATGAAGAAGAATATATTTAACGCACAAAATCATATACTAATTAAACACTAAGAAATATGCTACACGATCCAAATAGAGTTTATGTGTTTGACACCACACTTCGTGATGGAGAACAGGTACCTGGATGCCAGTTGTCTACACCAGAAAAAGTTGAGATAGCAAAAGAACTGGAAGCACTTGGTGTTGATGTTATCGAGGCAGGATTCCCGATTTCTAGTCCGGGCGACTTCCAGAGCGTAGTTGCGCTTTCTAAAGCTGTTTCTGAGCCGATCATCTGTGCGCTTACGCGTGCAAACAAAGGTGATATTGATTCGGCCATTGCCGCATTACAGTACGCAAAAAGACCACGTATCCATACCGGTATCGGATCGTCTGACATGCACATTAAACATAAATTTAACAGCACCAGAGAAGAAATACTGGAACGTGCGGTTGAGGCCGTTAAATACGCCAAGAAATCTGTAGAAGACATTGAGTTTTATGCAGAAGATGCTGGAAGAGCTGATGTGCATTACCTGGCCCAAATGATTGAGGCTGTAATTGCAGCAGGTGCTACAGTGGTAAACATACCTGATACCAATGGTTATTGCCTTCCAGACCAATATGGCAGCAAGATCAAATTTCTTAAAGAAAACGTAAAAAACATAGATCAGGCCATCATCTCTGTGCATTGCCATAATGATCTCGGTTTGGCTACTGCCAACTCCATCGCAGGTTTACAAAATGGTGCCCGCCAAATTGAAGGTACTATTAACGGTATTGGTGAACGTGCAGGCAACACTTCTATTGAAGAGGTAGTCATGATCCTTAAAACACACCAGGTGTTAGGTTTATATACCAACATCAATTCTAAGAATTTTTATGAGCTTAGCCGTATGGTAAGCTCGCAAATGCGGATGCCTGTACAGCCTAACAAAGCTATTGTAGGTAGCAATGCATTTGCACACAGTTCTGGAATACACCAAGATGGCTTCCTTAAAAATCGCGAGAATTATGAGATCATCAGACCAGAAGATGTGGGTTTCCCTGATGCAAGTATTGTGCTTACTGCGCGTAGCGGCAGGCATGCTTTAAAATTCCACCTGGAGCGTTTGGGCTTTAACCTGAGCAAAGAAGAACTGAGTTTGGTATACCACAGCTTCCTTACTCTAGCTGATAAAAAAATAGACATTAATGATAACGACCTGTTAGCAATGATGGGTAAGCAACAATTGGCATAACCAGTTTTTGTAAATAACAATATATAACTAAACAAAAATGAGCAAGACATTATTTGACAAGGTTTGGGACACTCACGTAGTACGTAAAATAGAAGGTGGTCCTGATGTACTTTTTATTGACCGCCATCTTATCCACGAAGTAACCAGCCCTGTAGCCTTTTTAGGATTAAAAAACAGAGGAATTAAAGTGCTTTTCCCGGAGCGTACTTTTGCTACGGCAGATCACAATACACCAACCATTAACCAGCATTTGCCGGTTGCAGATCCACTTTCTGCTAATCAGCTAAAGGCATTGGAATCAAACTCAAACGAATATGGTATCAGCCACTGGGGTTTAGGTCACCAGAAAAACGGCATTGTGCATGTTGTTGGTCCGGAATACGGCATTACGCAACCCGGTGCTACTATAGTATGCGGAGATTCCCATACTTCTACACATGGTGCTTTTGGCGCAATCGCCTTTGGCATAGGTACTTCTGAAGTAGAAATGGTGCTTTCTACACAATGTATTATGCAACCTAAGCCTAAAAAAATGCGTATCAATGTGAATGGTAAATTAGGCCTTGGCGTTACTCCTAAAGATGTTGCTTTGTTTATCATCTCACAACTTTCTACCTCTGGTGCCACTGGTTATTTTGTAGAATATGCAGGTGATGTTTTTGAAAACATGACTATGGAAGGCCGTATGACGGTTTGTAACTTAAGCATTGAAATGGGTGCACGCGGTGGTATGATCGCTCCTGATGAGACTACAATTGAGTACGTTAAAGGCAGAGAGTTCAGTCCGAAAGGCGAATCATGGGATAGGGCATTAGCTTATTACAGAACTCTAAAGACTGATCCGGATGCTGTTTTCGATAAAGAATTAACTTTCGATGGTTCTTCAATTGAACCAATGATCACTTATGGTACAAACCCAGGTATGGGTATGGGTATTTCTAAAGAAATTCCTGATGCTGAGCATGCTGAAGGTGGCGCTACTACCTATGCAAAATCTTTAGGCTACATGGGTTTCTCTGAGGGTGATTCTATGATCGGTAAAAAAGTTGATTTTGTATTTGTAGGCAGCTGCACAAACGGAAGGATTGAAGATTTTAGAGCCTTTACCGCATTGGTAAAAGGAAAACATAAAGCTGATGATGTTACCGTATGGTTGGTTCCAGGCTCTCACATTGTGGAAAGCCAGATCAAAGAAGAAGGTTTATTGGACATCTTGAATGATGCTGGTTTCGTTTTACGCCAGCCCGGCTGTTCTGCCTGTTTAGCTATGAACGATGATAAAATACCTGCAGGTAAGTACGCGGTGAGTACATCTAACAGGAACTTTGAAGGGCGACAAGGCCCGGGTTCCAGAACTATGCTTGCTAGTCCGCTGGTTGCTGCAGCAGCTGCGATTACTGGAGTAGTAACAGATCCAAGAACAATGATGCAGGATTTGGAGACTGCCAACGCTTAAGAACAATCAAAAGAACTTTGTAGAACACAAAACAACATTAAAATGGCTTACGATAAATTTGATATATTAACGAGTACTGCAGTTCCATTACCGATTGAGAATGTGGATACCGATCAATTGATACCTGCGCGTTTCTTAAAAGCAACAGAGCGCGTTGGATTTGGAGATAACTTGTTCCGCGACTGGAGATACAATGGCGACGATACGCCTAAACCTGAGTTTGTATTGAACAACCCTGTTTACAGCGGCAAGATTTTGGTTGGCGGCAAGAACTTTGGTTCGGGATCTTCAAGAGAACATGCTGCATGGGCAGTATATGATTACGGCTTTAGATGCGTAGTATCCAGTTTCTTTGCAGATATCTTTAGAAATAACTGCCTTAACATTGGCGTATTGCCAGTGCAGGTTAGTCCGGAATTTGCTGAAAAGATCTTCGAAGCAATTTTTGCTGATCCAAACACAGAACTGGAAGTAAACTTAGCTGACCAAACGATCACGCTTTTAGCAACCAGAGAAAAAGAAATTTTTGAGATCAGCCCGTATAAAAAGCACAACATGCTTAACGGATTTGATGACATTGACTACCTGCAAAGCATAAAACCTGAAATTGAGGAATTTGCGGCACAGCTACCACTTTAACCAGCGCCGTAAATGGAAAGAAGGAAAATAGAGATAATGGACACAACGCTCCGCGATGGGGAACAAACATCGGGAGTGTCTTTTTCTAGTTCTGAAAAATTGACCATTGCCCAGCTTTTACTGGAAGAACTTCATGTAGACAGGGTAGAAATTGCTTCGGCTAGGGTATCTGAAGGAGAGTTTCAAGCTGTTAAATCTATATTGAGCTGGGCACATGCCAATGGCTATGCCAACAGGATTGAGGTGCTTGCGTTTGTAGACAATGGTGTTTCAATTGATTGGATGGTAAATGCTGGGGTTAAGGTGCAAAACCTATTAACTAAAGGCTCTTTAAATCATTTAACACATCAACTAAAGAAAACTCCTGAGCAGCATTTCTCAGAGATTAAGCACGTTATTGAACTGGCAGCAAGCCATAATATCGCTACCAATGTTTACCTGGAAGATTGGAGCAATGGCATGCGGAACTCTCCAGAGTATGTACTCCAATTTTTGGATTTCCTGGCAACACAACCTGTAAAACGAATATTACTACCAGATACATTAGGTATTTTAACGCCGCATGAAAGTTATAAGTTTATAAAAGAGCTAACTTTCAAATATCCGGATATTCACTTCGATTTCCATGCACATAATGATTATGATCTGGGAACGGCAAACGTACTGGAAGCCGTAAAAGCAGGCATCAGCGGCTTACACCTAACCGTAAATGGTATGGGTGAACGCGCTGGTAATGCAGCACTGGCAAGTGCTGTTGCTGTGATTCACGACTTTGCACCAGAGGTGGAAGTACAGATCAACGAATCTTCCATTTATAAGGTAAGTAAGTTGGTTGAAACGTTTTCCGGTGTAAGGATACCTTCTAATAAACCTATTGTGGGCGACCATGTATTTACGCAAACCGCGGGGATACATGCTGATGGCGACAATAAGAACAACCTGTATTTTAACGATTTGCTGCCAGAGCGTTTCGGAAGAAAACGCAGTTATGCGCTTGGAAAAACATCGGGCAAAGCCAATATTGAGAAAAACCTACAGGAACTCGGCTTAAAGCTCAACGATGCCGATTTAAAGAAAGTTACGCAACGTGTAATTGAACTGGGCGATAAGAAAGAAACGGTAACCAAAGAGGATCTACCCTATATCATATCTGACGTGCTTGATAGCAATCTTTATGAAGAAAAGGTAATTGTAAAATCTTATGCTTTGATGAATGCCATGGGTTTACGCCCGTCTGCAACCATCTCAGTGTCCATTGAAGGGGAACAATTTGAAGAAAACGCACAGGGTGACGGGCAGTTTAACGCTTTTATGAATGCATTGGCAAACGTTTATAAAAAGAAAGGTAGAGATTTACCGAAACTAATAGATTATGCAGTACGCATAGCACCTGGCAGTAACTCTGATGCCCTTTGCGAAACCATTATTACCTGGGAAATTGACCTTAGGATATTTATTACCAGGGGGCTGGATTCTGACCAAACTGTATCGGCCATAAAAGCTACCCAGAAAATGCTGAACATCATTTAATAAAAATAGCTGCATGCAGCAACAACCATAAACATTAAACATTTTAACAACGTATGAAATTAAATATAGCCCTTTTGGCAGGTGATGGAATAGGACCTGAAGTAATAGATCAGGCCGTAAAAGTATCTGATGCCATTGCAAAGAAATTTAACCATGAAATTACCTGGACACCTGCCTTAACCGGAGCATGTGCCATTGACGCTGTTGGCGAACCTTATCCAGACTCCACACATGAGATCTGTATGGCTGCAGATGCAGTATTATTTGGTGCAATTGGTCACCCGAAATACGACAATGACCCAAAAGCAACGGTAAGACCAGAGCAAGGTCTTTTAAAAATGCGTAAAAAACTAGGCCTTTTTGCTAACGTTCGCCCTACTTTTACCTTCCCCTCTTTGATTGATAACTCGCCTTTAAAGAGAGAGCGTATTGAAGGAACTGACCTGATCATCCTTCGTGAGCTAACTGGCGGCATTTATTTTGGAGAAAGAGGCAGAACAGACGATGGCAATACTGCCTTTGATACCTGTACCTATACAAGAGTAGAAGTTCAGCGCCTTGCTAAACTAGGTTTTGAAATGGCTATGACAAGAGGTAAAAAGCTTTGTTGCGTAGATAAAGCTAACGTTTTAGAAACCTCACGCCTATGGAGAGAAACGGTACAGGACATGGAAAAAGATTATCCAGAAGTTACCGTAAGCTATGAATTTGTTGATGCAGTTGCTATGCGATTGGTACAATGGCCGAACACTTATGATGTGTTGATCACGGAAAACCTATTTGGCGATATTTTAACTGATGAGGCTTCTGTAATTTCAGGTTCTATGGGTTTAATGCCATCCGCTTCCATTGGTGTTCATACTTCTTTATTTGAGCCAATACATGGTTCTTATCCGCAAGCAGCGGGCAAAGACATTGCCAATCCTTTGGCTACAGTACTTTCTGCAGCGATGATGTTTGAAGATGCTTTTGGTTTAACGGAAGAAGCTGAACTAATCAGGTCTGTGGTAAACAAATCCCTGGCAGAAGGTATTGTTACCGAAGATTTATCGGGAACCAACAAAGCTTACAAAACGAGTGAGGTTGGCGATTGGCTGGCTAAAAACATATAACAGCTATTGATTTGAAATTAGACTCCAGCGCAGCATCATTACGTTTAGCAGATGTTGTAAAACACACGCCCTTAATTTATAATCTGAAACTATCTGAAAAGTACAACTGCGCAGTATACCTGAAGCGGGAAGACATGCAAGTGGTACGGTCTTATAAATTAAGGGGTGCTTACAATATGATCAGTCAGCTGACAGGAGAAGAACTGGGCAGGGGTATTGTGTGTGCAAGTGCCGGCAACCATGCTCAGGGAGTTGCTTTTTCTTGCGATAAACTGGGTACCAAAGGTGTAATTTTTATGCCTGAGATTACACCCAGGCAAAAGGTGAAACAAACAGAAATGTTTGGTAACGGAAGCATTAAACTGGTATTGGTTGGCGATACGTTTGATGATTGTCTTTTGGAGGCACTGGCCTATACCAAGGAGCACAACATGACCTTTATCCCTCCTTTTGATAACTACAGTATCATAGAAGGTCAGGGTACTGTAGGCGTGGAGATACTGGAAGACCTGCCAGATGTTGAAGTTGTGGTGATGCCTATTGGCGGTGGTGGCCTTGCTGCCGGTGTTGGTAGCTACCTGAAAGGGAGAAACCCTGATATAAAACTAATCGGTATTGAACCGGAAGGTGCCCCATCTATGCTCAAAGCATTTGAACACGGCGGACCAGTTACCCTGCCCGAGATCAACCGCTTTGTTGATGGTGCTTCTGTAAAACGTGTTGGAAATTTAACCTACGAGCTTTGCGCAGCCGTATTGGACGAAATGTTGCTGGTTCCGGAAGGAAAGATCTGCACCACTATTTTGAAACTTTACAACGAGGATGCCATCGTAGTAGAACCTGCCGGAGCACTTGCAGTAACCGCATTGGATCAGATCAAAGATAGCATTGCCGGCAAAAAGGTGGTTTGTGTGATAAGTGGCGGAAATAACGATATTGAGCGCATGCAGGAGATCAAAGAGAAATCTCTTTTATATGAAGGCTTAAAGCATTATTTCATAGTGCGCTTTCCGCAGCGGCCGGGGGCTTTAAAATTGTTTGTAAACAATGTATTAGGTCCGCATGACGATATTACCCGCTTTGAATTTATTAAAAAAACCAATAGAGAGAATGGCCCTGCACTTGTGGGAATTGAGCTGACGAACAGCGATGATTATCAGGCATTGGTAGAGCGGATGAAAGCTTTTAAATTCGAGATTATTGAGCTGAATAATGACCAGACTTTATTTGAATACCTGGTATAATTATTTTCTTATTTGTGGCAAAGGATTTGCATGATGTGTTGTACACACAAATAAAACCAACACACAATGAAAAAGCTCCTATTTTTAATCCTTTGTACCACCACACTGGGTCTAGTGTCGTGCAAAAAAGACACTATTTTACAGGACACCCCAAACCGAACCTACAACTTTGACATTCAGCCAAATCAATGGGTATTGAGTGCAGATGGGTTCACTTATACTTACGAGTGGAGGCGTTCTGATATTGATCAGGTAACCCTTGATGATGAAGGAGTTCTAGTTTATTTATCCCACCCATTAAATAGTGGAAGTTATATACAACTCCCTTACGTCTACGATGTCGATGCTTACAGCTATGAATTATTTAAGGGAGGAATAGCTATAGACATTCAAAGTTCAGACTTACAAGCACCAAAACCTATAAAGCCGACAAAGGTAGTAAAAGCAAAAGTAGTGGTGATTGCATCAAAATATATCCCTTAATTATTTAATCATATCCTAAAAAACGACCAACGCTCGCTTGAACATGGTCGTTTTTTTTATGCGCTCCCCTGTTCAATTGTATTGCCCTTATTTTAACACCGTTCCGTTCCAATAACAACTCTTCGTAAAAGCCTTTATAATAAACATCTAAAACTTGGAAACGCCTGCTGTTCCAGCCACCCTTAAGCTCAACCCATTCAGGATAAAACAAGGTATGTTTCTGAGTTACTGTAAGCCCGAGTTTTAGGGCTTCATCAGCATTTAGCACTACGGCATTACCCAATATCTGTGCAGTATAAATATGATCAGGATGGTTATAAATATCTGCGGGCGCACCACGCTGCAACAGCTCACCTTGTCTTAAGATCAGTAGTTCATCAGCAAGGAAAAGACCGTCTGCCGGATCATGCGATACCAGGATTACTGTAATGCCTGTCTCGGCGGCTACGCGTTTAATATCTGCTCTTAATTGATTTTTAAGCAATGCATCAACCTGACTAAAGGGCTCGTCTAACAATAAAACAGAAGTATCGCTGACCATTGCCTTCGCGATGGCAACACGCTGCTGTTCTCCCCCACTCAGTTCTGTAATTTTCTTATCTTTCAGGTGATCGATGTGCAAGCGCTCCATCATCTCCTGGGTCTTTTCCTGCTTGGATTTTAGATTGGTATTGGACAGCATCGAAGCAATGTTATCATATACCTTGGCGTAAATGTTTAGGGAGAAATCCTGGGTAACCATTTTCATTTCTTTATGCCCGGGGATAAGTTGCTCATCCGGACCAAGAATCCTTTTCCCATTAAACTGCAATTCTCCTTCATCAGCTTTGACCAATCCATAAATACTTTTAAGGAGTGTTGATTTTCCGCTGCCGCTTTCACCTATAATTCCAACAATATGACCCCGCTTAATGTCGAAACTAATGTTCTTCACACCGGATGCTTGAGCAGTCTGGTATTGCTTACTAAGGTTCTTGACGCTAATGATATGATCTTCCACGGAGGTAAAGGTAATTGATTTTGAATAAACGCTTTTTGTAAAAATTGGTTAACGGAATGCCAAGTATCATAATTTTTAGCGACTTTGTTGAACGGTAGTAAAATGATTACTTTTTGAACTCAACTCGTATGATGTATAAACGATTTCTTTATTTACTAATAACCACCTCGCTTTCAGCTACGGTGCCTGCGCATAGCCAGGACATATTAAAACAAGCAGTAATTACTGTTGACCTCAATAAAGAAATAGCACCCATGCGGCCAGTGTGGGCATGGTTTGGTTATGATGAGCCGAACTATACATACATGAAAGACGGTAAAAAGTTGTTAACAGAAATCGCCAAGCTTAGTCCCGTACCAGTTTATGTTCGCGCCCACAGTCTGCTCGTTAGCGGAAATGGTATCGGTGCTTTAAAATGGGGTTCTACCAATGCCTACACCGAAGATACCGCTGGAAAACCAATTTACAACTGGAAAATTATTGATAGCATTTTTGATACTTACATTAAAAGAGGGATGAAGCCCCTTGCCCAGATAGGGTTTATGCCAGAAGCCCTTTCAATACATCCCAAACCTTACAGGCACTATTGGAAACCCGGCGATCCTTATTCTGATATTATGACCGGTTGGGCGTACCCGCCGAAAGACTATGATAAATGGCGCGAGTTGGTGTATCAGTGGGTAAAGCATTGCATAATCCGTTATGGCCAGAAAGAAGTAGAAAGCTGGTATTGGGAAGTATGGAACGAGCCCAATGGATATTGGAAAGGTACTCAGGAAGAATTTTTTAAGCTGTATGATTATGCTGCAGATGGGGTAAAAAAAGCTTTGCCGACAGCAAAAGTGGGGGGACTAGATATCGCCGGCACACGTTCCAAAAATGCTCAGGATTGGTTAAATAACTTTATTAAACATTGTATATCGGGCACTAATTATGCTACTGGCGAAAAGGGTGCGCCTCTTGATGCCGTACTTTTTCACGCTAAAGGATCACCGAGGTTAATAAATGGCGTAGTGCGCATGGACATGATGCCGCAACTGAACGATATAGAAACAGGTTTTAGAATAACCAGGTCTTACCCCGAAACTAAAGATCTCCCTATTATTATTGGCGAATCTGACCCGGAAGGCTGTGCAGCCTGCGGGATGACGACCAATCCTGAGAATGCTTACCGCAATGGCACCATGTATTCTAGTTATACTGCAGCTACATTTGCCAGGGAATATTTACTGGCAGACCAAACTAAAGCCAACTTTTTAGGCGCAGTGTCTTGGTCGTTCGAATTTGAAAACCAACCCTGGTTTTATGGTTTTCGAGATTTGGCTACCAATGGAGTAGACAAACCGGTACTTAATGTTTTCAGGATGTTTGGAATGATGAAAGGAAAACGAATTACAAGCGAAAGCAACCGCATGTATCTGTTAGAAGAGGTGCTTAAAACAAGCATTAGAGGCGAGCAATCAGATATTGGTGCATTGGCAAGTAAGGATATAAAATCTGCCGCAGTTATGGTTTGGAACTACCATGACGATGACAAGCAAGGCCCTACTGAAGCAGTATCTATTACGATTGACAACATCCCTGTAAAAAAAGCGACCTTAAAAATTTACCTCATTGATGCAAATAACAGCAACTCTTACGAAGTATGGAAAAAGATGGGATCACCGAAAACACCGACACAACAACAAATTGCAGCACTTGAAACTGCCGGACAATTGAAATGTATTTCCACTAAAAAGATCCAAGTAAAATCAGGTAAAACTGTGGTGAATTTGCAACTAATGCGTCAGGCAGTAGCACTGGCTAAGTTAGATTGGTAAATATTGAGTTATGGCTTAATCTCATTAACCAATGGTTCTCCACTAGCAAAAGCATCAGCGTTTGAAAAAGTAATTTCGGCAATTTGTTGCATGGCCTCACGGGTAAAGAACCCTTGATGAGAAGTGATCAGCACATTTGGGAAAGAGATCAAGCGGGCAATTAAATCATCCTGAATAACCTCTCCAGAAAGGTCATGGAAAAACAAGGCGGATTCCTGTTCATATACATCAAGTCCCAAATACCCGAGCTGTCCGGATTTTAATGCAGTGATAACCTCCTCTGTGTTTACCAATGCTCCTCTACTGGTATTGATGAGCATCGCACCCTTCTTAAAAAAACGTAAAGTCTGTTCATTGATCATATGGAAGGATTGATCGGATAGCGGACAATGCAGGGATACTATTTCTGCATCGCATACTGCCTCTTCCAAACTTGCATACGTTAGCCCATCTGCTATCAGTGCCTTGTCTGGATAAGGATCAAATGCTACAACCCTACAGCCCAGGCCTTTTAAGATCCTGTAAAATGCTTTACCAATATTTCCAGTTCCTATTAGTGCAACCTTACAATTATGCAAATTGAAACCCATTAGGCCTTCCAAAGAAAAGTTACCTTCCCTAATCCTATTGTATGCTTTATGCGTTTTCCTATTTAAGGTGAGGATCATGGATAAAGCGTGTTCTGCAACAGCTTCCGGAGAATAGGCAGGAACTCTTAAAATTTTAATGCCCAATTCTTCTGCCGCCGCAACATCAATGTTGTTGAAACCCGCACACCTAAGAAGAATCAGTTTTATGCCATTCTCCTTTAATGCGGTAAGCATGTTGGAATCAGTCTTATCATTCACAAAAAGACATAGGGCATCAAAGGTTTCGGTTAACGCTATAGTCTTTAAGCTCAAAGCCTGTTCAAAAAAGACAAGCTCATGCCCTGTATTATATCTTTCCAAAAATTCCTGATCATATTTACAGGTGCTAAATACAGCAATTCTCATGTTAGCTAAAGTTTTGCTGTAATGTAGTGAAATTAAAGGAACTCCTTCGGAACTTCTTTGATATAAAGACCATACTTCTACACTAAAAGTACTTGTTTTGTGTTCAAATATGGTAGAAGTATGGTGGTCTTTATATGGTTTTAGTGTAGAACGTGTGTGTGTGTTTAATTTTTGCGGCTAACTAAACTAACCTAATCAACTAGTTAAGCCCTAATGTAATCCCAAAGGATAGGTTCTTTAAACCTTTTTGAGGTGCGCTTGCAAACATGTCATTTGCATAGTATTTAGTAAAGATACCAAAAGCGCCATAACCTATTCTAACTGTACCTCCGTAACGGAAAGGCTCAAAGTTGTAATCGTCTTTAAATTTTTGTTTACCTCTTTCTTCGCTGACCTGTTTAACCTTACCGTTTAAAAGGAAAGCTACTTCTGGGCCAATTACAAAGTAGAAACGCTTACCATTATCACCTTCTTTTGTACGCAATTCAAAGTTTAATGGAATGTGTACATAACTGCTCGAAAATCTGTTCTTCGAAAAATGAATGGTTTCTGTATCATAAGCTAGAATCGGACTGTTCGCCTTCATCGTGATGTCCTTCTTAAGGCGAATCATTGTCCAGTCGAAACCACCTGCTATGTAAATCTTAAAGTTGCCGTTAAAGCGATATCCCATTTGCACTAAATCATAAGACACTGTGCTGGTTTTGCTGGCTTTATAATCAAGGAATTCATTGGTGGGCGATAAAGTAAGGCTACCATTGTCAACCAACTTTGAAAATCCCAAATCAAACCTGGTGAAGGTAACGCCACCTATAAACCTGCCTTTTTTAGCATTTGCAAGCTTAGTGCTGTCTTTTTTTGCCCTTTCACCCTCTTCTCCTACATTAAAATTAATACTGAAAGTTTTTTTCTTCTTGATTATGGTAGTAGTGGTGGTAGTTACCGTTGTAACACTGTCTTGTTGCGCAAAAACACTTTGAAGGGAAGAACAGGTAAGTGCGCTTACCAAAAGCGCTGAAAGTATTAGATGTTTCATTATTGTGTGGTTTATATTATTTGTCTCGTTTATTAAATTTAAGGAAACCAATGTTTATCGCTATTACAGAAGAGTTATCGTCTTCATCTGTGTTAAACTGGATCAGTTTTTTTTCTCTCTTATCTACTTTGTTAACCACAATATTTACCAGATCGCCCACGTTTCTTATTCCCCTACGTTCTGGCTGCTCTTCTTCTGTTATGATATTACTAGTTTCTGCAATAGTTGCATTTGCCATCATGGTTTCGTTAACAGGAGCAACCGGCTCGCTTACTTTAGCCAATGTTGGGCTAACTACCGGAACGCCTATATGAACAGGATGAGCTTCGGCAGCAATCGGTTGCATCGCTGCGAAATCTTTTTTTACATCTGCATCTGTAAGGCGCGGTGCGATAACCAATGGTGTACTTTTCTCTTCTGATGAGGGAACTTTAATTGCCGCAGTTTTTTCTCTTACTTCTGCTTTTGGTGCGTTGTCTGTAGTTGCCATAGTGCTGGCCACAAAATCTGCTGATCCTCTAAGCTGGATTTTCTCAGTCTTCGGAATTAGCAATCCAACTGTTACTGCAATTATTGCAACTGCAGCTGCCATCCAGTATGCCGGTAATATGGTGCTCTTTTTTGGCTCCAACTCCTGCTCAATCTTTCCCCATAGGTTTGCTGATGGTGTAATTTCCGTCTCCGCAAATTGATCTTTAAATAACTGATCAAACTCCTTATCCTGCATATGTGCCATATTTAATGCCCTCCATCTTTATTACTTGTTCTTTTAATATTGCCCTTGCCCGCGACAATTGCGATTTACTTGCTCCTTCTGAAATGCCCAATGTATCGGCAATCTCCTTGTGTGTATATCCTTCAATGGCATACATGTTAAATACCATTCTGTAACCATCTGCAAGGTTCTGGATCAGTTTCATCAAATCCTGCACGCCCAGCCTGCTGAAATCAAATCCGGTGCTTGGTTGCTCGTAAGCATCTTCTACCGGCACCACATTCATGCTCCTCAGGTTTTTACGGTAACTTTCTATTGCAGTGTTTACCATTATTCTTCTGATCCATCCTTCAAAGGCACCGTCCCCACGGTAGTCGCTAACTTTTTGAAACACCTTAATATACCCCATTTGCAGTACGTCTTCGGCCTCCATCCTGTCTTTAGCGTAGCGCATGCAAACTGCTAGCATCTTGGGTGAGGTATGTACGTAGAGCGCCTCCTGCATCTTCCGGTTGCCAGCTTTACAGCCTTCCAGTAAATCATCTATGTTTTGTTTAATCAACTTCATTGTGTGTTTGGTATAGGGTAGATGAAGTAATTACAGGAAAGGTTGCATGGGGAATTAAAAAAATTACTGACCGTGCTTTTTACGATAATGTTTGTACCATTTAACGGCAAGCATAATTATCATAGAGAACAGGATGAGTCCGATGAGGCCATAAATCCAGTCTACCGCACTTTTAAGTACTACGGTAAATACAATGGCTACGAGCAGTATTGTGGCTACCTCATTCCATAGGCGCAATTGAAATGAACTGTGCTTAAATTTGCCCAGTTTCAGCTGCTTCATGATGTGCTGACAAATGAAATGGTAGATGAGCAACAGGGCTACAAAACCCAGTTTAACGTGAAACCATGGGGTGTTAAGCAGGTCCTGCCTGATGTAAACCATGGTTGCACCTGCCAGTACGGTCAATACCATGGCAGGTGTGGTAATGATATTCCAAAGCTTGGCTTCTATCTTTTCGTATTCTTTTTGAAGAATATTACGTTCCAGTTCTGGCCGGTCGTTAGCCTCGGTATGGTATATGAAAAGCCTAACACTATAAAACAACCCTGCCATCCAGCTTACTACAAAGATGATGTGAACAGAAAGGACGTAATAATAGTATTGACCCATATTAGTATTTAAACTCTTTTACTACCTCTATCGCATATTTTACGTGCTCGAAGGGGATATCTGGCATAATGCCATGACCCAGGTTAAAGATAAATCCCTCTGTTCCGCGCATGCGCTCAAACAAACGGTAAATCTCTTTTTTGATCACCGGCTTATCGGCATACAGGATATGCGGATCCAGGTTACCTTGTACGGCAATACCTGCAGGCAACGCGTTTTTAATGTTTAATAAGTCTGCATTCCAGTCTACCGAAATTACATCTGGCTTAGCTTCTGCCATCATTGGTGCAAATACCGAACTTCCTTTACAGAAAGAAATCACCGGAATGTCTTTCCTGTTCAAGTTGGCAATGATTTCCTGGATGTAGCGGTGTGAAAATTCGTTATAGTCGTTCCAGGACAAGGCTAATGCCCAGCTGTCAAAGATCTGTACTGCATTAACGCCTGCAGCAATTTGCAGGTTCAAGTAATCAGCCGTTACTTTTGCAATTTTAGCCAAAAGCTTGTGAGCAATTTCAGGATGGTTGTGGATTAATAACTTAGTGGTCTTAAAATCTTTTGAAGAACCGCCTTCTACCAGGTAACTCATTACGGTAAAAGGTGCTCCCGCAAAGCCGATCAAAGGGATGCTGCCATCTAAGCGTTGTTGAATAACCTTAATCGCATCAGCCACGTATTGCAGCTTGTCCAGCACATCTACTTCTAAAGCTTCTACATCTGCAAGGCTGCGTATAGGGTTGGCGAACTTCGGGCCAACGCCTTGGGTAAAACTTAGCTGTCCGCCCATGGCTTCTCCTGTTACCAGGATGTCGCAGAATAGAATAGCGGCATCAATGCCCAAAAGATCTACTGGCAACATGGTTACATCTGCAGCTATTTCTGGTGTTTTACACATTTCAAGGAAAGAGTATTTGTTCTTTATTTCCCAGTATTGTGGCATAAAACGCCCGGCTTGTCTCATCATCCATACCGGCGGACGTTCTGTAGGTTTTGAAAATGCTGCATCTAAAAATAACGTGTTCATCTAAATCTATCGGTTTTATAAGCTGTTCGCTTCTTTTTCTATTTTACTAATTATATCTTTTGCTTTGGAGGTAACCGCCAGTTCTTTGGCGCGGTTAATATAGGCTATACTTCTTTCTTTGTCTTTTTTGCGCAGGGCGAGGTTGGCCAGGTGGATCAGCACAAATGCTTTATCATTGGTACCTCCTAACGGGAAGCGACTCGCAATTTGGAAATGGTGTTCGGCCACATCGAACTCATTCTTTTTAAGCGCCATGTTTGCCCGCATAAACTCGTAATACCCACGGCGCTTTTTTGCCAGTCTATCTGGGTTTGGTACCTCCGCTAAAATGCGCTCGGCTTTCTCATAGTCTCCTCGCTGGTAATATTTGGAAGCCAGCACAATGGAACTGTGCTTAAAATGGCTCCATAAAACAAACGCAGCCAGCAGGCCTCCAAAGGCAGCTAATTGCGTCTGATCGTAAAAAAGGCATACTATGGCAGCGATAACAAATACCGCCATCAGGGCATACCTGCCTTTGGCATTATACATTAATGAATATCTGTGAATTTATAACCTACGCCTCTGATGGAATGGAAGTAAACCGGGTTCTTTTGATCTGGCTCAAAGTACTTTCGGAAGGTAAGGATAAAGTTGTCTATCGTTCTTGTAGATGGATAAACATCGTAGTTCCAAACTGTTTCCAATATCTGCTCGCGCGATACGGCTTCGTTCTTACGTTCGATCAATAGCTTTAACAGCATGGTTTCCTTCTTTGTTAAAGGCACAATCACGCCATCATCTTGTTTTAACTCAAAAGAGTTAAAGTAAATGGTTTTATCGCCAATCTTGTAAGAGTTTAATTCTTTAAGATCATCTGCTTTCATGCTGCGTTTTACCAGAATACCTACCCTAAGGATCAGTTCTTCCAGGTTAAACGGCTTAACCAGATAATCATCAGCTCCTTTCTTTAAGCCCATTACGCGGTCTTCGCTGGTGTTTTTGGCTGTTAAGAAAAGGATCGGCACTTCGGTATTTTCTAAACGGATGGTTTCGCAAACCTGGAAACCGTCCATTTCGGGAAGCATCACATCTAAAATGATCAGGTTAAAGCGTTCTTCTTTAAAAACCTTTAAAGCAGTTTTACCGTCTTTTACAGCGTGTACTTTGTAACCTTCTAATTCAAGGTTTAATTTTATGGCATCCAATAAGTGGTCTTCATCTTCAACCAGTAGTATTCTTAATTTCTGTGGCATAATTAACTAAATGTAATTTCAAAAATGGCACCTTGCGGTACGTTGTCTCTAACGCTGATATCAGCATCGTGTTTTTGTAATACTTCTTTAACAATAAACAGGCCTAAACCCGTTCCCTTGGATTTCCTGACATTTTCGTCACCTACCCGATAAAATTTATCGAAAATAAGCATCTTTTCATCATCAGGAATACCCGGACCTTTGTCTGATACGGTTAAAAAAGGATGGCCATCTTTGTTTTTCAATTCCACGCTAACTTCTGCACAGGGGCCGGAATACTTTACTGCATTTTCAACAAGGTTTGTCACTACAGACGATAGTGTAAATGGATCGCCCATTATCTTTACACCTGGTTGTATTTTCAAATTGATTACCTGTTCACATCCGCAAGAGTGTATTTGAAGTCGATCTGTGATTTTAACCACCATTTCTGAAAAGTCAAATTCCTCTTTAGGGAAGGAATAAGAGCGATTTTCAATTTTGGTAGCCAGCAACATGTTCTCTACCAGGTCGTCCAATCTATCTATATCTTTCAACGAGTTATTGAGCAAAGAGGTTTGCCTTACTTTGTCCAAATCACGTTTTACAATAGTTTGAAGAGAAAGTTTAATGGCAGCAAGCGGCGATTTCAGTTCGTGTGTTACAGATAGTAAAAAATTCTGTTGCTGCTCTCTTAATTTATCTTCCTTTTTAATAGACTGGTGTAAAAAATAGGCTCCAATACACAGTAGAAAAAGGAATACGGAACCCTCTCCCATTACCATAGCCATTCTTGAAGGCTGCAGTTTTACAACCAGAGTACCCCAGGAGAACAGTTGCACTACAGAGTACAACAGCAAAAAATAAAATATAACTATTGATTTCTTCAAGATCCTGGCTTTTACACTTTAAATATAACTATTATTTACTTAGCTCTGAATACTACATCCAGACTTTCAAATATTGCTCTTTTAGCCTTTTCCAGCTCAATTTTAGTATGTGCCGCAGAAACGAAACCTACTTCATAACCTGACGGTCCAAGATAAATGCCTCTGTTTAGCAATTCACGGTGCATCACTTTGAATTTCTCCATACTTGCCGGGTCAATATCTTCTGCTGCCTGGATCTTTTCTCTGTTGGTAAATGCCAGCCAGAAAATGGATCCAACATGAAATACCTTTAATTTATAGTTTCTGGCTGTCGCGAAGCGTTGAATACTTTCTGCAAATTCTGATGTTTTTGCATTGAGGTCTTTATAAAAGCCCGACTTCAATAACTCTGTTAGTTGAGCAATACCCGCAGCCATTGCTACAGGGTTGCCTGATAGGGTACCTGCTTGATATACACCACCATCTGGTGAGATATGGGCCATGATTTCTGCTGATGCACCATACATTCCAACTGGTAAACCACCACCTATTATTTTACCATAAGTAACTATGTCAGGCTTAATGCCATAATGTCCAGCTGCTCCTTCAAAACCTAACCTGAAACCAGTGATTACTTCATCAAAAATGAGCAGCGCTCCGTTTTCTTTACATGTTTGCTGCAAGAATTGAACATATTCCAGATCCTGCATCAGTAAACCGTTATTGGCCGGGATACCTTCAATAATGACCGCAGCCACCTGATCTTTAAATTGCTCAAATGCCTGCGTTATTGCAGCGGTATCATTTAAAGGAATAACAATGGTCTCTTCGGCAAAGGATTTCGGTACGCCTGCAGAGGAGGTTTCTCCAAATGTTACCAAGCCTGAGCCTGCTTTTACCAGCAGTGAATCGCTATGTCCATGATAACAGCCTTCAAACTTAATGATCTTATCGCGACCGGTATAGCCTCTTGCAAGCCTAATGGCCGACATGACCGCTTCTGTTCCCGAACTGGTAAAGCGTATTTTTTCTACAAACTTATTGTTGCTGATGATCAGTTCTGCTAGCTCATTTTCTAATGCGGTTGGTGCGCCAAAGCTCATCCCATTTTGCATCACTTCAGTAACCTTTTCTCGAACCTTTGCGTTATTGTGACCTAAAATCAGAGGCCCCCAGCTTGCGCAGAAATCAATAAACTGATTGCCATCGGCATCCCAGATGTAACAGCCATCTCCTTTTTGAATAAAAAGTGGTGTTCCATATACTGATTTAAATGCCCTTACCGGAGAGTTTACGCCACCAGGAAAATACTTCTTGGCCTTTGTATATAATTCGGCCGATTTCTCGCGGGAGATATCCGGTTTACTGCCAGTATTAACAGGCACATCGCCTTCGTTTCCCGAAAACATCTTTTTTAACGACTCTAACATATTACATCCAATTCTTTTCTACAATATCCCTGATGTGGTAAGTAGTTATAATACTTGCTCCGGCTCTTGCAAATGCATGCATGGTTTCCATCACAACTTTTTGTTCATCTATCCAGCCTTTTTCAGCGGCAGCTTTTACCATAGCGTATTCTCCTGATACATTATAACAGGCTATAGGCAAATCTGTTTGTTGTTTTAATCTTTGTATGATATCAAGATAGGCCAAACCCGGCTTTACCATCAGCACATCTGCACCTTCAGCTTCATCCAATAGCGCTTCTCTAACTGCCTCATTAGGATTCCTGAAATCCATCTGATAAGCTTTTCTATCGCCCTTGCTCGGGGCACAATCTGCAGCCTCTCTAAACGGACCATAGTACGCAGAGGCGAATTTTGTGGCATGAGACATGATTGCCGTATTTGTAAACCCTGCACCGTCCAGTACGCTTCTCATTGCACCTACCCTACCGTCCATCATATCTGAAGGAGCCAGCATATCTGCACCTGCCTGGGCATGGGTAAGTCCCATTTTAGCGATCACTTCAACAGTAGCATCATTTTGTACATAATCGTCTTCCAGAATACCGCAGTGGCCATGTGTGGTATAAGAACATACGCATACATCAGTTACTACATATAGATCATCTCCAAAGTTCTTCTTCAATAAACGAACTGCTGATGGCACCAGGGAATGATCATGATATGCAGATGCAGCATCTTCGCTTTTTTCATCGCCTACACCAAACAGCATAATTTTGTTAACGCCCAGTTTTAGACCCTTTTCCACATCACTTAATAGCGTATCTTCAGAAAAATGGCTGATCCCTGGCATTGATGCTATAGGATGTGTTATATTTTTTCCAGGCACAATAAAGTACGGGTATATAAACATATCCTTAGAAAGCCTTGTTTCTGCCACCATCTCTCTCACTAAAGGATTCTTTCTTAATCTACGCGGTCTATGCATATTTTTAATAGTTATTACTTATAACCTTCGTATTTAACGCATTATAATTCTATACCGAAAACAGCTTCGGATAATCCAATCTCATCAGGTGAATATGGTAAAGCATATTTAACACCCATCTCTTCAAATTTCTTTCCTGTAGAATTGCCAATGGCGATTACCTGCTGACCCGGATCTAAAAGATTATCGGCAAAATAAGCGTCTACATTACTTGGAGAAGTAAATATCAGGATGTCTGCAGAGGTACGATCGATGTCATCCTCAACAACTGTTTCGTAGATGGGTAAGTCTACCACTTTAGTATCTTCCTTTAATGACTTCTGAATGCTCAACAAAGAATCCTGAGCACGTGGGAATAGTACAGTCTGACCGTCAACTAATGCTGCAAAGCCTTCCGCAACTTCTTTGATATCGCCGCTTTCACCCACATAATCTGCAAGCTCACCGTATTTCCTTAAGGCATCTTCGCTACCCCTTCCAACTACACCATATTTTATTTTCTTAGACAAATAAGGCTTCAGCTTAAAGAAATATTCCACCGCATTTCTGCTACTAAAGAATACCCAGTCTATATTTTTCAAATAGAAAGGATCTAGTACATTAACGATAGGGAATGTCCTGATGAGTGATCTGCCTTCAATCTCTATATTGTGTTTTTCCAGCGATTTTCTAAAGTAATTGTGTTCGCCTATTTCTCTGGATATAAATACTTTAGCCGGTTTCTTCCTATCGGCAGCAAACTTAGCTACTATCTTCTCAGCTACACCTTCCAGCGCATCTACCCTCAAGAACAAGCGGTCAGGGAAATCTTCATCGGTCTCTGCCTTTGAGGTCCATATTTCAAACTGACCGTTCTCTTCTTTGCAATAACAGCCTAGTGGCATGTGGCAACCGCCTTCAAAAAGATTAAGTACTTTACGCTCTATAGCTATTTGCTGGGCTGTTTTAGGATCATTGATCTTTTGAAGCAGGTCAAAAAGCTCCGTATCATTTTCTCTTATCTGAATGGCCAAAGCACCCTGTGCGGGTGCAGGAACAACTTCAGTAGTACCAACAACCTCTACATGAAATTCGGAGAGATCTATATTTAACCGGTTTACCCCCGCTTTTGCGATCATAATGGCATCGTAATTCTCCTCTCTGAGTTTGCCGATCCTGGTAGGTACGTTACCCCTCAAATCTTCAATATTCAGATCAGGGCGCAAGGCGAGTAACTGGGCTTTACGTCTGTTTGAAGAGGTACCAACCATTGCACCATTCTTTAAAGAAAGTCTTTTAGTTACGTCTACACAATCCTTAAGGATCAGCAGCAGTTCTGATGGGTCTTCTCTTTCTGTAACCGCAGCTATGGTTAAACCGGCCGGGTGCACAGTAGGTAAGTCTTTGTGTGAGTGCACGGCAATATCAATAGTGGCAGCTAAAAGCTCTTCCTCTAGTTCTTTGGTAAAGAAGCCCTTACCTTCCAGTTTATCAAGACGGAGGTTTAATATCTTATCACCCTGTGTTTTGATAATCTTTAAATCGGCTGTTATGCCTATTTCTGCAAGTTTATCTTTAATGAAATTGGCTTGCCATAAAGCCAGGTCGCTGCCTCTTGTACCAATAGTAAGTCTATTCACGCTAATGCTAATTTTTAGGCAAATTTAGCTATTCTTTACCAATATCTCCTTTGCCATAACCATTGGTATGCTAATACATTTTTTCTCCATGTAATTCATTACACGTTCCAGTATTAATCTTGAACTTTCGTCCATTCCGTTGATCTCATCAGCAAAAATAGCATTGATAGCAGTATGCTTAATTTCCTTTATCTTTTGAGGTACGCCACTCATGGCAATCTCAATTTTACGCTGGCGAAGTACCAGTTCAAAATCTTTTATGTTTTCCTCAATAATATGCTCGGCATTTACGAGTTCGTCATAACGCTCCTGAATGTTCTTGCGGGCAATTTCTTTTAAAGATTCTACCTCAATGTAATGTACAGGGAACTTGGTTAGTATCTCAGGTGCAGTGTCGTTTGGTATAGCCAAATCAACAATCACTTTTTTACCAGTATCACCATTTAACAATTTGGTATATATTTCTTCTGTAATGATAGGTTCAGTAGCGCCTGTACAGGTAATAATCACATCAAATCCTCCCCTAAAATTTTCCAGTTCAGTTAGGGGGTACGCAGTGCCATTCAATTCTTTGGCAAGATGCACAGCGCTTTCTAGTGTTCTATTAAAAATAGAGAAGTTAGAGTATTTGTGTTTTTTTAGGTACTGCGCAATGTTCTTGTTGGTTTCTCCAGCGCCTATGATCAGCAGTTTTGAATTGGCGCACATATTCAAATCTCGCAGCTTGCGGTAAGCAAGGGATACAATGGATACTGGGTTTTTTGATATATTGGTATCCGTATAAACCTCTTTCGCAGTTTTAACTACACGGTTCATAATCATCCGCATGTAATCTCCGGTAAAACCGGCAACCCTACAAGCCTCATAAGCCCTGCGTAACTGAGCTAAAATTTCCTTTTCGCCAACTACCAGACTTTCTAGCGAGCAAGAAGTACGTAATAAATGATTAAAGGCTTCTACCTGTTCGTAAACTGAAACATTTTCTATAAATTGATCCATGCATTGTTCTGGTAAGCCCATATTCAATGTGGTAAGAAAACGCCTGATAAAATCTTTATTGATCTCACTGGCACAGGTAAAAACAAATTCTACCCGGTTGCAGGTACCTACATAGAATATCTCTTTAACGCCTAGTTCAGCTTGAATATTCCTCAATCTGTCATCAAGCGTCTGCTCACAAATAACCAGCTTGCCTAACGACTTTAGGTCTATCTGTTTATGTGTGAAAGCAATGATCTTTAAATATTCCAAATTTGTTGCCCTGTTTATTTTAGCGTAACAAAAGTAACAACACCACCTTGTACCACTGTCATTAGGCTGTAATTAAGAACTATTTAGAAAGAGTTTAAATAATCTCATAAATGTTGGGTTGCTAGCCATTAGTAATTTAAACAAGACCACCTGATTTTTGTTATCTTGGTTATCAACACCATTTATAGTTATGATACAAAAAGAGGAGTTTTCATTAGTAGGAGCCAACGGGATGATGATTCATGGCGACTATTCAATTGCCGACACGGAAACTACCGTTCCAACTGTGGTATTCGTACATGGCTTTAAGGGGTTTAAAGATTGGGGAGCTCATCATATAATGGCTCATTTTTTCGCCCATAATGGTTTCCGCTATTTAAAATTCAACTGCTCTCACGGGGGTGTGACTGCCGAGAAGCCTAATGATGTTACCGATTTGGACAGCTTTGCAGCTAATACCGTAAGTAGAGAACTGTACGACCTCAATGCGGTAATTGATTATACTGAAAATACATTTCCTTCTTCTCCAATATTCCTAATTGGCCACAGTCGCGGGGGCGGGCTAGTCATCATCAAAGCTGCAACTGACGAGCGTGTTACGAAACTCGTAACCTGGTCTTCCATCGCTGATTTCAGTAGCCTTTGGAAAAAAGAGCAGGAAGATGAATGGCTCAAAACAGGAAAGATTTTTGTAGAGAATGCCAGAACTAAAGAGAAAATGCCACTAAACAGCACTTTGTTAATTGATGTTCAGGAGCATGCAAAGAAATTCAATATTCTTAAAGCAGCCAGGAAAATAGATATCCCATGGCTGATACTGCATGGAGATAGTGATGTAAATGTAGACTTTACCGTTGCTCAGCAGCTGGCTCAACAACAGGTGAATGCAGAGATCCAGATCATCAAAGGAGCCAATCATGTGTACGGTGCTTCACACCCCTACACGCCGGCAAAACTGCCTGAGCAGCTTCAGCAGGTGGCTGATAAAACTTTAAATTTCTTTAGACAGGGTAATTAAACTATAGTGCTTTCACTATAATATTATCCATAGTGGCTAAAGCATTGTATGTCCTTAAACCAATATTACCTGTTTTATATTCTGAATCAATGGCGGTAAGCAATGGCTTTTCACTACTATTGATAAACACAGAAATATTGCTACCTACTGCGCGTATTTTGACAGCATATTTCTCATTCAATTTAACAGGATATTTTACTTCATTGATCACTACCCATTTCTTATTGCTGGCTTTACCCAGTTGCACCAACCCACTTCCCGGATTTAGCCCAACATAATAGCCTTCGTATGCTTCTGATCCTATTGCTGGTTTGTCTACCCTAAATAACATCCCCGCATCGCCAGCAGTAGTAACGGTTAAGTCAGCACTGTATACAAAATCTGTAAATTTAGTTCCAGAGGCAATAACTTTTGAACCCTGGTTGCCCGAGCTGTTATTTCCGTTTGATGCGCAATGGATTGAGTTGTCTTTATAGAACCACCCTCCTCCATAGATCACCCATCCTTCTGCGGTATTGTCATTAAAACGCTCAGTGTATTCCTTACTAATCTTTGAAGGTATGCCAATTGTTGGAAATACGCTTAAGCGGATATTTTCTGATCCATAGGGAACAAGCAAAATTTCTTCGGTTTGTGCTCCGGAGGCTAGCGGGCTAAAAGGGACATCAAACGCAGCCATCTTACTGTAATCCATTCCCCAATCGGCAATCTGTTTTGCCTTAACTTTTAATTGTACCGGTGTTTCTTCTTGTATAAATGGGTTTTGCGGCATTTGCTTCTTTACCACGGTAAATTGATCGTTTAATGGAGAATTACCAATTAACAAACCATAATTCCAAGGGGATACCGGAGAGATTTCAGTTTCGTAGAAACCTTTAACTGCAAATTCTTTGACGTTTTTTATAGATGGCTTTATTTTTAAAGCATAAACCAGAGGGCCTCTTTCTACACTTACTGCATTATTTACCTGCTTTGAGGTAGAAATATTCATTGGAAAATTCAGTACAACTTTATCATTATCAACCCAGTTTCTTGCAATGGTATACAGTTCTGCTGATTTTACCCCGGTCATCAATTTACCATTTACCAGCACTTCAGGCTTTGTGCACCAGCCAGGAATCCTGAACTGCAGCGGGAAATTGGTTTGCTGATCAAGGGAGACAGTAATCCTGATCTGCTCTTCAAATGGATAATTGGTATCCTCTGTAAGCTTTACCTTTGTGCCTGATCCCACTATTCCGGAAATTTCCATTGGGCCATAGGTATTTAAAGCCAATCCACCTGTTGGGGTAGCCAGGCAACTGTTTTTAACAAAATAAGGCCAACCCATGTGCATGTTATACCTACAGCAGGGAAATCCAGAATAAGGGCTAAGAACGATTCCCGAAGAATAATCCTGGTTAAACCCATGACCTCCGGGTAAACTTTGTACCTGATTGGGAAGGGTATAATAAGAATGACTTTTCAAGTCCCTGCTAAACTGAGCGGGTAGTGCATTAAAAGCCACTTTTTCCAGCTGATCTCCGAGGCTTGCGTTATGAATAATTCTAGATGCGGTTTCCAAACTCTGCATCCACTCCACAACTGTACAAGTCTCTACTCCCTGGATGGAACTGTTGCCCGATAGGAATTCAGTACCCGCTGATAAGCCTGTTGGCTGACCATGATCATGCACCAGGTGGTTTATTCCTGTTTGCATAGCATTGGTATTGATAGATGAGGAATTGATTTGAGAATAAACTGCAGGGAACTTTAATGCCTGTGCCACATTAACCATGTGCTTTGGCTGGTAATCATCTCCATAGTAAAAGAACTGATTTTTGTTATAGATATCTATCCAGGGATAGGCTTGTTCTTTCAGTTTAGCAGCTAGTTCCAGCAGGTATTTTTCGCCTGTCTTGTTATAAACCCATAAAGCCAGTTCCATATTGTCGCCCGCCCTTGATTTGCCCCAGCTATCTAGGGGGTCTTTATCCAGGTTTGCTAACTGGTATTTAAAATATTTTGCAAGGAATGGAACAACTCTTTTGTCATTAGTGGCCTCGTAATAACTTTGCAATGCATACATAAATGGCATTCTGGGCCACCAGTCTTTCATCTTAAGCGGCCCAAACAACCCGCTTTCCTGCTGATGTTCGAGTGTATAATCTATCCATTTCTGCGCCTTGCTTTTCAATCCAGGATCATCAAGTGTATAAGCTAGCGCAACCAGACCCTTAACATAATAAGGTACCTTTTCCCAACTGTTACCAGTACCGCCCAGCCAATCGGAGTTCTTGCCTAAGTTTTCAGCTTCGGGATAAAGCTCCTCTGCATTGCCGGTAAAGCCGTCTTTTTGAAGTTCAAGTTGCTTTAACAACCAACCTTTTGCTTTGATGCTTCCTAATGGAAGTTGCACATATACATCCTGCTTTAAGGGGGCGAGGTTAAAATTGTAAGGCTTCGTGCGCTGCGCTTGAAGATGCCCTGTATAAAAAAGACAGGAAAATACAAGAATAAAAATGTTGAAAGATCTCATAATATATGGCTAAACGATAAAGGTATTCAAAAAATAAACAATCTTATCTTTCATTCCTTAGCTTATCGCGATGTTTTGTCCCCCAAACTGCCAGAGACTGTAATATATCTCCTAAAGTATCTGCATAGGGAGTTAGCTGGTATTCCACAACTATTGGACTCTGTGTATGTACAATTCGCTTTACAAAACCATTTAATTCCAATTCTTTTAACTCGCTGGATAACACACGTGCGGAAATGCCTTGAACCATTCGTTGAATTTCGTTAAACCTCATACTCCCTTCCCTTAATGCGGCAATCACCCGCAGCTTCCACTTCCCCCCAATTACATACAGGGCATCGCCGATAGGCGCAAGAAAAGCATTACACTCTGGCCTAAGACCAATCATTTCATCACTCATAAAACATTGATTAACAAATAACTAATTAAAAGGTTAGTGCTAACCTTTTGTATATTACTAACATTTAATAACCAAATATAACTAGTATTGTCGAGTCATTAATGATGACTGAGAATTAAAAATAAATTATTTAGAGATGAAAAAGATACTTCATATTATTTCGAGCCCACGGGGCAATGCATCACTGAGCATCAAATTAGGAAATGCAGTTGTTGAAAAAATACAATCAAGCTATCCGGGTAGTATAGTAAAGGAAAAAAACCTGGTAGAAAATCACTTTCCTCATCTTGAGGAGGCGCACCTTACTTCTTTTTTTACACCTGCAGAAAGCAGAACACCGGAGAATTTATTAGCTATCAAACATTCTGATGAGGCGATCTCGGAAATAAAAGACGCAGATATTATTGTTATTGGAGCACCCATGTATAATTTCAGCATCCATTCTACCTTAAAAGCTTGGTTAGATCATGTTGTAAGAGCAGGGGTTACTTTTAAGTATGATCAGAATGGACCACAGGGTCTAATTAAAGACAAAACGCTTTATATAGCGATCTCTTCTGGAGGAATTTATACTGAAGGGCCTATGAAATCAATGGACTTTATAGAGCCGTACTTGCGGACAGTACTAGGGTTTCTAGGTATGACCGACATCACTTTCTTTCGAGTAGAGGGCACTAATATTCCTGAATTAAAAGATGGCGCTCTGGAAAAAGGCATTCGCAGTATCACTATCAAGTAAAAGAACTTGGCTGGTCTTAATTATTGCAGACCAGCCAGTTTCTTGATACCTACCTTTTCAATTTAAACATCTGCTTAATGTTCACAGCAGGCATTTCAACCGCTGTAGAATCAGAAAAACTTCCCGAACAGTTGTTTATCTGAATGTTTGAAATCTTAACTTTCGATTTGCCTAATGTATTTAAAGTAAGATTTTTGATTACTTTATCCGGCTGATCTCCATCTTCTCCGTTGATCTCAATTTCTGAATTACCTTCGGCACTGATGTTCAGTTTATCCATATTACTGGAGCGAGTTGTAAGATTTGTATTTTTTAGGTTAATGGTAGCTGACACTACATTACTGTTTTCCATTCCAAAGCCCTTTACATCAACAATGTTTGCGTTTAGGTTTTTAATCAATGCGTCTCCATCTATCCAGGCCGATTCGCCTTTGGTTACATTAAATTCAAGCGAATCCAGTTTAGCACTTAGGTTTATACTTCGGGCATTCTCTATATTTAATCGCTTAAAGCTAGGGGCATAGATGTTAATTCTTTTATAATCATCTTCTACATTACTTGGCTTTTTGATGATGATCTGCAAAATACCTTCCGCATCAACAACAGCTGTAACCAACGCTCTTGCTTTTTCAGGAATTTTAATACCGTATTTATCATCCTGTATCAGTTTTACAACTAGTGCCAGTCGGTCTGCCCCTTCGATGTGTATTCCACTAAATTGCTTAGGAAATGATATAGCCACCATTTCTCTTGATGGATCCTCGAAAGATTCCTTCACATTTACATCGGCATGATGATTATCTCCTTCAACCATAAAAACTCTCGAGAACACCGCCATCGCTAAAATAGGCAGCAATATCAACGTTAGCCCAAACGCTATTAATAATTTATTACTCTTTTTCATGTTTTAAGTATTAAAAGTTTCTTTAACAAAGGCATCATAACGATTTTGCAACTCGTCAAACCCAATGTTCAATAAATAAATGTTCCTAAAAACCACAGGTAGCTCATCGTCCATAAACTGCACTTTCCTATAAGCTTTAACATTAGCAATTGCATCTTCATTTACAAAAAAACCAATGCCTCTTTTGTTGCTAATTATATTTTTAGTTTGCAGCATTTCGTAGGTGCGCATTACCGTGTTTGGATTCACTTCCAGCTCAACCGCCATCTCTCTTACCGAAGGGATTTTCTCCTCAGACTTCCACTTAGCGAGCAAGATGCGCTCACAAACATAATCTGCTATTTGAAGGTATATCGCCTTATTATCTCTAAATTCCATATCTATACCTGTTAAAATTACACCTCTTTTTCTTTAAGTCGCACATAGGTGATTACCCAAAATATGACTGTAAGTACTGATATGAAAAGCGCGACCAACCAAAGTGCTAAATCTTTATCAGGCCCATTACTAAACATAAAATCTTGCTTATTGTGTCTGCCCCGGGTTAGAAAATCAATGGAATTCATGACAATATAGGTCCAGATTCCAGAAAAGATCATCACAGAAATAGCTGTTTTAATGTAGTGGAATTTGTTAAAATAAATTGATCCCAATAGGAATACAGCAGTTACAAATAGAGGAATGGCATACAATTGTGGATACAAATTCATCTTGTTAGCGCTAAAGAAATAATCATAGTTATCTCTCACCATAGTAAATTTACCTCGTGAGTCATTAAAGGATGTTGAAGTTGCTAAGCTGCTATACGTAGTTCTCAACTTAGTTATAAAACCCAAATCTGTTAAATAAAATATGACAACGTAGCTAACAACCGCCAGTATTGCCGTAAAGAATATAGCTGCAAGAAATTTCTCAAACGTAGAAGCGGGTATAAGCAGGTCAATGACTGTTTTAGCTTTCTGACCGAAATGCGCAAAGTAACTACTTGCAATCACACTGATGAATAAAAATCCGAAGATTAAAAATAGGGGTTCTCTAAAATTGAGCCTGATATCATAAGATGGCATCTCTTGAAAAGATGGCCATATTGCTACCATATAAAAAGTTGCTATCACCCCAAAAGCTACACCTAAAGTAATCAGGTAAATTTTTCCAAACTCCAGCCACTGTCTTTTAAGCAGCATACTAAAACGTTGTATATTAAATGTATTGTTCATATCTCTCGTGTTAATTAAATACAGTTTTTAGTTTGTTTTTTTCGGTAAGCATCGCATTGAACAGCAACTCCATGTCTAGCTTACTATCTTCATGATGATAGTTTGGGGTAACCGCATTATAACCCGACAAGGATGGTTCAGCATAGATTACCGTCTCGTCAAGTTCTGTCATGCGCTTAAAGCAAAGCTTGCTGGTGATCTCTTCAATTGAGGCTTTTAATGCTACTGCATTTTCATCCAACATAATTACCGTATCAATCAGATTATCCAAATCTCTAACCTGATGGGTAGAAATAATAATACAACGATCTTCCGTTAGTGCCGCAGCCATAATTTTGCGAAACTGCGCCTTAGAAGGAATGTCCAAACCGTTAGTCGGTTCATCCATAATGATCAGCTTAGCTTGTGTTGCCAGTCCGAATGCGATGATCAGTTTCTTCTTTTGCCCATAGCTCATGTTTACAAGTTTCTGTGCAACCGGAATATCAAATTCTGAAAGAAGATCATTTAAGTATTGATGATCAAAATCGGGATAGAATGGTGCATTTGCTTTTACGTAAGCATCAATCTTTACGGAAGGCAAATGAAATTCTTCGGGAATGAAACAGATTTGCTTCAATAGCGATGGTTGTCGCTTCGCGGGATCAAATCCCATTACCTCTATACTGCCGCTATGCGCGTAGACAAGTCCGGCAAGGTTTTTCAATAAACTTGATTTACCAGCGCCATTTTTCCCAAGCAGTCCATAGATATGGCCCGCCTTTAATTGCATGCTCAGATTTTTAAAGAGCAAGTCTTTTTTGGTATAACCAAAGTTTAGGTCGTTAATTTTTATCATACTCTACTGTATTAGTTAAATAATACACTAAAGTATAATGTTATTGTCACACTACCAAATTATTTAGACAAAAAGATTAAAACTCCTAATCCTAGCAATTAGGCTTACCGTTAAATCTGCACTTTTAAAAATATCGTAAATGCTGTTATGAAAGTAATAGCTGTATTAATGCTGTTGGTGCTGACCGTTATAGCACCCGTAAAAAATGTTCCTGTAGCCGGTGTTGATCTTAAAAAGTATTCAGGCACCTGGTATTCTTTATATTCCATTCCCACTCCATTTGATAAAGGCAGCCGGGAAACAACAACACGTTATACCCTTAACAATGAAGGATACTTCAATGTATTAACTACTTACAAGAAAACAGGAAGCGAAGAAGTACACACCTATAACTCAAGGATATTCCCAGACGAGGGTGGCCATGGTTCATCTTTAAAAGCACAATTTATTTGGCCGATAAAAATTGCGTACTGGATTATTGAAATCCCTGATGACTACTCGTATGTTGTTGTAGGTCACCCAGATCATAAATTTCTTTTCATTATGAGCAGGGCTAATAAATTACCTAAAAAAACCTATGAAGAAATCCTTCAGCGCTGCAAAGCCAAAGGATATGACATCAGCAAACTGACTTCTCAGCAGCACTCTTAGTCAGTTAAGTATTACTTACCTCGTTCCAGTTACCATCTTCCTTAATCAGATCAATCAGATCATCCAGTGCGCGTGCAGTATTAACATTTTTTTTAACAACCTCCCTGCCACGATATAGGGTAATTTTATCTGGCCCTGTACCTACATATCCGTAATCGGCATCTGCCATTTCGCCTGGCCCATTTACAATACAGCCCATAATACCAATTTTTATTCCTTTTAAATGATCTGTGCGGGAACGGATCAGTTGGGTAGTTTCTTGCAAATCAAATAACGTCCGGCCACAACTCGGACAAGATATATATTCTGTTTTCGATATGCGGGTACGCGTGGCCTGTAGTATACCAAAGCTGGTCGAGTTGATTAGCGACAGACCGATAGATTCATTTGCATTAATCCAAACCCCATCTCCCATCCCATCGGTAAATAAAGCGCCCAAATCAGTTGCAGAATACAGCATCAGGTCATCAGTACTCAATCCTTCATAATCTCTTCTAATAACAACAGGAATCTTTATACCATTCTTCATTAGCGCTGTAAAAAATGTTCTTTGTGCAGCCATTCCGTGTACTGCATTAGTTTCAAGAACTATAATTACTGTATGGTCTAAGGTGTTAAAATCTATAACAGCAAGTTCATTAGTATCAATACGCACCAAATTTAAATGTGCATCTTTTAATGCCGCAGCTGCAAATTCTTGGTACGTAAATAAGGGGTGACAATTGTTCTTATCTTTTAATCCAAGCCAAGTTGCAGCGTTGTATACTTGTCTTAAATTGCCTGGAAAAGAGAATGACGGTAAAGCGTCTCCAAGAAAGGCCAAGTCACAAGCCTGATCTGTCATATTATATTTATCCAATCCTGCGCTATATTTATAGCCAACCGCATTTAAAAAGAAAGGGTCTTTTAGATTTTCCTTAGACACATCAATCATGACCACAGGATGATGATGACCGCCAATATGTTGTACAGCATCAGTTTGACGGCGCAGGTATTGATATGGACTATACGGTAAATCTTTCACCAAAATAGTCTCCAAAACGGCTGCATCAACTTCCTGTTCAATTTGCAAAGCACGACGCTCATACCTCATGGCCAAGGCCTTTGCAACGGGTGCCTCCAATTCAGGATCTTCAGTCAATGAAACCCGTATGGTATCACCCAATCCGTCTTCCAGTAAAGTACCAATTCCAACTGCAGATTTAATCCTTCCGTCCTCACCATCTCCTGCCTCAGTTACGCCCAGGTGTAGCGGATAATTCATCCCCTCTTTAACCATGGTTTCAACCAAGAGGCGATAAGCCTGAACCATTACTTGTGTATTGCTGGCCTTCATAGAAATGACCAGATTGTAATAATTGAGGTTTTCGCACATGCGGATAAATTCCATAGCAGACTCTACCATGCCCCGCGGTGTGTCCCCATAATGGCTCATAATCCGGTCTGATAAAGAACCATGATTAGTACCTATCCGCATTGCAGTGCCATATTCCTTGCAAATCTTTACAAGTGGTGTAAATTTCTTGTAAATGCGTTCCAGTTCAGCCTGATAAGCCTGCTGTGTATATTCAATATTTTCGAAGCGCTTTTTATCGGCATAATTACCAGGGTTTACCCTTACCTTCTCCACTATTCTTGCGGCAGATTCAGCAGCGTTAGGTGTAAAATGTATATCAGCAACCAAGGGTACATTATAACCCCTGTAGCGCAATTCCTTTTTAATATTTGCCAGGTTCTGTGCTTCCTTAACACTAGGCGCAGTAATACGAACATACTCACAACCAGACTCTACCATGCGGATGGTCTGTTCTACAGTACCAATGGTATCCATGGTGTCCGTCGTGGTCATAGATTGAATCCTTATCGGATTTAATCCACCCATCGGCACATCACCTATCTGTACTTCTCTGGTTAAAAATCTTGAATACTGTGTTAAGCTGTTGCTATATCCTTCCATGGTCTGCTAATCTGCTGCAAAGATAATTATTAAATCAATCTATCTTTTATAACCAGCGTATTTGCAATCATATCATGAAAGCATTGTTGCTTTTTATTGAGAAAACTATAGAGGTACCCAAAGAAGAATGGCGCTGTGGATATCGCCTTCGCTGCATTTCTTCCCAATGCTACACCTAGGGTAATTCGGTTGCCACCCATATCCGTAACCTTTATATTCAACAAGCTTTTGCCCCAGGTAGCCTGCTTTTCAGATGCCTCTGCTAAGCTGCTATAGATAAATTTTGCAATGGGAATTAGCGGTATCCCGCCTAATGAGACAATTATCCTTTGTGTTTTTTCTTCTATAAAAACATAGACAAGTAACACAAGCAGTAAATAGCCGATGGTCAAAAAGAAATAATCTATAGCGGAAGCCAGCAACCGCTGATCAAAGGAAGCAAAATATTGCGGGGCTGTTTTCTGGTAGGTAAAACCAAGAAGCTCACGCAGTTCTGGGAACTCGTGAGCTTCTTTATAATCGTCCATATCAGGTTTTCTTATGAATGTACCTGTTCGGATCTTTAATGATTTCAGTTCTTCAAGCTGGTATGGCCCCTTTGGTTTACCGTCTATTACAACTGTATATTCAATATTGTTTTCTTGCATCCATTAATACCTTGATACCTCAAAGTTACTCAATCCGCCGTCTAAACTTATAAATATTTTTTTGGTAGAAGTATTGTAATTAGACGTTTCGTAAGTCCCGTTCGTCATCTTTTCAAAGCCCTCAAAATCTTTTGATGATAAACCTGTTTTAGAAGTTAGCTTGCATCCCAGTATTTTTGGAATCCGAATCTTGACAGATGCAACACCCGTTTTTACATGAACATCACTAATCGGCAGCAACTCTCCAAATTTAATATCAAGTGCAGCTGCTCCCCCGTCAAAGTTAAATTCCCTCACTTTAAAAGGAGCCAGATCAAAATCTACCTCTCCTGCCCCCATATTCATATGCATTTCATAAACCGGTTTCACATTGAGCTTTAACTTTACATCATTGCCGCCATCGCCCATGTTCCAGCTCTTTTTATTATTCATTTTAAATGAAACGGTACGTACACTATCTAACACTTCGTTCATCAAGGAAAAGGTGCCCCCTCTTTTTTGAACTTTAGCTATAAACAAACTGTCAGTGCTGTCTTTAAGTTCATAAGAAGTGCCACCGCCGCTTATGTTCAGTATAGTTTTCTTAGCTAACGTATCATCCTCAAAGGGCAAATCAAACAATTGTGTCTGTGTACTGGAATTATCGTCGTCTATGTCTAAATTAAAATGGTTGGTAGTCTCGTTAACAGGGGCATGCTGACCTTTAACAAAGAGTACAGTAAGCATCACTACCAATACGCCTATTGAAATATAGCCCCCCAATTGAGATTTATTTCTGGAGAATAAGATATTCACACCCGCTATGATCAGGAATATAGGCCAGAAACGCCAGATGCTTCCCCAATGAAAATCAATTATATTAAGATTCTCTAAAAGGAGTACCCCACCTATAAAAAGCAGAATTATCCCCCACATTATTCTATCAAGTTTCATATTAAATATCTCTTTTGGTGAATCTATCGTCTACTGGAGTAACTGGCGTCGTTATCGGTGCTACCGGGGTAACCGGATCTGGAGTAGCTGGAGCTTCTGGAACAGGTGCAGGTTCTACAGGTGCAGTATTTTGATCAGTTTGCCTTTTCCAATCTTCCCATGCATTCTTATTTTTTGATTTCATGATAAAGCTTACACCGATCGCTACAAAGATCAACGGCCACATTTTTCCAATATCAAACCAGAATGGAATAATGTTAAACTCATTCATCAAAAAGTAAATACCAATAACCAGCAAGATCAGTCCACCTACTGTCTTAGCGGTATCATTGTTCTTTCTGTAAGGCTTAAACCCACTTTCAAACTTGGTGTTCTTAAAGCTATCTTCATTTACAGTATAGGATGTCCATGCCTGGGTATTTGGCTTGCTTTCAAATGGGTTCTGAAAACCCTTGTCGTATTCATTAAATTTTGCAAATCGCTTAGCAGGGTCATTATTTACAGGAACTACTATCCACATAACCAGGTAAACCAAAATTCCTGTTCCTACTAAAAAAATGGTTGACAATACGAACAACAATCTGATTATCGTTACATCAACCTCCATGTACTCCGCAATGCCGGATGATACACCCGCCACTACCTTTTCATACTCATTCCTAAATAATCTCTTTTCCATAATACTATCCTCCTCTATTAAAAACGTACAGGTTTAATTGTTATCTCATCAACATTTGCGCCAGTACTCAAATTTAAAATGGCATAAACAGCTTCTGCAATATCTTCTGGTTTTACAAAACGTTCAGCTGGTATGTCTGTTCCCTCCCAGGATGATGTTAGTGTAGAACCCGGTAAAACCGCTGTTACCTTAACGTTGTATTTTAATAACTCTTCCCTAAATACATTGTTAAGACTAAACAATGCTGCTTTAGTTACACTATAACTGCCCGCATTTTCTGCAATTTGTTTACTAGCAACAGAACAAATATTAAAAATATGCCCAGACCGCCTTTCACGCATTTTTTTACCAAAAAACTTACTGCAATAATAGGCAGATTTTAAATTTAGGTTTAGCTGACTTTCAAACTGATCGTCTGGTTCATCCAAGATATTACCTATTAAAAACACGCCTGCATTATTAACCAGAACATCTGCCTCCGGCATTCTTTCTAAAACAGCATTGCAAAATCTATAGCACTCCTCTTTAATTGAAAGATCGGCTTTTATAGCCCGCACATTCACACCGGTATAGGTCAGCGATTTGATAAGTTCGGCAAGTTCATTTTCATTTCTGGAGCAAACCGCTAAATCGTAGCCTGCTTCTGCCAATTTTATGGCTATTGCACGCCCGATACCTCTGGTTGCACCTGTTATAATCGCATTCATGTCAATTTTAAATTACATAGGGCAATATTATAAAAAAGGAAGCATACCAAAACTTTGATGGTAAAGATTTGTTAAAAAAGTCTGTACGGTCATTTCCAATTTTTATTGTTTCTTTGTAATACTATCGCTTATCACCGTACAGCTAATCTTTAAAGAATGAATTTCACCAATTTTGGCAAATATTTACTTTTACTAAAGGCAGTATTCAGGAAACCCGAGAAGTTTAAGATCTACTTAAAAGCGATCTTTAAACAAATGGATTTCATTGGCGTAGGATCTATCGGATTGATTGCCATAATCTCTACTTTTATTGGCGCAGTTATGACACTGCAAATCGCTTTCCAGCTGGTAAGTGATTTTATTCCTAAAACAATTATTGGCTCGGTAAATCGCGACTCCAGTATCTTGGAGCTTAGTCCTACCATCACAGCAATTGTATTGGCAGGTAAGATAGGATCAGCCATTTCTTCAGAGATAGGAACCATGAGGGTTAGTGAGCAAATAGATGCCCTCGAGATCATGGGCATCAACTCTCCAGGTTATTTGATCCTTCCTAAAATACTGGCAGGAATTACCATGGTTCCTATGCTAGTTGTGATGTCTATGTTTTTAAGCATCACAGGCGGCTACCTTGGTGGTACGCTATCAGGTGCAGTTACTCCAGCAGAATATATTGAAGGTATCACTACAGATTTCAATTCTTATACTATAGTAGTGGCATTGGTTAAAGCGTTTGTATTTGGTTTTATCATTACATCGGTTCCGGCTTACGAAGGTTTCTACGTAAAAGGTGGTGCACTGGAAGTTGCTCAGGCAAGTACCAGGGCTGTAGTAGTAAGCTGTATATCTATTCTAGCTTGTGATTATATTGTAACCCAGTTATTATTATGATTGAGATTAAAGACATCAAAAAATCATTTGGAGATAACGATGTACTTAAAGGTATATCGGGTAAATTTGAGGCCGGCGTTACCAACCTAATCATCGGGGGCTCCGGTTCAGGCAAGACGACTTTACTAAAATGTATGATTGGCTTGCACCATCCAGAGGTAGGAATAGTGGAATATGACGACCGTGAATTCACTAAAATGAACTTTGAGGAAAAGATTGAGGTCAGAAAAGAGATCGGGATGCTTTTTCAGGGTTCTGCACTTTTTGATTCAATGACGGTTGAGGAAAATATCATGTTTCCCTTAAACATGTTTACCGAGCAAAGCAGATCTGAGAAACTGGACAGGGTTAACTTTTGTTTGGACAGAGTTAACCTGGAAGGCAAAAACAAACTCTTTCCCGCTGAACTTTCTGGTGGTATGAAAAAGCGGGTTGGTATTGCGCGTGCCATAGCCATGAACCCTAAATACTTGTTTGTGGATGAGCCTAACTCGGGTCTGGATCCTAAGACGTCCATTGTTATTGATGATTTGATTAAAGAAATTACTGAAGAATACAATACTACCACTATTGTAGTAACACACGATATGAACTCAGTAATGGGAATTGGAGATTATATCTTGTTCTTACACGAAGGCAAGAAATTCTGGGAAGGATCTAACAAAGACATTGCCCATACTGATATTGCAGAACTGAACGATTTTGTTTTTGCCAGCCGCTTTATGAAAGCAGCAAAGGGAAAATTTTAATACACCACATTTTATGATAAGCCTTTTAACACCTACACATTGGAAAGATTATGAACTGATTGATTGTGGGGATTTTGAAAAGTTAGAACGTTTTGGAAACCTGGTCTTGTCAAGACCAGAACCGCAGGCCGTTTGGAAGAAAACACTTTCAGATAACGACTGGAAAAAGCAAACACACATTAGGTTTAAAGGCCGCTCCGCCACCTCTGGCGAATGGGTAAAAAGCTCAGCCCACCTCCCAGATCGCTGGAATGTGACCTACAAGAATGACGATGTGTCCATAAACCTCAGATTAGGTTTAACGTCTTTCAAACATGTAGGCGTATTCCCAGAACAAGCCGTAAACTGGGACTATATCTCATCATCCATAAAGAAATTTAAGTCGCCTAGTCCTAAAGTACTCAACCTTTTTGCCTATACAGGTGCTGCATCATTAATTGCGAAAGCGGCCGGAGCCGATACTACTCATGTAGATTCTATAAAACAAGTAGTAAACTGGGCTAATGAAAACCAGGAGCTTTCAAAACTTAAAGATGTAAGGTGGGTAGTGGAGGATGCTTTAAAATTTGTAAAGAGAGAACTGAAGCGCGGTAAAAAATACAATGGCATCATACTGGATCCTCCTGCTTTCGGCCACGGACCAAACGGAGAGAAATGGAAGCTGGAAGATCATATACAGGAGATGATGCAGGAGGTGGTGCAGTTACTAGATGAAGAGGAGCATTTCCTTATCCTAAACACTTACTCACTTGGTTTCTCTTCTGTTATTGTAGAGAACCTCATCAAAACCTCTTTCCCGCAGGTGCAGAACCTGGAAACAGGCGAACTTTATTTGCAAGCCACTTCGGGTATCAAATTACCTTTAGGCGTTTTTGGTAAGTTCAATAAATTTTAGCAGCCCTGAGCACTAAAATTAAGGCTTAGTATCCAGGGCTGCTATGGTCAATCTTACAGCAGTGGCAATGCTCCCAGATACTGGCTGGTTGACACCAATTTACCGTCTTCGCTTATAAAAGCAAACCAAATGTGCAGCGCATCTCCACTGTATTCAGCAGGCACCGAAAGGGTATACCGCAAAGCGGCTCTTGTAACCGCACCATACTGTGTTAACCACCTTCCTTTAAGTGGATTGTAAACAATAAAAACACAATCATCAGTCGCTTTCCCGTTGTTTCTGCCCAAATTTTGCGACCAGCTAAATTCCAGTTCAGCCACTTCTGCTGCAACAACTCCTAGTCCAGCTGCAGGCTCCAGTTGACCTTTACTTAAAATAGCCTTCTGAAAATCGATCGTGTAATTTGGTGAAACACCCGTTACCGCGTTTTGAAGATTTAGTCGAACTGCATAGTTCATGGCCGACATCTCGCTGTCGTAGTTTATAAAAGTTGTTCTGATTAAGCTAGTAATACCACCTAACCATCCTGTTGTCAAACTAAAGCGCATCTGTTGGTTTAACTGTTTTAAAGTTGGTGGCCTAGTTGCTGTAGCCTTTACAGTCGCCATCATCCATTTGCCATTTTTTCTGCTGCCTACCAGAGATCCGGTGCGGCCTGTGAACCCAGAAAAGGGTCCGTTTTTTAGTCTTCCCATTTTTTTAAGATTTAAATTGTTCGTTATTTACTCTCAGAGTGATGTTCCTAATCACTCACTGAAACAAAGATAAGGACTCTGATTATCAACTACAAACAAGATTAAGAAATGTCCATACTTGTCCAAACTCTGTCCAGATAAAGCGAAAAAGTACTTGATTACATTGAATATGAAGATAAAGAAATCCTCCATAAAAGCTCCTACTTCGCAGCTTTCGGAGCCATAAAGTAAGAAGGATTTTCTTAAAACACACTTCATACGTTCTTCATCTTTTTTACCGACTTTTGATTACAGAATCAGAAAATGCCCGGAAAACAAATTTTTCAAACCGAGAAGAAAACGCGTTGGAATACCTTTACTTGGATAAGCAGGACTTTTTTTGTGGTTTTTGCAGCTGCAATCATCTGTGTGGTACTTACCCTATCCTCTGTTCAAGCTCCCAAACTGCCCTTTTTAGATGTAAGTGGAAAATTTAATGCCCGTCAGTTAGATAGGCTAAAGAAATCCCAGAAATACAAGGATTTTTTCATCGCCAAATCGCATTTAGAAAAAATCAAAATAGACCGACAAAAACATGTAATTGCGCTACATGGCGATAAAAAACGAGTTAACATTGGCTTTTATGTTAGTTGGGCCGCAACCAGAGGAAGTTCTCTTTCAGATTTAAAACTAAATATTGGGCATCTGGATATGGTTGCAACCGAATCGTTTTTCTTACATGGCGACTCGATAACTGAACAAGTTGATACAGCCGCATTGAGCGTAATTAATAAAGCAGGAAAATATGCTATCGCAGATATTTCAAATTATGGGAAAAGCGCTTGGGATGGAAAAGCTGTAAAAAAACTGATAACTGACCTGAATGCGCAGCAAGCATTCATAACGAACTTGATCTCCTTGGTAAAAAAATATCATTACAAAGGCGTAAACATTGACTTTGAAGAGGTAAATGCAGATGGCAAAACAGGCTTTAATAACCTGATGAAAAACCTGTACACTCAATTTCATAAGCAAGGCTTACTAGTTATGCAGGATATTGCGGTGGACAATGACGATTACGATCTAAAGATTTTACAGCATTACAATGATTACCTGATATTGATGGCATACGACCAGCATAGCGAAGAAAGTAACGCTGGCGACATTTCTAACCAAGAGTGGGTAGAAGAAAAGTTAGATGACATTTGTAGTAAGGTTGATGCGGATAAGGTTATTTTGGCGCTCGCCTGCTATGGTTACGATTGGCCAGATCAGAGCGTGGGCACCCCTGTGACCTATGAACAGGCAATGACCACCGCTGTAAGTTATAAAAGCAACGTAATTTTCGATCCTGCTTCAGCCAATTTAAACTACCAATATAAAGCCGATAACGGCATTCAGCACCAGGTGTATTTTACAAACGCAGCAACCTACTTTAACCTCATTCGCAAAGCAGATGATTGGGGAATTGCAGGAATAGCACTTTGGCATTTGGGCGCTGAAGATAAAAGAATATGGCAATACATTTCCAGGGACCTAAGTTTAGAAGCCTTAAAAAAGAAACCTTTTGACCTTCGAACAATTTCCACACTTACCATGAATGGCATAAATTATATTGGCGAAGGGGAAATATTAGATTTAATATTTTCACCACAACCAGGTATAGTCAGGTTTACTTTAAACAAAGATAATTTTACTATTGCAGACCAGCGCTACATTAAAATACCCAGGCCGTATGTAATTAAGCGCTATGGTTATGCCGATAAAAAAATAGTTTTAACCTTTGACGACGGTCCGGATCCCACCTACACCCCACAGATATTAGACATTTTACAAAAAGAGAAAGTACCCGGAGCATTTTTCGTAGTTGGCATTATGGCCGAAGAAAATATGAACGTGTTGCGAAGGGAATATGACGACGGTTTCCTCATTGGAAACCATACATTTTTCCATCCAGACATGTCGTCTTTGGGTCCTGCTCGGGTTAAATTTGAACTAAATGCTACCAGAAGACTTATAGAAGCTGTTACTGGCCATAGTACCATTCTTTTTAGAGCCCCATTTAATGCAGATGCAGAACCTCAAAACACTTCAGAAATATTGCCAGTTGCGCAAAGCAGGAAGGAAAACTACATTAATATAGGTGAATACATCGATCCAGAAGACTGGGAGCCTGGAAAAACTGCAGATCAAATATTTAACGAAGTCGTTAAACAAAAAGACAATGGTAATATTTTGCTATTGCATGATGCCGGAGGTAATCGCGAGGCAACAATAGCTGCCTTACCGCGCATTATCCATTTTTTCAAAAAAGAAGGCTACACCTTTGCCACAATTGCAGATTTGATGGGCAGAAAGCCTTCGGAGCTAATGCCTGAAGTAAATTCTGCAGCAAACACGGGTTTTTTAGGCTCTGGCGATTATTTCTTTATCAACTTCTTTTACTATGGATATATCATTTTGAATGTGATCTTTACTGTTGCTATAGCCTTAGCAATACTGCGCACATTCTTTATTGCCTATCTTGCAATTAGACAGCGAAAATTAGCTAGGAAAAATGCGGGTTTATTAGTCAAAAACCCTAAAGATCTGGTCAGCATCATCATTCCTGCTTACAACGAAGAAATTACGGCGATACAAACAATCAACAGCCTGTTAAAATTAGATTATCCAAATTTCGAGCTTATTTTCGTTGATGACGGATCTAAAGACAAAACCTTCGAAGTCGTAAACGCTAAGTTTAACGATAACCCACGGGTAAAGCTATACAGCAAAATAAATGGAGGTAAAGCGTCCGCACTTAATTATGGTATTGCAAAAGCAACTGGAGATTATTTGGTTTGTATAGACGCAGACACACAGTTGAAAACAGATGCCGTAACAGAATTAATGAAGCTATTTTATAGCAAAGAAATTGCCGCTGTAGCTGGCACCGTTAAAGTCGGCAATGCCCATAACCTCATTACCATCTGGCAGTCTATCGAGTATATTACTGCTCAGAATATGGACCGCCGTGCATTCGATTTGTTGAATACAATTACTGTAGTTCCAGGGGCTATTGGCGCCTTTAGAAAATCGGTTATTCTAGAAGTTGGGGGGTTTACCATAGATACCCTGGCCGAAGATTGCGACCTTACCATGCGAATTTTACGTGCTGGCTACAAAGTTAAAAATTGCGATACCGCTATCGCCTATACAGAGGCTCCAGAAACGGTAGAGATGTTGTTAAAACAACGCTTCCGCTGGAGTTTTGGAGTAATGCAAAGCTTTTGGAAAAACAGAAAAACATTCTTTAATAAGAAATATGGCTATTTTGGAATGGTTGGCATGCCCAACATTCTAATTTACCAAATTATACTGCCACTTTTCTCGCCACTAGCCGACTTGTTTATGTTGGTTTCGCTCATCGGCGGAATCTTCTCTCTAAGCGCAATAAACAACCTGACGAGTACTGGCTTTTCTGGTATACTAAGTTTGCACAATGGTTTCGGACAGGTACTTTTCTATTATATTATTTTCATTGTGCTAGACATGCTGTTCGCCACCATTGCGTTTCGTATGGAGAAAGAGAAATTGAAAAACCTCCTTTATCTATTCCCTCAGCGCTTTTATTGGCGACAATTGATGTATATCGTGCTATTTAGAGCTTGCAGGGGAGCCTTGAGAGGCCGGCTAGAAAGCTGGGGAACATTAAACCGCACTGGTAATGTAAAAGAAGCGGTTTAGATAATCAAAGATAAATTGATATATTTGATTATTAGAGCTAAAATGACACAGATCTAAGATCTGGCCAGATTCAAACAGTTGATTACCAATTACAATAGTTTAATATATCACTTTAACTAATTTTATTTAGCATGAGATACTCGATTTTTAGTTTTCTTATATTACTGACTTTTAGTTTCATCGCCTGTAATTCATCCAACAAAAAAGATGTATTGGCAGACTTGGAACCATCGTCAAAACAATATAAACAGGAGTTGGCTAGACAGCTAAAGATGAGTAGTGCTCATGAGTTTACCTTTACTTTAAACCAATATTTAAAAATTAACGGCAAGGACTACTTGGACATCAATATCCGTGGGCAGAATTTACGTGCCGGGTGCCTTGTCCTGATCGACAATTGGAATAAACTGGAAGCAATAAAACAATCCAGTGGAATGGGGTACGGGGGAGCCGAATTAAAAAATCTTCAGTTAAATATCGTCAATGCCCATACTGATCCAATCTTTATTTACAAAGATTTGGACAAAGTCTCAGATTAATTGATAATTGAACCTGCCATCGGTCAGGTATAAGGGCAATACAAATCCTCCGGAACTCGATCTTCCAATTAAATATTACAGCGAGTTTGAAATATTAGACGATATATGCACCTCAATCTACCGGTGTTCTTAAATATTGCATCACGCTAGATTCCAGGTAAAAATAGTTAATACCCATTTTCTTTGCTTCTATCAAGCCCTTCTGGGCATATCTTTTTAACGTACGCGGACAGCGCTGCAGCATGTGACAAGCGGTACGTGTACTAAGCCACCTTTCCTGTGCATTTTTGTGTAATTCAATTAATTCTTTCAATAGTTCTACGATACTTTGTAATGATACTCCCATATTCTTAAATTTTTAAAAAGGCTTAAATAATGTTCTTGTTTTAACACCAGCAAAATTACCGGACAGAAACCTCATTAAAAAGCCAAAAACCGGCTTTAAACGACCAAATGGAGTATTGACAGGGTTAAATATAGCGTTACAGCCTACGAACTACACACCTTAAACCGACGAACTGCACATCGTACCAGATGAACTACACAAATTTTATTTGACATTTGTTAGCCCAATAATCCAGAAATAATATAATTTCGCCCCCAATTCATTACATTCTAACTAACGCTCCCCATTTTGAATACGCTAGCCAAGCTTAACGCAGAAATTGAACCCATAAAATATAATAAACGGTATGTATGCCTCATTGCTGCCAATATACTGGTGATCCTATTATATTGGAGATTACCTCGTAAAAACATTTTCTCAATTGATAGTGGAGATACGCTCTTTTTGTTGCTGATATCGGCTGTAACGATCAGCTACCTGCTGTTTAAAATGACCTACTTATTCATTAAAAAGTTAGATCGTAAATATCCATGGAACTTTCCAAGTTTAAGGTGGCTATATCAATTGCTCTTATGTGTCTTACTTCCAACCACCATTACTACGCTGGTCTCCTCCTTCTATTATGAAGCTTTTGGCTATGACCTCCTCCACTCCGACACAAAAATTATCCATACTGTAATCATTTTTCTTTGTTTTGTCTTTGTAAACTTGTATTACTTCGAGCATTGGGCAATCCTGGCGCAGAAAAGAATAGCTAATCAAAAGGAAATCGTTGTTGATGAAATCAGCACACCTGCCATCATTATGCTATTAGAAGACCTTCCGCTACTCATCATTAGTGAAAAGGAAAAACGCTGGGCTCGCATGCCCGATGGTCTCCTGAAAGAATGGAAATACACCATAGAAAAATCGCTAGCAGTATTGCCAGATGGAGACTATATCGTACTTTCCCGTGATATTGTCTGCAGGAAAGACAACATCGCAACCGCAGTTTATAAAAACAGGAAGTATACCGTAACTACACATACGCCGGCAAACAACCAAATTCTGCTAAGCGAGGCGGTTACCCGCAAGCACCGTCAATTTTTCCGCAGCATTCCCATATAGCGTCTGCCTTCGGGCTGGGTAGTACCTGGCTTCGGTCTGGGTAGTATTGTCGGTTATCGGTTCGGTATCCGTCGGGTATCGGTTCTGCATCATTGGTATATCTAAATAACAAATGAACAAGCCCAAACGGCACTTTAACGCATACCAAATATGAGGAGCCAACAGCCTCTAGTATACTGCCGGTAGCGTAATGGCCGCGCAATTGTTGCTCTTGTGGACAATACTTGGACAGCGGTTGACAGTTCTGAACTACGCTTGGATTTCCTGTTAATCTGCCTTAATTTTGCAGGAAACAAGAGTAATTCATAAACAAAAATTAAAATGATATGGGAAAATTTGACGGAAAAAATTTTATGGGATTTAGTGGAAAAGTAGGTGGCCTGCTGGCCTATAACCTAAAAGGGCAGCACATTGTTAGGCAGGTAGGTTATTCTGTAAAACCACCCAGCAAGTTGCAAATTGCACGCAGTTTGCAAAAACTTATAAGCCTTGTCTTTGTTTAACTCCTTAAATAGCAAATATGAACAACTTTTTTAGAGGACTAATTGCAGCCTGGGGTGCTAAAAAGCTTGGCGGAGGCTGCATTTCAACAATTATTATTTTTGTTTTAATATGGACCTTGCTTGGCAAATGCAATAAC
>JANXVH010000116.1 GCA_025351765.1 Pedobacter sp.
GGATGCCAAAGAGTTTTTTCTGTTTCATTATTTTAAGATTTGAAACAAAAAAGCGAAGAATACATTTGGTGATGCATGTCCATTTAGCAAATGACAAGTTTGAGTTATTATTCAGCAATATTCGTATTTTTAACCCATCAAATTTATCAACTTAAATTCCCATTTTAAACAATCATTACCCCTTATGTCTCAAGTAAGCAAATTAAAGGCAATCAAAACCACTCACTTAGCGTTCTGCGCGGCGCTACTAATCTTCGCTGCTGTAGCCCCCGTAATAGTTGAAAACAACATCTATTTTGATAGTGCCCTAAACCAGAATAACGGACTTTACCCCCTGTTCCCAGTTCTAGCAATTATTTTTACCATTGTAGGGATATTTTTATTCAATAAACAAATTGCGGCTATAGATAATTCTGAAACCTTTGATACTAAATTTATGAAATATCAGACTGCTTTTTTAATACGATGTGCATTTCTTGAAGGCGCCGCATTACTGAATGTTGCAGGTTTCTTAGTAACAGCCAATGCAGTATTTCTTGTAGCAGCCGCTGTTCCATTCCTGTTTTTAGTTAAATTAAGGCCAACAAAAGAAAATGTAATTGAAACATTAAACCTACAATACCCCGATACTGAAATCGAATAGCTTAAAGCTATTTCCCGCATAGGTGTTTGTTATATCCTACAAATCTTATTTATTCACGAGTATCCCTTTTCTTGCGCTTCCCAACCCACCTTTCATGTCAGTTCCTTCAAAACTGATCGTGTAACCCCCTGCGGCATCTGAAGTGTAGAAGGAAACTTTAGCTTTACCCTCTGCATCGGTTATAATGTTGGGCTCCCAGAAAATAGTGGAACGGTAGTCATCTTGTCCTTTAGGGGAGCTAACTATATACTTCGGACTGTAAAATTGTTTCTGAGTCACACTTGGTAATGGCCTGTAATACACCACATCATTATGTATCGGTACATACCAGCCTTTTCCATTTAAGGTAGTAATCTCAATTTTTGCGAAATTATAGTCTCTGTAACCAGGTGAATTCTCTACTGTTTGTACCGTAAATTTCCTACTATAAATAACTTCAATACCCCTAATATTTGCCAGATTATACTCACTCAAACCGTCTTTCAAATCGTCTACCAACCAATCATGATCTACCCTAAGTTGTAAAGGTCTTCCATCAATATTAATATCTCCAGAGGTAACCACGTACTTTCCAATTCGGATGGTTGGCGCACCTTTGCTATTTTCATAATCATAGATCACTTTAAATCCAGGTACTTTTTGTTTTAAAAGCTGATAAAGATTCGCAGTACCAGACTCTTTGATATCAGCAGCGTCAAAGGCCAAATCAGATTTACCCAAACCATACGGATTCAGTGACCCTGCAATTGTCTTAGTTGCCTTTATACTCACCTCGTCCAATTGTAGTCCTTCGCCCGCATAGCCATCCCCAGCAACGTTCTGTGCTACTCTATTTGCAAAGTTCTTCAACTGCGTGCTATCACTGTTCACATACCATGGCATCACTACATCCGGAAATCCCCTAGGTAGTTTGGGTGCCTGAAAACGATCTACAGTAACTTCGCCGGTAGTCATGATTTTTCCTTTCGGAGTTCTGGCCTGTATAAAAAACGATCCCGTATCAATCTTCGGAAAGTCTTTAAAAATGTATCTACCTAAAGAGTCTGTAAAGGTTGTAGTAAGGAAACTAGGTTTTTGAGAGGATATCAACACAGGCGCTTTAGCTACCGGCTTATCAAGCAGGCTTCTAACGAAACCTGTAATCCTGTAACCATCCTCGGCAGCAAATGGAATCTTCTTCGGAAACTTAAAAACCATCTTCCAATCATAATCTGTCCAACCTTGCGTAAGCATCAAATTATCCAGATCGGCAGTAATGTTTTTACCAGTTCCCAGGTAATAGGCCGGCGATTCTATTGTGCCGGTTAAATCAGAATTTAGCAACAGCGATACCGCAATACCATTGTTTCCAATACTATCAGCTTTTACCTGACTGTTGTCTGTAACAGCCATAGAAAAACTGCCTTTAACCGGAGCACCAGTTCTGTCTTTCACTAAAATTGCTAGCTCTACAGGTTCCCGCTTTCCATAAAACGGTTTATTAGCGGCCACCGTGATCTCTAATTTTTCACGATGATTGACAAATATAACACGCTCGTTTACGGGCTGGTTACCCTTTAATAAAGTAAAATGGGTCATCCCGGTAGGGAAAGTAGCTTTCGGTATATTTAAGGTTTGGCCTTCCTGCTTCATCTTGGCAGAATAATATACCTTTCCTCTTGTGGTTCCAATCAAATAGTAGGTACTATCCGCTATAAATCCTTTAGCAGTCGTGGCTAATTTTAACGTTACAAAGGAGCTTTCTTCCAAGTTCTGAATACCAAGCACTACACCCTCTTTGGCCGCCCTTGGCAAATTGTATGGTTTTATAGCACCTATAGGGTTAGTAATCCTGGCATTATAACTTTCACCTTCTAAGGGCGTAAATTCAAATGAACCCATACCGTTGTGGGTGGTAGAAAAACTACCTACAACTTTTTCAGCTTTATCTAATATATTCCCTTCTAATAACATGCCTTTGCCATCTTCAGCAATCGCTTTAAACCCAATTACAGATCGTAAACCAGCCACTAGCTTACCGCCCTCGGGCATAAACTGTAAATCTATCTTTTGAACACGGTGTATAATCAATGGCACTTGTAGTATTTGGTTTTTATCTGCCGGATGCAAACTCCTAATCTCTACCCTTATATTTCGGCCATTGGCACGTTTTTTTAATGCTCTTATAAATTTTAATTCGCCACCAGAACCTGTTTGCAGCTTTTCTTTATATAAAAAATTATCACCCTCAAACAGTTGTACTTCTACATCCCGCAATGCAACCGGACTTTTATCCAACCTACTCAGGTTGATTTTAACCTTTAACTCATCGCTATTTGCAGTACTGTCAATTTCTGCGGTAGATTTAACCAGCCACCTGTCTGCACGGGCAACGCCTAGATAAAACCGCTGACTAAAGAAATGACCATCCCCATAATTCTGCATCCAATTGGTATATGCCCTTAAGGTATAACCACCCTCCTTAAATACCTTACCTGGAAGTGCAATTTGCGCCATAGCAACTCCATTTTTAATTGGCACACTAACCCTACGCACCACCTCTGCACTGTCATTGTTTAGCTCAACCATTAGGACTCCACTGGTTTTTGTTGCCGCTAAGCCTGGGCCGCTAAATACATAACCTTTAAAATAAAGGGTGTCGCCAACATTATAACTCGTTTTATCTAAGTGCATATACGTTCTTTCAACTGGCAGCTTAAGGCCTAAACTATCCAGCTTTAAGGTAGCAAGATTGGTTTCAACCTTTGCAAATTCTGTTAGCTGGCCTTGTGTACCCGCCTCAACTTTGTACCGAAATACCTGCCTGCCCAATTCTCCCGCAATATTTATTCCCTCTACTACTACCTTGTAATTTCCCGGACCATCGCCATTAAAATAATTCAACGTGGCTTTACCTGTTGCATCTGTTTTTACATTGGCATTCCAGTAAATAGTAGAGCGTAGGTCTGGTATAGCAGCTGCATTACCCGGACCATCATACTTTGGCGAGTAAAAATCACGCACCTTATTGAAACCTTTCGGACTCAAATTTGCAACATTAGGGTTATAAGATTTCTTAACGTATCCGCTTTTAGTAATGATCATTAAGGATGCATTTCCACCTAACATATTGATTAAAGCCATATTGGTACGCACTACCTCAATCTTTCCAATATCTGACGGATCAATTTGGTTATTGTCAAAAACATCCGCAATCTCCTGTGGCTGTAACTTCCGTCCATCCAGGTATACGTCCATTGCTTTATTTCTGGTAAAGGGATAATGCTGCACCTCATCAGATGATTGAAATACAACACCCTGCAACATTCCCTGTAAACAAAGACCTAAGCTTGCGCAACTACCCGCATTTTTAAACATAAAAGTTTGATCGGCACTCCCTTCTGGTACTTTAAACATACCCTGAGCAGAATACTGCTGACCAGCCCTTTTCTTTGCAGAAATATTTACTTCCATTAGTCGCTGAGTCCTGCTCAATCCCCCCATTTTAACCAACAATTCATCCTGCTTCTTTAGGTTGGCAACATAATCCTTCATGGTAGAAAGGAAAGCCATAGCATCTGCTGTCCTTAGTTTCCGTTTCCTCATACCCATTTTATTTAGGGTATCAAGAACCACTTCCAGCTTATTACTATTTTTAACTGTTGTAGCCTGTACGGTTAATTTAATGCTATCAGTAAGCACTAGATTATCAAAACTGAACCTGCCTAATGAATCAGAAACAGCGTCTAATATAATACCCGATTTAAGTGAGTACAGCTTTACCTTAGCACCAGGAAAAACCTTATTGTTCAAAGACTTTACTACCCCAGAAACCGAAGTACCCAACTGCTCTGCTTTAAACTTTGGCGCCTGGGGAGTTGTACCGGTAATCTCCTTCCAGCTAAATCTGCGATAGCCCTGCGTCATCATCAAATCATCCAGCGCCTTATTTACAACATCTGTACTGGCAGTAAAATAATAGTTAGGTTTTTCAATATAGCCCTTCAAATCGGAGGTAAGCAAAATATTGGAGAAAATGGTACTCTCTTCCGCCTCATCTATCGGAGCTTTACTTTCATCAACAACAGAAACAGAAAAACTTCCCGAGGCAGGTTCTCCACCTTTATTACGTGTATTTAACTGTAATTCTACCTTCTCTTTGCTCTTGTAAGTTTGCTTTGGCGATGAAACCTCTATCTTCATCAAATCCTTGTTCCTTATAAAAGCGATACGTTCATTTAACGGCTCACCATTCGCGGCAAACAATGTAAACTGGGCAATGCCCATTGGAAATTCATTTTTCTTAAGCCAAATGGAGGTTCTTGCATTAGAAATAGGCACATTCATGGTAAATAAAGATTCTCCACCACTTTGCACAATCAAACTAACAGACGTTGGATTCTGTTTAAGCAACTTTAATTGCGTATCCGATACATTGATCCTAATCAGTACACTGTCGCCAGCAGGTTGAAAAACAGCTAATGAATAGCCATTGTCCACAGCTTTCGGTAAGGCAATCGTAGTTTCCTTCCCATCAGGTGTGGTCACCTTTGCAGAATAAGTATGAGTTACATCTGGCCTTAACGTAAACTCGCCAATACCAGCATGTTCGCTTGTAAAATCAATGACAGTAGTATTGTTCTCATCAACAACAATTCCCTTCACAGCAGCACCATAACCAGTCGGCGCCATAGCTTTAAATGCTACTTTACTAATTACGCCATTAATCAGGCTACCTCCTTCCGGGAAAAACTGTATGTCGTACCCTAGCGGTTCCTGCTTATCAGCAGTTGCAGATGCCTTTGAAGCTTTGCTTCCAGCAAGACCAGTACCTGCACCCACACCAGGCGCGTAAGTAGAACTCCCAACCATAAAGGTATGGTCGTAAAAATAATCATCCCCTGCATTGCGCATCCAGCGTGTATAGGCCCTTACGCGGTAATTACCCTCATGCCATTCGTCTTCAAGAGCGAAATCACCCATAGCCGTACCGGCAGAAATTGGTAGTTTCAGTGTTTTTAAAATGGAATCTTTCTCGTTGATCAGGTCTACATAAAGAGCACCACTTAACGCAGAAAGCTGATGGTGACTGCCCACCGTTACGTAAGCCTTAAACCACAGGGTATCACCCAAGGCATAATAAGGCTTGTCCATGTGTAAATAAACTTTCTCAACTGGATTTATCTTAGACCAGTTGGCCAAAGCGTTAATTAAGCGATCTAAAGAATCTTCTTTTGGTATAAAAGCAAGCAGCGCAATAACTGGAATGACAAAAATGACGCGGAGAGATTTTGTAAGTTTCAAGCTAAATATATTTGTTGTTCTAATTAACGACAATTAACTACCATCAAATGGGGACAAGCAAGAAAAATAAAATTAAGACACCTACAGCCTCTTTTGATAAGGGCTTTGTTAGTAATAAGAGCTATTCAGATTACTATTCTGTTTTTCTGCAGCTTCTATAGGTGCATAATCAGAAAGAATAAGTGCTTCGCCCTTTTTAATACAAACATCATGTTCAAAATGAACAGATGGGCTTCCATCGGCAGTTCTTATTGCCCACCCATCTTTATCCAAGAAAACTTCCTTTTTACCCAAATTAATCATCGGCTCTATGGCCACTACTAAATTCTGGTTCAACAACATACCAGAACCTTTTCTGCCATAATTTGGCACCTGCGGATCTTCATGCATATCTTTACCAAGTCCATGACCTACCAAATCTCTCACCACACCATAACCTTGCTTCTCGTTGTGACTTTGAATGGCATAACCGATATCGCCCATGCGCTTACCTACTACAGCTTCTTTGATGCCTAAAAAAAGTGATTCTTTTGTGGTTTTAACGAGCTTTAAAATTTCTGCAGAAACATTGCCGATGATAAAAGTATAGGCATGATCACCATGAAAACCATTTTTGATCGTTCCCACATCAACAGAAACTATGTCGCCATCAACCAATTCATTTTTGTCCGGAAAACCATGTACAACTACATCATTTACAGAGGTAATGATATGAAAAGGAAAATTGTTATAGTTATAAAAGGAAGGAATGGCGCCGTTATCCAATATAAACTCATTGGCCAGTTTATCAATAGCCAGTGTATTAATGCCGGGCTTTAATATTTTAGCTACTTCTGCCAGCGTATCGCTTACCAGTAGCGCACTGATACGCATCAGCTCTACTTCTTCGTTTGTTTTGTACAAAATCATTGCGGCAAATTTAGTAAAAGAAGTGTTAGGTTCATAAAGTTAGAAATATACCCAGAACAACAGGCTTAGCACCCTTAAATTGAATTTTGAATCTGAGTTTTATTTCTCAAAGCTTTTTAGAGAAAAGGCTGGCCTTAATCCCACAATGTTTAGAAAGCGGTCTCGTTGTTGAGGCAAATTCTAGGGTAATTAGGAGCGCTTAAATTAATTACTGCAAAAAGAAAATCTTCTCAAAACTGATGTTGGTTGAAAAAGTTCTTCAAGTTCCATCAGCTTTTCATCGTATTCGCTTCTGTCTAAAGTGTTATTATTTAAAAGCAACTTCAAATTAATGAATTGGTGCTCATAACTCAATTTTTCATTTAACGTCCCATACTTCTCAAGAAGATAACTTTTACGTTTTGCTACTATTTTAGCTATAAAATCGTTTAGGGCAATCTTGTCGCTTTTTATTTTTAAAAAATAAATGGGATTAATATTTCCAGAATTTGCCAAAACAACTTTTTTGTTGAACGTTATTAAATATGCAGCTATACCGGCAATAGATATCGTGAGGTAAAATAAATCCGAAATGTAATCATAATTGCTACCCCTACTTATATCGAGATACAATATGAAGATCGACACCAATATTAAAAATATCCCTGGAGTTAGCAGATAACTTTTTCCTTCACTACTTTCTACTTTTATAGTTCCTATGTCTTCATACCGTAACTCGTACTCATTAGTTTCAAGTAACTTTCTATTCTTAATTCTTAAACCTGTGGGGGTAAATTTAAACCACTTTTTTTCCAGTATTTTTTGCTGAGTAAAGTCCCAATCCATAAAATTTAGTTTTCAAAATTTAATTATTCCTCAATTGAACGCTTCGCACTTCAAATCTAATAAGTAAAAGCTAGCGCCTTTTTCCTTTTTGTAGATAACAAAAAATGTTAGCTGCTTTTCTCATGAATTAAGTTGGCGATGTTGGACAAATATAACCCTAATCTCTTTCCATTTTTAACTTAATTGGTATATACCCCGGATTGAAATAAATGTCATTCCCGTTTTTTACAACAGTAAACTCCTGAACTTGCCAATTTTGAAAAGCATTTTTAAGTGTCAATACTTTAGTATCTTCATTATAAGACCATTCTACGTCTTTTCTAGGTTCTTCTGAAATCAGTGGGCCGAATTTTATCAGTACAATAGCAGAATGGTTTTCATTGAGCTGTAAAGTGGTTTGCTTAATTATTGATACGACTATCTGAGTTGGATTTTTTATCAAGCCTACAGGCTCTGGCAAAACTACATCGGCAACCTTCCACTTCCCGCCTGGAAAAGGGGCAGTGCATTGGCAACAAAACAATAAAAAAGAAAAGACGATTATAAAAGATATGGAGCGTTTCATGTAAAGACTTTTTTTTAAAGTTAGTATTTTATTTTAATCAATAAATGTTACTTAAAAAAACGGCGCAATCCTAAAGAAAATAACCTATATGTCTTCGGGTTTGTAACGCATCAGGTTATGGGTTAGTTCCAGACTCCATAACACTTTGCTTAGGTCTTAGTTGGGGCTCGCTTGTAAAAAGGCACCTTTTTACAAGGAATACCCAAGCAAAACCCAACTGAAACCTTATCTAACCCAAAGCGAAACCTCCATAGCCTCACACCATAACTCTATTCGTTTTTCTATCATAGGGAAGATTATGAACATTTTATTATCATAAATTATTACCTTTGAGTTAAATGAAAAAATACCTTGCATTAACTTTTCCTATTGTCATCAACACAAGTATTTTTTTATTACTTTCAATATTACATTTTTATTGGGCAATTGGTGGTCAACTTTGGTCTGCAGATGTATTGCCTACAAATTCAAGCGGACTTAAAATAATGAACCCCAGTATCATGGGGACTTTAATTATTGCCATTGGGTTACTTTTATTGGCGTTAATAACCATAGGCAATAAAGGGTTATTTGATAAATATATCAATAGAAAGTATTTCAGATACGGAACTTTAGTAATTGCTATTGTCTTCTTTTTACGCGCAATTGGTGACTTTAAATTTGTTGGTTTTTTTAAGACAATCACCCAAACAGGATTTGCAATAAACGATACGCAAATATTTTCTCCATTATGTTTGTTCGTTGCATTGCTTAGTCTAACGATTTTTCTCAACAAATAAGCTTATCACATTATTCTATTTTACTAATAAATGGAAACATAGATTTCAGTTGATGATTGTGTCTCAAGAGAAGAAAGACTTCATCCTAAATTGAATAATGAAAATAATGGGACTGAAAAAACCTAATACAAATTTTATTACCTTAGTTTTTTATTTTCTCCATGAGTGAAAGCAATACCCACATCAGCCGCTACAATGAATTAATTGAGGCCTCACCTACCGCCACAGCTATTTACTACACCCGTGATATCGTTATCAATGCTGCTAATAGCCAGATGCTAACCTTTCTGGGAAAAGATTCTTCTATTATAGGTAAACCGCTGTTACAAGCAATTCCAGAACTTTCCGGGCAGCCATTCCTGGCATTACTACAAAAAGTTTTTGATACTGGAGAAACCCATCACAGTCAGCAAGACGAAGCAAAAATATTGATCAATGGGGAACTAAAAACTTTCTATTTCAATTACACCTACAAGGCTATATTGGACCAGCATGGAAAAACAGAGGCCATCATCCACAGCGCCATCAATGTGACAGACCTGGTTTCTGCTAAACTAGCTATGAAAGATGCGCAGGAAAGGCTATCCCTTGCATTAGAATCTGCCGAGATTGGTACTTGGGATCTTGATACGTTATCTGAAAATTTATATTGGGATGAGCGATGCCGCGAGCTTTTCGGCTTTGAGGGCAATGAGCACATCATTTATTCGCAGGCGCTGGATTGCATCCATCCAGATGATAAGGCAAAAGTACTACAAGCTGTACAACAAGCAATTGATCCTTCAAATACGCTTACTTACGACATACGTTACAGAACAATAGGTAATACTTCTGGAAACATTCGTTGGGTACACTGTAAAGGACGCGCTTATTTTAATGATCAAGGGATAGCCTACCGGTTTGCGGGAACAACAAGGGATATTACCGAAGAGACCAAATTAAGGCAAAGTGAGCAGAGGCTGATGGCTCTGGTTAACTATAATGCCGACCATATGTCTATTGCGGATTTGGAGGGTAACCTGATCTATATGAATGAGGCCGCAAGGATACTGTTAAACGTACCCCAACAGGCTGATATCACTACATTATCTGCTAAAGATTTTTATACCCCCGGCGAGCTTCATCGTGTACAGCATAACATCATTCCTTCTATAGATAGTAAGGAAGGCTGGCAAGGAGTGATTCACCTAAAACCTTACCAAACAAACGAGGAAATTCCCTGCCAGGTAAATTATATATTAATTAAAGATCCATTAACAGATGAGATTATTGGCCGTGGTGCTACCGCCAGAGACCTACGGCCCGAGATGAAGGCCAAGTCAGAGCTGCAGCGCCTAGCTACCATCGTAGACATTAGCGAGGATTTCTGTAATTACAGTGATCTTAATGGCAATACAATCTACATCAATCGATCCGGAAAGAAGCTTATCGGCATGGATGACAACGGCATGGCTACAGCCAATATTTACAAATACCACTCCCCTTCCTCATCTGCCAAAATCTCTACCGAAATCATGGAGCATCTGTTGAGAGAAGAACAATGGTCGGGCACGCTTGAGCTGATGCACCTTCAAACGCGAGAGATTATTCCAATCCATAAGCAGCTATTTATCATCAGAGATGAACTAACTAAACGCCCCACCGCCATAGCAGGTATTGCCAGAGACCTCCGTGCAGAAATAAATGCCAGACAGGCGATGGACGAGAAGAACTCAGAATTAAGGCGGAGTATTAGAGAAATGGAGTTTTTAGCCAATGCCGTACCTGCTGTGGTATGGACGGCAACGCCAGATGGGATGCTCGATTTCATCAATCAGCGGTGGTACGAATGCAGTGATATACCTATTGCTGATTCCCTTGGTACAAAATGGGCGGCTACAATGCATTCAGACGATTTGCCAGGCACCTTAAAAGCATGGGGAAAAAGCCTAAGTACGGGCAGCTCCTACCAAACCGAATTCAGACTAAAAGACAAATACGGACAATACAGGTGGTGGCTGGTTAGAGCTTTGCCACTTACAGATAAAAATGGACATATTATTAAATGGTATGGCACCAATACAGATATCACCCAACAAAAGGAGTTGGAAAAACAGAAAGATAACTTTCTTGGTGTAGCCAGTCACGAGCTTAAAACCCCGGTAACGAGTATTAAAGCCTATGCTCAAGTACTGGAAATGACACTTAGGCGATCTGGCGATGTGAAGAATGCTTCACTGATGACCAAGATGGACAGGCAAATAAATAGGTTAACATCTTTAATTGGCGACCTTCTGGACGTTACAAAAATTAACTCAGGCAGGCTACAGCTTGTTTACGAGCCTTTTGATTTCAATCAGCTTGTGGAAGAAGTTATAGAAAACACGCAGCTTACTGCAGAGCGCCATCAAATTAAAAAGGAACTTGGGTTTAAAGGAACAATAACCGGCGATAGGGAACGTATTTGCCAGGTAGTTGTAAACCTACTATCCAATGCCATCAAATATTCACCAGAAGCCAATCAGATTATTGTTTACACGGAAGACCACGGCACAGAGGTTCAGCTTTGCGTACAGGATTTTGGTATAGGGCTAACGCGAGATAAGCAGGATCATGTTTTTGAGCAATTCTATCGTGTTTCCGGAACAAAAGAACACACCTTCCCGGGTCTTGGACTTGGGCTTTATATCTCCTCAGAAATCGTAAATCAACTTGGA
>JANXVH010000121.1 GCA_025351765.1 Pedobacter sp.
AGAAAGCTCCTCAACTATGGAAAATATGCTTTTGGAACCTCACTAAGTTCGATGCTCTCTACCACTATTGATCAAATGATGCTTGGAGCATTGATATCTCCAATAGCTTCCGGTGCATTTAATATCGCGGTTAGAATAACAAATTTGATCGACATACCGACGAATGCAGTTGCCGTTATCGTTTTCCCTCAGAGTTCTAAGAGAATGGAGACAGAGGGAAGTGAAGCAATAAAATATCTCTATGAAAAATCTGTGGGTACTATACTTGCCTTAGTTGTGCCTATTGTTGTGTTCCTCTATTTCTTTGCTGAATACGTTATTCATTTCCTGGCAGATAGCAAATATAATGATTCGATACCTTTGCTAAAAATAACACTGATATACTGCTTGTTTACTCCTTTTGGAAGGCAACTTGGCACAATTTTAGATTCGATTGGCAAAGCCAAGCAAAATTTCTATATCGTAGTTGCTACAGCAAGTCTTAATCTTACTCTTAACTTTTTCTTTATTAAGGAATGGGGAGTTATCGGGGCGGCATATGCAACACTACTTTCCAGTATTCTTTCTTTTATACTAGCTCAATCTATACTTGGAAGGCAGCTTGGTGTTAATCTTTTTCATACTTTCATTTACGCTTACCGCTTTTATCCAGAAATGTATAACAAATATGTTAGAAAAAGTGGCTAGTAGCGTTTATCTAAATTCAATAGTATAATTTGTTTAATTTCTTCTAATCTTACTTCCCAGGTGTTTGCCTGGGCAATTGCTACCCTTTTAGATCTTTCTGCATCGCTATCTTGTTTTAATGCATTATTTATCGCATTGGAGAAAATAAGGGCGGTTGCGCAGTAAGCAACAGAATCACCAGTAAAATCTTTTAGATCTGGATTAAAATCGATCGAAACGACAGGCTTTCCTGCTCCTAGGTATTCAAAAAGTTTTAAAGGAAATATGTTACTACTTACCTCATCTTTTTTAAACGGGATCAAAGCCACATCAAATCCTTTCAAAATAGATGGCATTTGGTCGTAGGAAACTCTCCCTGGAAAGTATGCGTTATCCAATGTAAAAAAGTCTGCCGGAACATATTCTTCAGAAACAGGCCCAACAAAGACAAAACTTTTATATGGGTTCATTCTTATCACTTCAAGCAAAAGTTTAAAATCAAATCGTCGCTCAATATGACCAAAATATCCGATTATAGGCTTCTTAATATTGGCGAGAAAAGGGTGAACAGCCAAATTTGAACTTAATGCTTTCGAAGAATGAGTAAGATCCGCCGCATTAGGCACAAAATAAGTAAGTGGATTTATTTCTTTCTTTTCGTCTGTAAGCTGCTTACTTGTACAGATTACTACGTCGCTATTTTTTACCAATTGAAGTTCAGATATTAGACCATGTTTCTTATCATGGTCAATAATTAAAGGATCTACACAGTAATAAATAGATAACCTTGGCTTCAAAAACCTAACAATATCCGGATAATGAAAATTAAAAGAGTTGATATATATATAATCTTCAATTTTGAATCTCCTAATGACTTTTAGTATTGCTTTTGAAATTATCTGTTCGTTTATCTTAAGAAGCTGCCTGTAAAATTTACCTTCTGGCAAAAAGTTAAGCGGAAGAACCGGGTTTGATATGACTATATTAAAACGTGGGTTATCCGTTGTGATAAGATTGGTATTGGAAAAAATATACTCTTTTCTAGACTCTAGGTGATGCCGCTGGGATTTTGAAGCATAGTCTTTCAATGTGAGTGGGTAGTCTATATAATAAACATCATTATCTTTAGCAAGATGCTTTGCTGTAGTAAAACTGGTGGATTCGTAAGGTCCATCAAATTTGGTAGCTCCAAGAACAAATATAACTTTATCAGTTAATGTTTTTTTCATTATCATAATCCTTAACTAATTTTTGCTGATCGAGCCTCAGCGTGATATTAATTATCGCAACTGCTAAATAGAAATAAATATTCAATGGGAATTGAACTATTGCCTCTTGAGGGAAATTTCCCACACTCAACGCAAATATGATTAAAACCATAGCTAAGCAGTAAGATTTCAACTCAGGGTCCTTAATTGAAAAATAATTATTTATTCCAGTCTTAAGAATTACAAAAAAGAAAGTACAAATTAGAAACAGCCCGATCCAACCGAGTTCCACTGCGACCCTTACATATCCGCTATCCGGCGGAAATTTAGCTAAATATGAATCTGGTGCAAATTTTGTTCCCCAAACGCCAGTGGCTCCCAAACCACCGCCCATGGGATGAGACTGTATAAAAGGTTGTATTCTTTTTTGATTTCGAGATCGGACATTATATGAGGCATCGTCTGAAGGTTTAAATGCCGATTGGAATCTATAAAGGTTATAATTGCCTGTCGGAATAAATATTAGAATAAGAAAAACAAGGCCACCGAATGTGGAAAAGATTAAAAGCTTCCAATTCAATTTAAGTATGGTTAGTAAAATCATTGCCGCAGGTATTAGAATATATGATGCCCTAGTGCCAGAAAACAGCATAACGTACATAAACAGCAACGCTAATGCGATTAAGATCATTTTTTTAGAGCGGTTCTTTATCCCAAAAGTCAACGCAATACATAGTAAACTACTGGCTACCATATTGTAAGAAAATGCGACCGGATCAGAAAATATAGAGGATTTTCTCCAATGGCCATCAATAAATAATAAATCGCGAACTATTGGGTTACTAAGCGCCGCTTCTTCAAAAGAAGAAAAACCTATGTACTCCTGCTTCATCGCGTACAAGGCTGCAATTATAGAAAGACACAACCACATCTTTATAATCAGCTTTAAAAATTTTGTAGTATTAATATGATAACTGAAGATGAAGTAGGATAACATCACTAACGCTACAGACCTAATCGTATACAACCAAGCCATTTTTGATGCCGCTGCGGGATTAAAAACTTCCAATAGATTAAAGCCAATCCATACTAAAATAATTAAGGATATTGGATTCTTAAATATACCCCAATTAGGATTTGTTTTTTGTTTGATAAAAAACCCAAGAAATAATAGCAAAAGCATTGCATCCATGAGTGTTCCCAAAGGGAAATTTATTCCCATGTTTATAATAAACATGATAAAGTATGCCGCGATTAAAAAAAATACGACACCAAACTTGGGAAATCTAGTTATGGAGTAGACCATTATAGGAATCATGACCCCAATGAAAATCAAAGCTCCTCCTATAATTCCTAGTGATGATATTGAGGCTGAAACAAGAATTGGAATCAGCAATAGTAAAAACTTCCAATAGGATTTAGGATTTAATTCGTCTTCCATTACAAAAATACCAATTTAAAAAAAAAGTAGATGAGCATGATGGATACTATTGTCAATGCAGCAATTCTCTTTCCTTGTCTAAAAGATTCCTGCTTTTTAACGAGATCATCATTAGGTTTCTTGTCCATAACCATTGTCAATTCTCGTCTCCAGATTCCCTTTTTCTTGTATGAAAGTGTTGTGTAGCAACGGAAATTTCATTAGCCTTTTTAGATTTTAGAAGTGCTAAAAATTGATAGAAAATGAATATAGGTATATTTATGAGAGACTTATATATTCTTCTATCGGTATTTGAAGATAAGAGAGAAATTGCAAAAAATACAATAAATACAAAAAATGAGATCAGCCAGGCATAACTTTCATATATATGCCCAAATAATACATTAAGAGCTAGACAAAATACTGATAGAAAAAGAAAAAGAAAAAGAGGCGGTCTTAGTAAGACTAATCCAAATAAAAACCTATTTCTATCAAATTTCATTATACCGGATATTACAATTCCAAACCCTAGTTTACTATACTTAAACCAAGTATTTATCCAACGACTTCTCTGCTTAACCAATTGGTCTGACTTAGACGTTTTCTCATCATAAACTATTGCGGACTCATTAAATGCTATAGTTTCGCCTCCATTTATCAACCAAGATTGCAGAACTTTATCAAATCCGGCGCCAATTACGACATTTTGTTTTAGAAAATTTTTGTATAAATCAGTACTGAATGTCATACCTGAACCAGCCAAAGTGGCCGAAGAGCCAACTTCAAAAAGAATTTTCCCATCATAGAAGTGATAATATATATCTCTTGCTGCGTCCAGGCACGAAAAAGTATTATCTAGGTTTTTAGCTGCACGACGACCTTGTACACAATTATATCCTGCGACAATATTTAAATTGACTTGGTTTAAAAAATTAGCATCAACAAGATTATCGCTATCAATAATAGTTAGAAAGTTATGAGGCCGTAAAAAGTTTTCAATTGCATAATTATGGGATTTGGTATTACTTTCCAATACTTCAGGTGGTCTTAATAAAACCACCCTCGAATCTTTGATTTCATTTTCAAGCTCCCTCACATCACAATTATCAGCCACAACATAAATAATAAATTTTTGATAATTCAACTTTAAAATGGAGTTAATGACCGAGGGTATTGTATCGGTATATTTATAAGCAGTAACAATTAACGCATGATCGGGAACCTCTAAATGGCTACTCTCGCTAATCTTTCTTTTTTTGAAAAATTTCCATAAAAAATAAAGAATGGCTGGAAAGACCAAATTAAATCCGATTATAATTTGAAAAACTCCAAGAAACCAGTCAAATATTTCCATTATGCTTTCAAAGGAACTTTATTCATGATCCACCCCCTAAACAGTCCAGTATTTTTTAGGTAATTAATATAGGTAATTTTTTCTTCGTTTAGTGTACTGCCATATTTAAATACAGCAATAATTCCATCGCAAAATAACATCCATTCTTTCGATTGATTAATGTTATCGACTGCACCAACCTCGATTATAATTATATCAAATACTTCTTTTGCCGCACTCAATCGGTCTTTTATATTAGAATAGCCTGATAACTCTAAAAGTGACCTATCATCCCCAAAAGTACTCATTCTAACCACTTCTCCCGCTGTTAAAGTGTTTTTGTCAAATACATAATCTCCTTTAAGGAAATCATCAAGATTTACTAAATCTGATGAACCACTTGTTGAAGGAGAAATAGAAGAATTAGCATCAATAAGTAGTACTTTATGATCTGACATTTTATAAGCATACGCAAGGCTCAGAGATAAAAATGTCTTCCCTTCTGATTTCCCCGAACTTGATACAAGAATAATTTTATCTTTAATTTCACTTTCAATCTCATATCGTAGTGAACGCAGTTCATTTTTAAAGGTTTGAAATGATTTGTTTTGATCATCATTTTCCCAAACATTCTTCAAATTAAATGATCGAGATAACTCGTTAAAAGATGCCAATACTGGATACCCAGTTGAATTTGCGAGTTCTTTTGATGAGTAAACTCTTTTATCAAAAAAGTATATACCAAAAAAAACAACCATGCATATCAAGAAAGATATAATACCACTTAATATCACTAAAAGGACTTTCTTTGACGGCTGAGCAATTCCAGGCATCGCTAATTGTACTACTCTGATATTAACAGAAAAATTAGCTTCAAGACTGCTTTGATTATATTTGTTTAAAATGTCTGTATACTCCTTAGTAGCAATATCTATCTCCATCTCCATTGTCTGAACGTCAGCTTCCCTCGGCACAAGCTTATCAAAAGAACTGTTTAATTTATCCAACTCCGTTTCCAAAGAATGTATACTAAATCTAGATAAGTCCAACTTTATCTCCAGATCCATCTTCTGTTGTATTAACGATTGCTTAGATGCAAGAGGGTTCGTAATATATTGGTCAGATGCTTTACTAATTCGTTCAGTAAGAATTAATTGAAGAGAATCAATAGAATTTTTATATCGGTCTTCGAAATCACTTTTGTAATAACGATCATACAATTGATTCAATTCATCCTTTGTAGAAATGATTTGTTGATTGACTTTTGAAACGATGGCTTCAAGGTATTTCCTTTCATTAGGATCGAATTTCTTATCTATTTCATTTACAGCACCTGCAAATGAGGATGTGTTTTGTATTGCTTCTTGCTTCTTATCTTCATATTGGATAATTCTGGTATATAATTGCTTAGATTGCTCATCTAAATTCAACACCCTATTGGCTATTTTATATGTTCTTAAAGCAGACATCCTTTTAGTCAATGTATCACTTTTTTGCGCCAACAATTCAGCTAATAGATTATTCGCCTTCACTTTGTTGACTTTAACAAAAGCTGAATAATTTTTGACAAATTGATTAGAAAGTGTATTAACAACGAATGCCGAAAGCTCCGGATCTTCAGACTCAAATTCAATTATAAGAAAATCACTATCACCGGAGCGGTTAACAATTAACTTTTCATCAATCGATTTACTGTCATACTTCATGGACTTAATAACTTCGAATAGACCCCGTTGGTCAGAACTATTCAAATTCAAAGATTGAACCATGTTATATTTTTCAGTAAAAACTTTAATAGCGTGAGATCTAGCAGCTTTATTTAAAGTTTTAAGCAGGCTACTTGGTTTCTTAAAAGGTGTCGGTGCAAGCAAATCGTGCAGAATTAATGCATACGAAACTTGATCAAGCGTATTTTTCATACGCATCATGGCTATTAGATTGCTAAACTTCTGCTTTATTTGCTCGCCCTGCGGTAAACTTTGGTTGAATAAAGATTGCTGTTGAGATTGCTGAATTTCATCGACAATTCCTGTGGCAATTTGAGCCTGTGAAATATAAGAATTAGGTTGGTTACGGACTAGAAAATAGGTTATAATAATAGTAGCCAAAGGAACAACAATGAGAATTAACATGTTCGCTTTTAGTAGACCAATAAATTTTTTTAACTCTTCCACTATTTAATTTCCTCTAATTTTTTTACGGTTAATTCTTCTAATGACGCTTTCGCAGTCAAAAAACCCACATCGGTCTGCAATTTTGTTTGAGAAGCCTGATTAAATATTATAGAAGCGTTATTAAATTCCAGCAGAGTTAACTCTGCCTTTTGAAAAGAAAGTTTAATGGAATTGTAGTTTGTCTCAGCATCTAAAAGCGCTTTGTTTGCAAGACCTAATGCGCGTTCATATTGTAAAAATAAAAAATATCTCTTTTTCACTTCTAACTCCAAATTTAGCGCATATTCATCTTTTTCATATTTAGCTATATTAACCTGTTCTCTAGCTTTCTTTATATTACTTGGTTTTGAAAGTAACGTTCCAGGGTTTAACGAAATTCCAAATTGGTAACCATTTAAAACGTCGGCTGTTGTAACGTTAATTGAATTGGTATTGGCTTCATTTGATCTGGTAACGAATTGAAATGAAAATGGGTCAAGCCAAGAGGTTTTCGCAATATTTAAATCACTTTTTGCGGCTTCAATCCTGCTATTTAGAGTCTTCACTCGCGGATAATTTTCTTTTGCTGCTGCTATAAGTTTCTCTACATAAAGATATGAAATATCTGGGAGGATAGCCTGTTGCGCCTTTAAAACAGTAGTAGATGCGACAATCACCATAATCATTATTAACGACAGCAAAATTTTGTCAAAGCGTTTCATAGATTGAAGTAGTAAAATCCAAATATATATTTGTTGTTCAAATATGCTAATATTGTAGCTTATATACTTATTAACATGATCAGATTATTTAACATTATCAAAAGTGATCCTAATTTAAAGAAAATTATTCATCGAATGTTGATACCAAAAGATCAAGCCCGTCCTAGATTATGGGTGAAATGGTTTATAAATCCCTTTTTTCATAAGAAGGCCAAAGGTAGCATAATTCGTTATAATACCAGGATGGATGTATTGCCGTTTAATAAATTTGAATTGGGGGCAAAATCCGTAATAGAAGATTTTAGTACGATCAATAATGGAGTCGGTGATGTGTTGATTGGTTTTGGATCGTTAATAGGTCTAGGAAACGTAATCATTGGGCCGGTAAAAATCGGCAACAATGTGATTATTGCACAAAATGTAGTAATGAGTGGATTAAATCATATTTACTCGGATATAAATATGCCTATCTCTTTACAACCTGTGACTGTTAAACAAATTACTATTGAAGACGATTGCTGGATTGCATCTAATTCAGTTATTACTGCAGGGGTGACTATCGGGAAGCATTCCGTAGTAGCTGCAGGGTCTGTTGTTACTAAGGACGTAGCGGCTTTTAGCATCGTTGCCGGAAATCCAGCTAAAACCATAAAACAATATAATATTATCTCTAAAAGCTGGGAACGCATTTAATTATCGTGGATATTTTGCAATAAATCGGGACAAAATTCCACATTCCCGTATTTTTATTTCTCTCAAAGTTGCTCATTTTCAGGTAGAAAATCCATAAATTTACTGGCTTAGAGCAGCATATGAAACAAACTTAAACATTCTTTGTTTGGTGGCCTTATCTTTGGTTATCATTTATTGCATATTATAATCGAATCACCTCAATAAATATATATGAATAAACCTATACGTTATCTTATAGTTTTACTTTTAGCACAAATAATAACATTATCAACAAAGGCACAATTTCCTTATATGGAAAGTTTTAGAGCCGGAACAGCAAATGGCATTACATTTGGTGGAGCTCCCTCTGCATTTTTAACCGCCGCTGGCAGTTCTACAAATGGCGGAACACCTATTGATCCTGTCGGACAGGGATATTTAAGACTAACGAGTAATGAAAAAAATCAAAAGGGTTTTGTATACAGTAATGCAGATTTTCCATCAAACAATGGCCTGAGGGTAGAATTTGAATATTATATATATGGCGGTAGTGGCGCAGATGGCATCAGTTTTTTTCTTTTTGATTCTCAAGCAACGCCGTTCATAATTGGGGGGTTTGGTGGTTCACTAGGGTACGCCCAGATTACAACTACAAACCCTATATCCCCGGGTGTAAGTAAAGGATATTTAGCGATAGGATTAGATGAATTCGGTAACTTCTCTAATCCTACAGAAGGAAGACAAGGAGGTAACGGTCAAATACCAGGTTCAGTAACTTTAAGAGGAAAAGGGGATGGAGCAGCTCTCACACCAGATAATTATAAATTTCTAACTACGGCGCTTGTATCTAATTCTGGCTTTAATTTAGTAGGTGACGGAAGTCAAAGACGTCCGCTTTCCAGTTCTCCTGGTTATAGAAAAGTGCTAATGGAATTGGAACCTGTTCCTGCCGGAGGATATAATATTACAGTTAAGGTTACGAAAGGGGGACCAACTTTGACAACCGCGACGGTGATTAGCAACTATTATTATCCAGAAATTGCTCCAGCAAATTTGCGATATGGATTTGCATCTTCAACGGGCGATCAAACTAATTTCCATGAAGTGAGAAATGTTGCCATCGAAGTTTTTAATACTGCTAATCTAGTTCCTGTTGTGGCAGCAAATGATATTTTTGCAGCCTGTACAGGAAATGTTGCAACTTTAGACGTCTCACTAAATGATAAAACAAACAATGCGGGTGCAGTAATAGTAAAAAAATCGATAGATTTAAATCCAAATATATCAGGAATACAGACTTCCTATAACGTTGCAGGGAGAGGTACTTTTGAATTGACCTCAATTGGAAATATCACTTTTACCCCATCAGACATTTTCACAGGAACAGTAACGGCTAACTATACTATCAAGGATAATTATGGCATAGTTTCAAACCCGGCTTCTATCACCTTAAATTACTCGGATCCAACTATCTATCCGAATGCTGGACCGGATAAATTACAAAACATTTCTTCCAGCCCATCTAGTACAACTCTCGATGGAAGTGAGCATACCGGATACACTGGACTTTGGACGCAAGTTTCCGGACCAAGTACAGCAACTCTAACAAATCCTACCAACAAAACTACGTTTGTAAACAATCTTGTTAGTGGGATTTATGTTTTTAGGTGGACGATTAAAAATTCTAGTGGCTGTGAATCAAGCGATGATATGCAAGTTACTGTTAACAACAGACCTGTCGCCGTTAATGAAAATATTAGTACAAATCTTAATACGGACATTACTATCCCAGTTCTAGATAACGACACTGATCCTGATGGAAATACTACAATAGATAAAGCTTCTCTAACAATAAAAACGCAACCACAACATGGTACATTGGTTGTTGATTTAGTAACAGGAAAAGTAATATACAGGCCAAATACAGGTTATGCAGGTAGCGATTCATTTACGTACAGCATAAAAGATAATTATAGTGCTGAATCAAATATTGCTACAGTGCTCATCGGAGTGAGTTTAAAGCCTATCGGTTTTAATGATAATGCCAATGCCTTTACGAATGTACCCGTAATTATTGACGTTCTCTCTAATGATCCCGATAAGAACGGAGCAACAGTAATAGCAGCTACAACCCCAAATAATGGTGCAATTAATATAAATGTCGATGGCACTATTACTTATAGTCCAAATCCCGGTTTTAGCGGGAGGGATGTATTTACCTATAAACTGAAAAACTCTAGCAATATCGAATCTGATCCAATTACAGTTACCGTTAGTGTAAAACCAGTTGGGACAATAGATGCCGGCACTACACTTACCAGCCAACCCTTAACGGTGGTGGTTAAAGATAATGACTTAAGTAAATTCGGAACATCCGTTGTTGTAAATACAAATCCATTAAATGGTATTGTTACTGTAAATGCTACAGGCTCTGTCCTTTACTCACCGAATGCAGGATTCTCAGGTAAGGATTCATTTATCTATTATTTGAGAACAGCAGATGGGCTAGATTCTGATCCAATACTTGTAAGCTTAAATGTTAAACCAATTGGTACGAATGATAACGTTGTTACACCAATTAACGTTTCTGCAAGCGTATCAGTAAAAGACAACGACTTAAGTAAAGCCGGAACCATCGTTAGCATCAATACAAATCCGGTTAACGGCACAGTGATCGTGAATGCGAACAACGTTGCCATTTACACTCCCAATACGGGTTTTTCAGGTCAGGATAGCTTTACCTATTTGCTTAAAACTGCAGATGGTCTTAGCTCTGATCCAATAACTGTCAATATCTCAATTAAGCCTGTTGGGTCCCCGGATGAGGTAACAACACCTACTAACACCTCGATACCAATAACAGTTAAAGACAATGATATAAGCAAAACTAATACTACCGTTATCTTAAACAATCCTCCTTTAAACGGAACGTTTTCCGTGAATACTTCTGGTATAGTTACTTACATCCCTAAAGATGGTTTTTCAGGAAAAGATAATTTTAATTATATTTTAAGAACTTTTGATGGATTTGAATCAGAGCCGATAGCGGTAATAGTAAATGTTAAACCATCAGGTACCACAGATAACGTTGGTGCTGTTAATAACAGTCCTGTCAGCATTGATGTAAAAATAAATGATGTAAGCAAGACTAATACTATCGTTCAAATTAACAGCAACCCTTTGAAAGGTTCTGTCAATGTAAATTCTTCTAACATTATCACATTTACTCCGAATCCCGGTTATTCCGGAAATGACACTTTTACTTACGTTCTAAAAACGCCAGATGGATTAATTTCAGATCCAATTACTGTAACCTTAACGTCTAAGCCTGCTGGATCGCCAGATGTTATAAGCATTCCGGCAAACACTATTGTTACTATTCCTGTGAAAAACAATGACCAGAGCAAAACGGGAACAATCGTGGTGCTTCAAGGGGTACCAGCCAATGGAACGCTAACATTAAATGCTTTTGGAGATCCAGTGTATTCGCCAACAAGTACATTCGCCGGAATTATTCAATTTAATTATGTTTTAAGGGATGCAAATGGAACTGATTCAGATCCTATTCTTGTAACTGTAAACGTTAAACCAGTTGGAACCACAGATAATATCTTTACACCTGTTAATACACCCGCAGCGATATCAGTGAAAGATAATGACCTCAGCACAACTGGAACAACAGTTATAATAAATACTAGTCCGACACATGGAACTATAGCTGTTAATTCGACAGGGGTTATTACTTACACGCCGGAAACAAATTATTCTGGGTCTGATAGTTTCACCTATCTTTTAAAAACGGCAGATGGAATAAATTCCGATCCGATCACGGTTAATGTAAGTACAAAACCTATTGGTTCTAATGATGAAGTAACAACGCTGTTAAATACGCCAATAACGATACCTGTTAAAGCGAATGATCTAAGTCAGGCCGGGTCTACTGTTACACTGGGGGCCCAACCTTCAAATGGTACGGCATCTGTTAACGCAGGTGGTGATGTTTTATTTACCCCTACAAATGGATTTTCCGGAAAGGTTACTTTTACCTATACTTTAAAAACAGCTGATAATTTTAATTCTGATCCTATAATAGTTTTGGTGAATGTTAAGCCAGTTGGTATGACAGATAACATAGGAAATGTAACTGGAACAACCCCTATAGATGTAAAGAATAATGATCCGGCAAAACTTAACACGACAGTGAAAATTGCGACACTTCCTAACCAAGGAACCGTTGTAGTTGGTTCAACTGGAATAGTAACTTACACCCCTAACCCCAATTTTACAGGTACAGACTTATTTACCTATATACTTAGAACTTCTGATGGTTTAGATTCTGACCCAATAACTGTAAACCTAACTTCTAAACCAAGTGGATCACCGGACATCGCCAATACTTCAGCAAATCTCCCTATTACCATTCCAGTAAAAGATAATGATCAAAGTGGCCCTGGTGCGACAGTTGTGTTAGTGAGTAATCCTACTAACGGATCTGTAGTGTTGAATAATTCTGGCGTTCCAACTTATACCCCTGCAAGTTCATTTTCCGGAAAAGATACTTTCACCTATAAGTTGAAGGACATAAATGGCGTAGAGTCTGATCCTATTTTAGTAACAGTAAATGTTAAGCCCATAGGAAGTATCGACAACTCTGTAACAGTTTTAAATACGGCTATCACGATTATTGTTAAAGAGAATGACTTGAGCAAATCTGGAACAACGCCAGTTTTAGTTTCAAATCCAGGACACGGCACGGTGGCTATAGATGCTTCTGGAAATGCTGTGTATGTACCAACAACTGGATATCTAGGAATAGATATATTCACTTATAAATTGAGGACTGGTGATGGCCTTGAATCGGATCCAATTACAGTAAATGTTACAATTAGTGCTGTAGTTCCCGCTCCCAATCTTTCTATAACCGTACAAACCGGCACTCCTAATACTGTAGCGATACCAGTCCCTACTGGGGGCTCTTATACCATAGTTACTCCTCCAACTCATGGCACTATTGTAACGGATCCTGCAAGTGGTCGGCCTGTTTATACATCTACGCCTGGTTACTCGGGTCCGGATTCTTTTGCTTACTTCATAAAAGACCCTCAGGGCAATAGTTCTACATCTGGCACTATAACAATTACCGTTACAAAACCCGCTAAAATCGGCTTGGCTAAATCATTGGTATCTAACATTAGAAATGCTGACGGAAGCTATAAACTGTCTTATCTGTTCAGTGTGGTAAACTATGGCGATATAGCAATTAAAAATTTAAGTATTGCTGACGATCTCGCTGCTGCTTTTCCAGGAAGAACCTACACAATCACTAAATTAAATGGTTCTGGTACATTAAAAGTTAACACCGCATTTAATGGTGGTACTATTAAAGAAATGCTACTTACAACGAGTACGCTTAGTCCTAACTTTAAGGAACAGGTGGAACTTGAAGTAACCATAGCTTCCAGTCAGCAAGGTGGAACATTCAATAACTCCGCCACAGCTACAGGGTTATCTGTTGGTGATGGATCATCTACCACAGATGTTTCTACTAATGGTTTAACTCCAGATCCCATTACCCCAGGAGATGTAACTCCATCAACTCCTACCTCTGCAGTTTTACTTGTAGCACCAAACATTACATTACCGGTAATTAAGGATAAACCGATTGTGGTTCCAATTACCATACCCATTGGTGGATCTTATATTATCGGCACACGTCCTAAACATGGAACAATCACAACTGATACTAATACTGGTCGTCCTATCTATACGCCCAATGCGGGATACAGCGGCCCAGACGATTTCACCTATATCATTAAAGATGCAAATGGTAACGAGTCGCTCCCCGCTACGGTAACAGTTACGGTTTCAAATCCTCCGAAAATTGGTTTGGCTAAGGCGCTGATAAGTACGGTCAAGAATTCAGATGGCACTTACAACTTAGTTTATCGCTTTACACTGGTTAATTATGGCGACGTAGCTATTAATAGTGTAAGCTTAAGTGATAATTTAAGTCTTGCCTTTTCGAGTGCCACTTACCAAATTTTGAGTGTTACAACTTCCCCAACCAGTGGATTATTTATAAACCAAGGTTATAATGGAAATACAGCTTTAAACATGTTATTATCTACAAGTTCAATAGCACCAATTTCTAAACAAACAGTAGACATGGAGGTAAAGATCATTCTTGACAAAGATGGTACTTACCTGAATTTTGCAACCACTCAGGGTGCTTCTGCAAGCGACGGCACGCTAGTGAATGATCAATCTACCAATGGTTTCAATCCGGATCCGATTATTGCAGGTGATGTGACACCATCTGTGCTTACCAGTGTAACTTTAACAAAGGGTTCATTTAAAATTCCAGGTGGTTTTTCTCCTAATGGAGATGGGATAAACGACTTCTTTGTGATAGAGAATGCGTTGGGTAAAACAATCAACCTTGAAGTATTTAACAGATGGGGTAACAGAATTTATCGTTCTAAAGACTACAAGAACAGTTGGGATGGTAAAACCACAGAAGGTATTTACGTGGGCAACGAAGTTCCGGTTGGTACTTATTACTACATCATCACTATAGATGGGGAAGATAGAAAAGTGGGCGTTCTTACAATTAACAGATAACATGAAACAAATACATAAAATCATACTTATTGTTTGCCTTTTGGCTTTTTCTTACGGAGCGAAAGCACAGCAGGATGCCATGTACACCCAGTACATGTTCAATACGCTTGCAATTAACCCTGCGTACGCAGGGAGCAGGAATGTAACATCTGCGACCGCGCTTTTTAGAAATCAGTGGACAGGGATTGATGGGGCACCAAAAACTGGTACCCTAACTTTGGATGCTCCTATTTTGGATAAAAGAATTGGCGTTGGTTTACAGATTTTTTCTGATAAACTGGGTGTAACTCAAACTACCGGTGCTGTGATCAGTGGTGCCTACAGGATCAGAATGAATGAAGGAACTTTGGCATTTGGCCTTCAGGGTAACATAAATCAGTTTCGTGCAGATTATAATAGTGTTAATTTAACGACTAACAACTTTGACCCTGCATTTGCCTATAATGTGAATAAAGTACTGTTTAATTTCGGAACAGGTGTTTACTATAACTCTGACAAGTTTTTTATTGGGTTATCTGTACAAGACATTGTTAAAAATAGGCTTACTGATTATACTTCTAATAATTCCGATTTCAGAAATACCCAGGTCATGCACGTTTTCTTTTCAAGTGGTTACGTATTCACCCTTAGTGATGATTTCAAATTTAAGCCTTCCTTTCTTGTTAAGGGCGTAAAAGGTGCTCCAATTGAAGGGGATCTTAACGCCACACTTTGGATTAAAGATATTGTGGGTATCGGTGCTCAATACCGCACCAGCGCCGATGTAGCAGGACTTATAGAAATTCAGGCATCCCCTCAAATTAGGATTGGTTATAGCTATGATTATAGTACAACAGCATTAAAAAGCTTTAACTCTGGTAGTCATGAAATAATGCTGAGGTACGAATTTGGCTTTAGTAGTGGTAAAATTTTATCTCCAAGATACTTTTAACTATGAGGAATTATATAACGTGTAAAGCGCTATCGCTGTCTTTACTTTTAATTATAGCCATCAGCCCCGCATTTTCTCAAACGAAGAAAGAAGCAGATCTTAGCAAAGCTACTGAAGAATTTAATTCCCTACGTTATGTTTCTGCAATCAATGAGCTAAGTTCTATAGTAAATACTGATAGTATGAATGTGAAGGCGCAGGAAATGATCGCCTATAGCTATAAGATGATTAAAAACTATGTGGAGGCTATGTATTGGTATGAAAAACTAACCAAACAAAATAACATCAAGCCAGACTGGTTTCTATTCTACGCTGAAGCACTTGCCAATAATCAGCAATACGAAAGATCTGAAGCTGCTTATAGAAAATATTACACCTTAATTCCGAGTGATAAACGTGCAGCGGCTTTTGCGAGCTCTAATCTTGGCATGCTCAGTAAAAACATTGGGAATTGGAAAGTAGGTTTTACAAATTTAAATTCTCAGGGTTCTGATTACTCTCCTGCATATTATAAGGATGGTTTGCTATTTACTAGTAACAGGTCTACAAAAAAATTTGCAAGAAGGATTTTTCAGTGGGACAACACCCCTTTCTCTAATTTATATGCTATTCCAACTCTTAAATCTATTAAGGTTGTTGATCCCGATAGCATTATGGCTATTGCTCAAAGCACAAACAGTAAGAATTATCGCTTTAATGATGATGATACGGCTCCCACTAGTAATGATAGCAAAACCATTGGAAATTACAATACATCACTAGAACGTGACACGCTCGGCCTTATCCTGGAGAGAGACCTTAATCTTTCATTAATAAAAGGTGCACTCAACTCAAAATATCACGATGGTTCGGCAGCGGTTTTCCCAGACGGTTCTATCATTTTTACACGTAACAATTATTATAAAGGAACTACACGTAAAAGCAAGGATGGGGTTAACAAGTTAAAGATGTATACCGTATCAGGCCACGATCTGGGGAAAATTACTGAATTCCCATATAACGGGGATGAATTTTCTACAGGTCACCCTACCTTAAGTAAAGACGGTAATATATTGATATTCGCTTCTGACAGACCTGGCGGTTACGGCGGTTCTGATTTGTATTATTGTGTAAAATCTGGTAACGGGCAATGGACCAGACCTGTAAACCTTGGTAAGAAGATCAATACTGAGGGCAATGAGCTTTTCCCATTTTTAGATAACAATGACTATTTATTTTTTGCATCTACGGGACACGTTGGTTTAGGCGGACTGGATGTATTTGAAGCTCAACTCAAGGAGATGAGGCCTGTTGGCGACGTAAAGAATATGGGTGCCCCTATTAACACTTCGAAAGATGACTTCGGTTTAATTAGGGCTGCTGATGGCAAATCTGGTTACTTTAGCTCTAATAGAAGAGGTAATGATGACATTTATAGTTTTAAAAAATCATCTCATGTAATCTTGCTTCAAGGAACGATCATGGATGGCAGGACAAAACTCCCATTAGCGGGCAGTCGCTTGTTAATGCGCCATCTAGATGGTATTGACACCATCCTCACCAATGCAAAAGCAGCGTTCTCAAGGGAACTGCCAAGAGATATGGATTACGAATTAATTGCGCAGAAATTAGGTTACATAAATCAAATAGGCTTCGTATCTTCTATTGGAATAGAAAAAGATACCGTGATAAAAAGAGACATCTACTTATTTAAAACGGAAAATATACAGCAGTATGTTTTGAACAATTGCGATTCACTGAAACGTGTATTTGCTGTTCAAAACATTTACTACGATCTGGACAGGTCTGAGATTAGACCAAATGCTAAACCCGCTCTTGATGAATTGGTAACATTAATGAATAGGTATCCTGAAATTACTATAATCACCTCCAGCCACTGCGATAGCCGGGCTTCTGAGGCTTACAACAAGAGCTTATCCTTAAGAAGAGCAGAATCATCAAAAAGCTACCTGATAATGAGAGGTATTTCGCCTTCCAGAGTACGTGTAGAATATTATGGAAAAACAAGATTAGTTAATAGATGCTACGATGGTGTGCCTTGTTCGGAAGAGTTACAGCAGCTAAATAGGCGTACAGAATTTGATGTTATTCTAAATGGCGTAAACATTACCAGACAGAATTGCAATGATAAATAATGCTCTTTTATTTAAACCTTCTCTTTTTGTACTGCTGCAGGCAAGGTTTTCATTAGGATCTTAAGATCCAACCAAAATGAATGGTTTTGTGCATAAAAATTATCTAAGCGTTTGCGCTCTCTCTCTGACATATCTGCTTTACCTCTTCTACTTACCTGCCAAAGACCAGTTAAGCCTGCAGGACCTAAAAAACGCATAGTCCATTCGTTAGAAGTAAGCATTTCAGCTTCATATAAGGGTAATGGTCGATTACCAACTAAAGACATATCGCCTTTTAAAACGTTTAGCAATTGAGGCAATTCATCTATGCTATATGTTCTTATAAATTGTCCGAATTTGGTTACGCGAGGATCATTTTTAAGTTTAACAAATACACTCTTTGCCGCATCTTCGCCCTTATATTGATTAAGTTCAGTGAAATTGTTAAGTTCTGCACTTGCCCCTGTCCGCATAGATCGAAATTTATAAAAATCGAATACGCGGTAACCAGTACCCACGCGTTTACTTTTAAAAAAAACAGGTCCTCTTGATTCTGCTGCGATAATAGCAGCTACAACAAGAAATAATGGGGACAAAATCAGCAAAGCCGATCCTGAAACTGCGATATCAAATGCACGTTTAAACGTTGGGATCTTATAACTATAGTCAATTTGGGAAAGATCTGCAAGCTGTGGTTTGATCAATTTAAACTTTACAAGGAAAACAATACGCTCACATAGATCTTTTACAGGGATAGGTGAAACGTAAAGATCATTTACTTTGTGCTGCATAGCGAGATGCCTCACTTCTTGCTTTTTTTCTTTCGAAAGTAATACGATAACCAATCCTTTCAATAAAGCATTTGCCTTTAGCATCCTCACAAATTCAAAACACCTAAGATCCTGATCTACTTCCAGGAGAATCACATCGGGCAAACTGAACAGAGATTGTTCTTTTAAATAACTTTCGAGCGAATTGACATTGGATTCTGCATGTACCATGAAAGCTGAATTTAGCTGTGGTAGCAGTTCATGTTCAAAAGTTGGTGAAGAAATGAGTAATGCTATAGAATGTTGATTATTCTGCATATTGTAATTAGTTTCCAATGGACTCATATTTTTTGAAAACATTTGAAATGGCTTCTTTTAACTGCACCGGATTAAATGGTTTCGGCATATAAGCATCAAGCGTGAAAGACATTTGCGAAACTCGCTCTTCCAGATTAATGGCTCCCGATAAAATTATGCATGGGGTATCTCTGTAAAAACCGCTTATTTTTAAATTGTGAATAAATGAACTTCCGTCAAAGTATGGCATTTCCAAATCTGAGAGTATCAGTGCGGGAGAATTGCCTTCCTCTAACCATGTAAGGGCTTCTACCCCACTGTTCTTTATCACCAGATCATAATCGTTAGACAGAACAAAATTTAACAGTTTTAGTATACTTACTTCATCATCCACAACTAATATTTGCTTCTTAGCCATTCGAAATTTTTAATTGTGTTAAGGGAACCATTTAATACCTAACGAACATACGAAATATTTCAACAATTTGATTCGATAAATTTAGAAATTGTGGGCTGTTGAAAAAAAAAGAGCCATTTATTTTACTAAATGACTCTATACGAAAAATAGGATAATTGAAATTAGTTATTAGGTTGAACTCTACCTGATTTTCTGTCTTTATCACGACCAATCAAATAACCGGCTCCGGCTCCTACAAGACCACCTATAATAGCACCCCTACCATCTTTTTTATCAATTAACACACCACCTAGTGCTCCTGCTCCTGCTCCAATAACAGCTCCTTTTGCAGCAGAACTCCATCCTTTTTTCTTGGTTGTAGTTTGCGTTTCACTATATTGTCTCGGTGCGGGTGCAGCGTCGTTACGCTCTGCAAGTAAGAGTGTCCGTTTTTCTTCTCTTGTTCTTGAAACTTCTTTTACTCTTGCAGCAACTTTTTCGTCTTCTACTTTGATTGCCTCTACTCTTCTAAAACTATCTAATTTTAAACTGTCTTTGATGGCAATAACTGTCTGTTGTTTAGCTAATTCTTGTTCTTTTGCATTATTATTACTACATGCTGATAGCATAATTGCGATTCCTAATACTGAAAATATATGTTTCATGATTTTAAAATTTAGTGTGTACTATATATACCTTAGAAAAAATGATGCCAAACTTGTTATTTTTCGTCCAATGGCGAATATACTTTGTGATCACTGTTACCAGAAAGCTGGTCATTATCGTTATTATAGTGCCCTGACTGCTCGTCAGAAGATTGATCGGCATCCAGTCCTAGATTGAGTGATTTCTCTATCTTAATTTCAGGATGCTTACTTAGCGTCTTTTTAGATATTTCTTTTGACATGATCGCTGCTTTGTACTAGTAACAAAGCA
>JANXVH010000148.1 GCA_025351765.1 Pedobacter sp.
TGTAATGCCTTTAGCTGGTGGAAACGCAACGCTTTTAAGCGGTGGTATTGCATTTGACATACAACCTAGATTTAGCCCTAACGGAAAATACATATCCTATACCAGTGACAAAAGCGGTGCTGATAACATCTGGATCATGAATCGCGATGGTTCCAATAAAAAACAGATTACAAAAGAGACCTTCCGTCTTCTCAACAATGCTACTTGGATGCCTAAAAGCGATTATATAATTGCCCGCAAACATTTTACTGGCACTCGCTCTCTTGGAGCCGGGGAAATGTGGATGTACAGTATTTACGGGGGGGATGGCGTTCAGTTAACACAAAGAAAAAATGACCAGCATGATGCTGGGGAGCCTAACGTATCTCCTGATGGTAAATACCTCTATTTTAGCGAGGATGTTTCTCCCGGTCCTAACTTCGAATACAGTAAAGATCCTAACGGTTTAATTTACGCAATAAGACAACTGGATCTGACCACCGGAAAGCTAAATAATCTGATTGCCCAAGCTGGCGGCGCGGCTCGCCCGCAAATCTCGCCGGATGGCAAACTAATGGCCTACGTAAAAAGAGTACGTTTAAAATCTGTACTATATGTGCAAAATATTGCCACCGGCGAAGAATGGCCATTAACGGAAGACCTTACCCACGACCAGCAGGAAACCTGGGCTATTTTTGGCGTTTATCCAAATTTTGCATGGACTCCAGACAATCTCAATATCGTTTTCTATGCAAAAGGCAAGATCAAAAAAATTGAACTGGCCTCTATGGTTACTGCAGATATACCTTTCAGCGTAAGCAGTAAACAGACCATACAGGAATCACTCCACTTCCCTCACCAAGTATTTGAACAAGAATTTACTTCTAAAATGATCAGGCAGCTTACTACTTCTCCAGATGGAAAATTCGTGGTATTCAATACGGCAGGCTTATTATATAAAAAGGAATTACCTAACGGTAAACCTGAGCGCATTACGGCAGGATTCGACTTTGAATTTGAACCGGATATTAGTCCTGATGGTAAATTTGTGATCTATTCTGCCTGGAGCGATGAGTTTAAAGGCGCTATTAAAAAAGCCGATCTTAAAACTGGAAAAACTGTGACGCTTACAGACGAGAAGGGCTTCTATTACTCACCTTCCTATTCTACTAAAGGCGATAGGATTGTATTTAGGAAAGGTGTAGGTAATGATGTTTTAGGATATGCCTACGGTAGAGGAACCGGTATTTTTATCATGTCTGCCAATGGAGGTGCCAAGACACTGATCTCAGAAAGTGGCATAAAACCTCAGTTTAACTCAGATGACAGTCGTATTTACTTCCAGGGAAACGAGGATGGTAAGAAAGCTTTTAAAAGCATGGATTTGAATGGTGGTAACCTGCGTACACACTACACCTCTACTTATGCAACACAATTTTGCCTTAGTCCTGATGGTAAATGGATGGCTTTTACTGAATTGTTTAATGTATATATCACGCCAATGATCTCCGCGGGAACTGCGCTGGACTTATCTTCCGGCAACAAGTCCATCCCCTTAACTAGGGTTACAAAAGATGCTGGCACTTACCTGCATTGGAGCGGCAACAGCAATAAACTTTTCTGGACGCTGGGCGATCAGTATTTTAGTAGGGAAATCAAGAATACTTTCAACTTTATAGAAGGTGCGCCACAAAACATTCCATCCCCGGACAGCACAGGAATTGCTATGAACCTAATACTTAAAACAGATGTACCTACAGGATTAACCGCTTTAAAGGGCGCCCGTATCATTACCATGAAAGGCGATCTTGTGATTGAAGAAGGAACCGTATTAATAGAGAACAATAAAATAATATCAGTCGGAAAAACATCAGAACTTACTATACCAACAAGTGCGAGGGTTATCGACGTGACTGGCAAAACAATAATGCCAGGTATAGTAGATGTGCATGCACACTTACGTACCAGTCCTGATGGCATTTCCCCGCAGCAGGACTGGTCGTATATGGCCAATCTCGCCTTCGGCGTTACCACCTCTCATGATCCATCCAGTAACACCGAAATGGTATTTAGTCAGTCAGAAATGATAAAATCCGGTCGTATGGTTGGCCCACGTCTCTATTCTACCGGATCTATATTGTACGGTGCCGATGGCGACTTCAAAGTGGTTATCAATAGCTTGGACGATGCTTTATCTCATTTGCGCCGTTTAAAAGCCGTTGGTGCATTTTCCGTTAAATCTTACAATCAGCCGCGCCGAGAGCAACGTCAGCAAATATTAGAAGCCGCGAGAATACTTAAAATGGAAGTAGTTCCAGAAGGGGGTTCAACTTTTTTTACCAATATGAACATGGTTGCAGATGGCCATACAGGTATCGAACATAGCATTCCCGTTGCCCCTGTATATAAAGACGTAGTTTCGTTCTGGAACAAAACAAACGTTGCCTATACACCAACCCTTATTGTAAGTTATGGTAGTCAATGGGGGGAGAACTACTGGTACGACCGCACTAACGTATGGGAAAATGAAAGACTAATGGCTTTTACTCCCCGCTCAATCATTGATTCCCGCGCAAGGCGAAGAACTACCTCAGAATATGGAGATTATGGTCACATCGAAGTATCAAAAGCAGTTAAACAAATTGCAGATGGCGGCACCAAGGTAAACCTGGGTGCACACGGGCAAATACAAGGTCTTGGTGCGCATTGGGAACTTTGGATGCTGGTACAAGGGGGGATGACATCTCTGCAGGCTATTAGAGCAGCTACCTTAAATGGCGCAACCTATCTTGGTATGAACAAAGAGATAGGCTCTCTGGAGGCCGGCAAACTGGCCGATTTAGTTATCTTGGATGCCAATCCATTAGAGGACATTAGGAATTCTGAAAAAATTAAATATGTGATGATCAATGGCCGCATATACGATAGCTTGTCTATGAACGAAATTGGAGGACGTGAAAAGCTAAGAGGCAAACTATGGTTTGAAAGCGGAAAGGGAATGATTTATAATTTCCCTACCGGCACATCGGAGACCTGGACTTATACTGTTCCAAACTGCGATTAACGCGTATCTAGAGTACCACCGTTTTTATATTGTTTGCATCAATTTCGCACTAGTGCGTTTCCTTAACGGTATAGGACACAACAGGTTTTCTTCGATATGGCAAGCATAAAAATCGGTGTTTGATGGGTGTCTTCTGCGTGTCTGATGGGTGTTGGCTCGGTGTATTCACCCAGAACATACCCCTAGAAGGCCGAAAAGACCCAGAAACTTAACTTTTTTGTGTGCAAGCCATATAAAACAAACTTCAACCTTGCATCCGTTACTTGCCTGCGGGCGATCAATCTCAAAACAGCAACCTACTAATCAGCTTAAATATGTGGTCCATTATCGCATAACACGTTAAAAATAAATAAAAGTTGAATCAGTATGGATGCAACCCCAGTACCTACAGAGATGAAGATTAAAAACCCTACGAAATAAGAATTAAATATTCTGGGCGATTACAAAGCCACTTGCCCATGCCCATTGAAAATTATAGCCGCCCAACCATCCAGTAACGTCTACACATTCACCGCCAAAATAAAGGCCAGTGATCTTTTTGCACTCCAATGTTTTAGAAAATAGTTCATTAGTATCAATGCCACCGCGCATCACCTCGGCTTTATCGTAACCCTTATCGCCAGCTGGTTTAACTTTAAATAGATGTATGGTACTAAAAATCAACTCAATATCTGTTTTTGTTAACGCAGCTACAGGTTTATCTATCGGTAAAAACTTAGAAAGGGCATCGCTAAATTTCCTGGGATATAGACGGTTTAGAACAGTTACTAATAGATTTTTACCATTGCTGCTCCGTTCATTATCAATTAAATTAGCAATATTTTTACCGGGTAGCAGATCGATATTGAAGACCTCTCCTCGTTTCCAGTAAGAGGATATTTGTAAAATTGCAGGCCCACTTAACCCCCAATGGGTAAATAAAATGTTTTCTTCAAAAGCGATGCGATCATTGCTTACTTCACAAAAAACGGTGTTGCCTGATAAAGCTGCGTACCACTCTTCATCTTTACCGGTAATGGTTAGTGGTACAAGAGCGGGAGCAGGTTCGATGATGTTAAGGCTGCGTTTCCTGGCAAACCGCAATGCAAAATCTGTAGCGCCCATTTTGGGAATAGGTAACCCTCCAGTTGCGATGACAACCTTAGTCGATTTTATTACTTTACTTTTGCCATTGACTTGGTAAGAAATATGGAACATATCAACTAAATATTCGATTTCTGAAACTTCAGCGCTGCAAATGATTTGTTGATCAAAGTCCTTACAAAGGTTGGTAAAAACATCAACTATGTCTTTGGCATTTTTACCAACCGGAAAAAGTTGTCCGAGTGTTTTCTCCTTACCATCGATACCATAGGTTTCAAAAAAACTAATGGTATCTGTTACCGACCATTGTGTAAAGGCCGATTTCATAAAATGTTTGTTAGCAGAAATGAATTGCTCATCGGTAGCAAACAGGTTGGTAAAATTGCAGCGACCACCACCAGAGATTAGAATTTTAGCCCCAGGTTTGTCACCTTTTTCCAGTAAAATTACCTTTTTACCGAGGTAACCGGCCTGCACAGCGCACATCAATCCGCAAGCCCCGGCACCAATAATTATAGCATCTGCATCCATCAATCCGTTAATATTGTTATTTTTGTGCAAAATAAGCATAACTTTTTCATATAGATATGGCAAAACAAATAAGTGATTTGAAATTGGGAATACTAGGCGGAGGGCAATTGGGCCGCATGCTGATCCAGGAAGCCATTAATTACAACATCACTACTTTAATTTTAGATCCAGATCCGGATGCTCCTTGTAAACATATCGCAAATTACTTTGAATGCGGTTCGATAACTGACTTTGATACTGTTTATAATTTCGGTAAAAAGGCCGATATCATTACCATTGAGATAGAAAAAGTAAACATTGAGGCGTTAGATCAGCTGGAGAAAGAAGGCAAGCAAGTTTATCCACAGGCCAGGGTAATCAGACTGATCCAGGATAAGGGTGTTCAAAAACAATTTTTTAAAGAGAATGACATTCCTACAGCCCCTTTTCAAATTGTAAACACTAAGGAAGACATCCGCAAAAGTAATTTTTCTTTCCCTTATATATTGAAACAGCGAAAGGATGGCTACGATGGTAAAGGGGTACTGAAAATAAATAATATTGCCGATATCGAGCATGCTTTTGATGCACCCTGTTTGATAGAAGAACTGATAGATTTCGAAAAAGAAATAGCTGTAATTGTATCCAGAAACCCGAAAGGAGAAGTCAAAACTTTTCCAATGGTTGAGATGGAATTCAATTCAGAAGCAAACCTGGTCGAATTCCTGATCTCTCCTTCTACTTACCCTGAAGCCATTCAGCAAAAAGCAGAGGAAATAGCTATACATATCGCTTCTTGTTTAAACATTACCGGCTTACTGGCAGTTGAAATGTTCATCACCAAAAATGGTCAAATTTTAGTTAATGAACTGGCACCAAGACCACACAATAGCGGTCATCATACTATAGAAGGCAATTACGTTTCTCAGTTTGAGCAGCATTTACGTTCTATATTTAATTTACCACTTGGTGATACCCGCGCTGTTAACAATGCGGTAATGATTAATTTACTAGGTGAAAAAGGGCATACCGGTGTGGCTAAATATGCCGGACTGGAAAAAGTGATGGCTCTTGAAGGCGCTTACGTTCATCTTTACGGTAAGAAATATACCAAACCATTTCGGAAAATGGGGCATATCACTGTAGTTGATCAAAACAGAGAAAGTGCGATTGAAAAAGCAAATTATATTAAAAACACCTTAAAGGTTATCTCATAATGGCTATAAAAGTTGGTATTATCATGGGCAGCAAGTCTGACCTACCCGTTATGCAGGATGCTGCAGATATTTTTAAAGATTTTGGGGTTGAGTTTGAGATGACTGTAGTCTCGGCACACCGCACGCCAGAAAGAATGTTTGATTATGCAAAGAAAGCCGCTTCGCGAGGTTTAAAAGTAATTATAGCTGGAGCGGGTGGTGCCGCCCATCTTCCTGGTATGGTAGCATCTATTACAGTTTTACCCGTAATTGGTGTGCCTGTAAAGTCTTCAAATTCTATTGATGGGTGGGATTCTATCTTATCTATCCTTCAAATGCCAAACGGAATACCTGTAGCTACCGTAGCCCTTAACGCCGCTAAAAATGCGGGTTTGTTGGCAGTGCAGATCTTATCAACTGCAGATTCATCGCTTGTTGATAAAATGCAGGCTTATAAAGATGATTTGCGTAAAAAGGTAGAAGAAACTGCAGCAGAACTGGAGGGATAAAAGCGCTTTTAATTCAAGCTTGGATCTTGAGGAAAATTGCTAACATGCGCATATTTTGAGCCCAGGTTAATGATTACCTCTCTCCATACCTCTTCTTCATTAGAAGAGAATACCACATCAGGATGGTATTGATTGGATACGATCCAGGTATTTTCTTTAATTTCGCTTTGCAGCTGGTCTTTCGCCCAGCCTGAATATCCAATAAAGAACTTGATTTCATCTGGATCAATGCTATTGTCATTGATTAGTACTTTAAGCGCCTCAAAATTACCTCCCCAATAGATTCCTTTACTAATCTCTTGCCCATGGTTGATCTTACCATAGCATCTGTGTATAAAATGAACCGTGTCAGTTGCTACAGGACCGCCTACATAAACGGGAAAATCGGCCTTAGGCATTTCAGGGATGAGATCCTTTAGCAATAAAACGCTGGGATGATTGAGTACAAAACCAACAGTTCCTTCTTCCTGAAAATCGCTAATCAGGATAACTGAGCGTTTGAAATTTGGATCCATCAAGAATGGCTCTGATATTAATAATTTACCCAATGATGGTTCCAGTCGGCTTAACATGTTAAGAATTTAAGAGTGAAATTAAATAAAGTAACCCTATTTTTGTTTATGGAGCTTACTAAAGAAAACTTACAAAACTTACGCCAAGATTACCGCGCTGCCTCCCTCTCGGAGCATGATGTTGATGGAAATCCGATTTTACAGTTTAAAAAGTGGTTCTCTGATGCGATTGGTGCGCACCTATATGAACCTAATGTAATGACATTGGCAACTGCAGATGCTGAAAGCAAACCATCTGCACGGATTGTCCTGCTCAAAGGCTTTGATAATGATGGCTTTGTGTTCTTTACCAATTACGAAAGTAAGAAAGGCAAAGAATTGCTGGAAAATCCACAGGCAGCACTGGTATTTTTCTGGGCAGAATTGGAACGTCAGGTTCGTATTGAAGGTGTGGTAAGCAAAGTGGAAGAACACATTTCTACAGACTATTTTCACTCCCGACCAAAAGGCAGCCAAATTGGCGCAATAGCCTCTCGACAAAGCGCTGTGATAGCAGATCGATCCATTCTAGAGAAGAGAGTTGAGAACTTGAGTGCGGAATTTGCAGAAAAAGAAATACCAAGACCAACGAACTGGGGAGGGTATTTATTGAAGCCATCGCTTATAGAATTTTGGCAAGGAAGGAGCAGCAGGTTGCACGACAGAGTTGTCTACCAAATTATGGATGGCACCTGGGAAATCAATAGATTAGCACCTTAAACTTATAATTATGAAAATTTCTGTTATCGGATCGGGAACTATGGGGAACGGTATTGCCCATACTTTTGCACAGTTTGGTTATCAAGTAAATTTGATAGACGTTAATGAGATGGCTTTAGAAAAGGCATTGACTACTATCGCCAAAAACCTTGACCGGCAGGTCAGTAAAGGTACGATAACTGATACCGATAAAGCAATTATACTAAAACACATAAGTACAACGACAGACCTCAAAACCGGTGTAGCAGAAGCTGACCTGATTGTTGAAGCTGCTACGGAGGCACTAGAATTGAAATTGGAGATCTTCAAGGAGTTGGATAGTTATGCCAGGCCTGACGCAATACTTGCGAGCAATACTTCTTCTATTTCCATCACTAAAATTGCGTCAGTAACAAACCGCGGCGACAAGGTGATAGGGATGCATTTTATGAACCCTGTTCCGGTAATGAAATTGGTAGAGGTAATAAGGGGGTATGCCACCAGTGATGCTGTTACTGATATAGTAATGAGCTTATCAAAAAAACTTGATAAGGTTCCGGTAGAAGTAAACGACTATCCCGGGTTTGTTGCCAATAGAATTCTAATGCCGATGATCAATGAGGCGATTTACGCGCTCTATGAAAATGTAGCAGGTGTGCAGGAAATTGATACCGTGATGAAACTGGGCATGACCCATCCTATGGGACCGCTGCAGCTGGCAGATTTTATTGGATTGGATGTATGCCTTGCTATTCTCAAGGTATTACATGACAGCTTCGGGAATCCCAAATATGCACCTTGCCCGCTGTTGGTAAATATGGTTACGGCAGGCAAAAAAGGAGTAAAAACAAGAGAAGGATTTTACGACTACAGTGCCGGAATTAAAGGGCCTGTTGTAGCCGCCAAGTTTTTATAATTCTAATTTTTAACAGTACTTTTGAGAGAATGAACGAAAATCTTGATCCATCATCCGATAGTCTATCTCCTATTGAAAGAGATATAGAGAGAGTACTCAGGCCTCAAGCTTTCGAAGACTTTACAGGTCAGGAAAAGGTGATGGAAAACTTAAAGATTTTTGTGCAGGCAGCCAAATTGAGAGGCGAACCACTGGATCATGTTTTACTGCATGGCCCTCCAGGATTGGGTAAAACTACACTTTCCTATATTATTGCCAACGAGATGAATGTTGGTATTAAAGTAACTTCAGGGCCTGTGCTAGATAAACCAGGGGACCTTGCCGGACTGCTTACCAACCTTGACACTGGTGATATACTTTTCATAGACGAAATACACAGATTGAGTCCGCTGGTAGAAGAATATCTCTATTCGGCTATGGAAGATTTCAAGATCGACATCATGCTGGAAAGCGGACCTAACGCGCGTTCTGTACAGATTACGCTTAATCCTTTCACATTGGTAGGTGCTACTACAAGGTCAGGATTATTAACAGCTCCCCTTAGGGCAAGGTTTGGTATTAATTCCAGACTGGCTTATTACGATGCAAAGTTGCTAACTACCATAGTATTGCGTTCTTCCGAAATTTTAAAGACACCAATTACTGATGAAGGTGCGTACGAGATTGCAAGAAGATCAAGAGGAACACCTAGAATTGCGAATGCTTTATTAAGGCGCACAAGAGACTTTGCTCAGATAAAAGGTAATGGAGAAATAGACACTGAAATAGCGCGTTATGCACTTAATGCGCTTAATGTGGATGAGCACGGTCTTGATGAGATGGACAACAAGATACTGGTTACAATAATAGACAAGTTTAAAGGCGGCCCTGTTGGTTTAAAAACTATTGCCACCGCGGTCGGGGATGATGAGGGAACAATTGAAGAGGTATACGAACCATTTCTGATACAAGAAGGATTCTTAATGCGCACATCACGTGGAAGGGAAGCTACTGAAGCTGCATATAAGCATCTTAAAAGGAATTATCCCGGCCAGACCGGCAAGCTATTTTAGTTATTAGGAGATGGTGCAGGTCGCTTCATAAGCTCATGGATAAGACATACTACAGCAAACTTGTTAAAGATGAAGCACTAAGACTAGGCTTTACGCAATGTGGTATAGCAAAGGCGGGCTTTTTGGAAGAAGAAGCGCCCCGGCTGGAGCAATGGCTAAACAACAATCACCATGGAAAAATGGCTTATATGGAAAACCATTTCGACAAAAGATTGGATCCAAGGCTATTGGTTGATAGTGCCAAATCTGTTATTTCTCTAAGCCTTAACTATTTTCCTGAAGAAGTACAATCAGATCCAAACGCACCAAAAATTTCTAAATACGCTTACGGCAAGGACTACCACCTGGTGATTAAAGAAAGGCTTTCCAAACTGCTGTCATTTATTGAACAGGAAATTGGTGAGGTAGCTGGGCGTGCATTTGTAGACTCTGCCCCGGTTTTAGACCGGGCATGGGCCAAACGATCTGGTCTGGGTTGGATTGGCAAGAACAGCAACCTGATAGACAAGAAGAGTGGCTCATTCTTTTTTCTTGCAGAATTAGTTATTGATCTGGAACTAACGTATGATTCTCCGTTCGTTACTGATCATTGCGGGATTTGCACAAGATGCATAGACGCCTGTCCTACTGACGCAATCTTATCTCCAGCCATAATAGATGCCAAAAAATGTATTTCTTACCTGACTATTGAGCTAAAAGAAGAGATACCAGAGCAGTTTAACGATAAAATGGATAACTGGATGTTTGGCTGTGATATATGCCAGGATGTTTGCCCATGGAATAAATTTTCAGTGCCGCATCAAGTGCCTGAATTTGCCCCAACCGAATCATTGGTTAAAATGAAAAGGGAAGATTGGGAGGACATAACAGAAGAAGTATTTAGCAGGATTTTTAAAAACTCTGCAGTAAAACGGACTAAATTTAAAGGCCTTACTAGGAATATTGATTTTATAAAGAAGGTTTAACACTATAGTGTAAATGTATTATTTGATCTGTCTTTATCAGGCGTATGAGGATCACCCATTACAATCCTGGTTAACTTTTTACCTGATGTTAGCTCAATCTGAATGGTCAGATCACCTTTTTTCCAAACCCCAATATTGCGATGTAATTTCTCAGTTGATCCATCACTGAAAGTAAGCTTAAGATCTATAGGAAGTGGCTTATTGCTTTTATTTTGTATAGTAATACGATAGCCGGCGCTTGTTTTAGTTGCCGCAGTGATACCCATATCTGTAATACCATCTTCAAAAAACCAGCGCTTCCAGAACCAGTTCAGATTTTTACCAGAACCCTCATTCATGCTGTAAAAGAAATCATAAGGTATTGGATGCTTGCCCTGCCATTGATTAATATAGTGATGAAGTGCTTTATAAAATAAATCATTACCAAGATAATCCCATACATACAAATATCCCATCCCGGGTTTAGGGTAAGGATTTGTAAACGTTGAGGTACCTTTTAGATCAGTAGTGAAAGTCATTATTGGAGAATCATCTTTTCTACCAGAAGATGAGGCAGTTTGCTGTACACCATAGGTATCCACCATATTAGTATCGATGCGTGGGCCATTTATCCATTCGCCAATGGTTGCCCAGCCTTCGTCCATCCAAGCATATTTAGTTTCATTGATTCCCATGTAAAAAGGAAACATGGTATGAAAAATTTCGTGTACGGTAAGCGTTATGGCATCTTCGCGGTTGTTAACGGGATTATCATTAACCATCATGGGGTATTCCATTTGATCCAATCCATCAAAAACCGTGATGTGAGGATAAGGGAATGGCCATTTAGGAAAATCGTAACTCATGGCATGAACAGATTTCCTGGCAAAATCGATTACTTCAAAATAATCTTTATGGACAGGGTTAAAAGCAGCATCAACACGAGTTCTTCTATTAGATTTAGGATCAACGATGAGGCTTGATGATTTCCACAGGTAATGGTTACTGGTTGCAAATACGAAATCAGTAACATTTTTCGCCTGGAATTTAAATGTGTTTTGCGGTTTATTTGCGGTTACTTTTTTCTGTTCCAAATTTTCAGCCGTAATAACGTCTATAACCGAGTCACATCTTTCAGCTAGCCGCAGCTTGTCGTAAACTTTGGGTTGAAGTACCGTGCTTCCATTTGTGAGGTCACCAGTTGCCCAAACTAGGTAATCTTTGGGAACAGTGATTTCGGCGTTGAAATCGCAAAAGTCGTTATAGAGTTCCTCTTCGCCAGTATAAGGATATTTATTCCAACCATCTACATCATCGTACACGGCTATGCGTGGAAAAAAGTAAGCGATGAAATGAGCGCCTTTATCTATTTCACCAGTTCTGAGGTGAGAACCTTTGTTTAATATATAGGAATAGCTCACAGCTACCTTCAATGTTTTTCTAGGGGCGAGCGGCTGGATATCCACATACAGATTAGTCCCTTCGATCGTATAGCTGGTAGCATCATAGTTCTTTCCAGCAATCTTTAGTGATGATATTGACACGCCATCACCAAGGTCAGCTATCGCAATCTTGCTTTTTTTTATGGCCGCTTTAGTATAAATATTAGGATATAGTTTGAACCAAAGTTGTTTAAGCGTATCGGGGCTGTTATTTTCGTACACAATTTCCTCAATACCTTTAAGCAAGCGGGTATCCGGATTAAAATCTGCCTTTAAAACATAATTGGCTTTATTTTGCCAATAATTTTTGCCGGGTCTACCGGAAATATCACGAGTTTGATTCGTGTAGGCAGGCTGCATAGATGGCAGCAATGGAAGTTCCTGGGCGAAAAGTTGGCAACCAAATAGGATCAGTCCGAAAACTACCAGGAATCTCTTCATAATTTTTTTTTAAAATATTGAAGGTTACTTACCGAATTTCATCTTCAGCTGCTCCAGCATATCATTAGTAACGGCAGCTGCTGGCTTGTCTTTTTTGGGTGCGAAATGCGGTCTGGGCTGGGTATTTATCGGTTGAGATGGATTTTCAGGAATGTCCTCAGGTTTCGGCTCAATTTGTGGCTTTTCTACCTTTTGCTTTTCATTTTGCTGCTTTTGAAACTTTAACTGTTCCTTTTTCTTGTTCCAGCGCTCCCAAATTTCTGTTAATTTCTTCTTGGTGTACAGCGGGAAATCACCCTGTTTCATCCAGGCATAATAGCTAGGCTCCAGGTCAAAAACATGCTCTACAGTTTTGCCCTTATGCTTTCCAAAATTGAAGCACTCTTCTTCTTGCTCGTTAAACACCATTCTGCCAGCAAAATCTACCGGCTTATTCATATTTGTAAAGACGTGAAGGGCATCTACGCTGTTTTGTACCGGCTTACTGAAATTACCTTGCTTATCTTCGAAATCGGCATCCTGATATCGTTCTATTTGTGCAAGTAAAACGTGATATGTTGCTGTGATATCCGCTTCTGCAGAATGGGCATTAATAATATCTTTATTACAATAAAATTTGTAGGCGGCGCGTAAAGTACGTTGTTCCATTTGATGGAAAATATTCTGAACATCGACAAACTTCCGGTCGGCCATGTCAAAATCCACACCTACTTTTAAAAATTCTTCGAGTAATACCGGGATATCAAACCTGTTGGAATTGTAACCTGCTAAATCGGCATCACCTATAAAATCTGCTATTTCCTGCGCCACTACTTTAAACGTTGGTTCGCTTAAGATGTGTTCATCATAGATACCATGGATTAACGATGATTGTAGAGGTATTGGCATTTCAGGATTGATCCTTAGCGTTTTAATAACCTCAGTACCATCAGGCATAGCCTTCAAAATTGCGATCTCGACTATTCTATCAACACCAACATTAACACCAGTTGTTTCAAGATCAAAAAAAGCGAGAGGACGTATTAAATTTAATTTCATGTGAAGGAATTTGTAGCTTTTCAAAAGTCGTAAAAATGATTCATTAATCATTAAATATATTTTTTTATTTCTATTGCTTGCGCTATCTTGCGTTGACCAAACTCATAACTGACCTCTGTATGAAAACACTGATTGCGTCTTTGCAACGCTGGCATTATCAAAAAAACTGCTTTGCGATTAGATGCTTTTTTCTAATTTCCACTATTTTCATTGGAACAGATTTACAAGCACAAAAAATCTCAGAATACAATGCAGAACTTATCCCGGCGAACTTGAAGCAACACGCAAATGCAGTTGTAAGAAGTGAGGCGACCGTGGTTGACATGCGTGCTCCGGATAATGTTATATTAACTGTAAGGCAGGCCCTAACGGTTTTAAATAAAAATGCGGAAAGAACCGCCACTCTGGTATTAAATTACGATAAAAATACCAGTATAAAAAGTGTGAAGGGTCAGATTCTAAATTCTGCAGGTGAACAGGTGGCCAAGCTTACGCTAAGTAACTTTATAGACCAGAGTGCTGTGAGCGACTTTTCTCTGTATGAGGACTCAAGGGTTAAGTATTATACCCCAAACATGAACGCTTACCCTTATACAATTATATACGATTATGAAATAAGGTTTAAGCAAAATCTTAACATTCCAGTATGGTATGCAACTCCCGACTTAAATGTTGCTGTAGAAAAAAGCTCTTACACCTTCATAAACAAAATTGAAGATGAAGTAAGAATAAAAGAATATAACTACAGCGGGCAGCCACAAATTATCGAAAAAGACAAAGTGATAAGCCGGACCTGGGAAGTAAATAACATCATTGCCCTGCGACCTGAACCCTATGCCAGGCAAAAAGATTTTTTAACTTATGTAAAGATAGCGCCGGAGAAATTCACCTATTATGGTCATACAGGTTCCTATAAAAACTGGGATGAGCTTGGAAAATGGATTTACGACGATTTAATCAAGGACCGACAGCAACTTAGCGAAAAAAGCGTACAACAAATTAAAAGTCTGATTAAAGATGCAGACAATGAAAAAGAAAAAGTCAGGAGAATTTATAATTATCTTCAAAAAAAGACCAGGTATATTAGTGTGCAGGTAGGCATTGGTGGTTATCAACCATTTCCAGCTTCCGATGTTGATCAGTTATCCTATGGTGACTGTAAAGCCTTAGTAAATTATGCGCAAAGCCTTTTAAAGGCAGCCGATATTAAAAGTTATTATTGCGTTGTAAATGCGGGTGATATCAAACAAAGTTTAGACCCTGGATTCGCGAGCATGGATCAGGCAAATCACATTATACTTTGTGTTCCACTTAAAAATGATACGACATGGCTGGAGTGCACAAGCCAGGATATCCCTTTTGGTTATCTCGGCTCCTTTACTGACGACAGGCTAGTTCTGGCCTGTACCCCGGAAGGTGGGAAATTATTAAAAACACCCGTGCTAAGTACCGAAAACAATTTACTTAAAAGAGTTGCTGAATTGACCTTAGATCAGGAAGGAAATATATCTGGCACGCTTCAAACCAACTTTTTAGGCTCTCAATATGAGAATTATCAACGCCTATTTAACAAGCCATATACCGAACAGATAAAATTATTGAAGGAAGAGTATGACATCGATAATATCAATTTTGCAGATTTTAAACTGACGCAGATCAAAGATGCGAATCCCAGAACCATTGAATCTTTTAACTTGACCATTCAAAAGTACGCATCAAAGGCAAATAATCATGTTTACTTGTTCCCTAATGTGTTTAATAAAATGTTTTCGATTCCAGAGCTCAGGAACAGACAGGCATCCATAGCTGTTAACCGTGGGTTTACAGATGAAGATATATTAACCTACCAGTTACCAGATAATTATAAAATTGAAATGAAGCCTGAAAACAGAGAAATCAATTGCATTTTTGGTTCCTATAATTTTTCCTTAGAAATTCAAAATAAGAAATTGATATACACGAGGAAGTTGGTGTTAAAGAATGGAATTTATGCAGCCTCGAATTATCCGGAACTAACTAAGTTCATCAATGCTGTCAGCGAGATTGACAACAGCAAGATTGTGTTTAAAACAGACTAGCTTAACAAGACAATGCCTAAAGTAATCCCAATAACCATAATCAAATACATTAAGATTTCTGTTGTGGCAAATTTCTTATATTTTGACCAAAAAGATTTTTCCGGTTCCTTCATTCCACAAATATCGCGAAATACATCGGTAACATGCATCACTTCAATTTATTAATAAACATTTTCTAAATATCGCTTCATATGAGACATTTTATTTCAGCATTAATGCTATTATTTTTCTTTTCTACCGGGCAAGTTGAGGCACAGGATTTTGAGTTCGGAAAAATAACATCTTCAGATATTTCTTTGTCTAACAAAAAACTAGACAGCAATGCCAATGCAATGGTTATTAGAGAGTATGGGACAGCTTTTATCAACTACGCAATGGGCAGTTACTTTGTTGATTATTACTATCATGTGAAAATAAAAATCATTAACAAGGATGGATTTAACAAGGGAAATATAGAGATACCGTTGATGATCCATAAGGATATGGATGATGAGGTTAATGAACTTAAAGCAACAACATTTACTAATGTGAATGGTGTAACAACTAGAACAGAGCTGAACAAGACTAATGTTTTTACGGAAAAAGTTAATAAATACTACAAGCTGATGAAGTTTACTATGCCGAATTTGAGCGAGGGAAGCATCGTTGAATATAGCTATAAAATGAAAATACCCCGAATAGATAATTTTCACAGTTGGGATTTTCAATCAGACATACCCAAACTTCATAGCGAATATGTAGCCCGAATACCAGCTATGTTTAACTATAATGCTTCATTAAGAGGCGGAAGGAAACTGACTTCACAAACAAATGTTTTAGAACAAGGCTGCTTTATGATAGGAAATTCAGGAATGGACTGTTCCAAAATTACCTATATCATGAAAGATGTACCTGCTTTGGTAGAAGAAGAATATATGACTTCCGCCTCGAACTACAGGGCATCAATACGATATGAACTGGCTGTTTTCGAGACTCCGGTAGGGGAAAAAATTAACCTCAGAAAAGATTGGTCAGATATTGAAAAGGAGTTGAATATTGAAAAAGCGTTTGGATCGCAGATAAAAAGAACAGATATATTTAAAGATTTAATTCCGGGAATAGTTGGTAACGCTACAGATGACCTAAGTAAAGCCAAGGCAATTTATTACTACATCAGCAAAAATATTAAAGCCAATGGCTTTAATGGGATTTATAGTATGTCCACAATAAAGACTGCTTTAGAGCATCATTCAGGTAATGTTGCAGACATAAATCTGGCTTTAATTGCTGCACTTAAAGCTGGCGGCTTAGACGCAGAAGCAGTTATACTGTCAACAAGAGAGAACGGGACTGTAAACGAACTATTTCCTGTTTTAAATAACTACAACTATGTAATTGCTAAACTAAATATTGGAGAAGAGGTATACCTATTAGACAGCTCAGCCCCATACCTGCCATTTGGTTTAATACCTTTATATTGTGTTAACGGAAAAGCAAGAGTAATTGGTCAGAAAAAATCCTACTGGTTCGATGTTAAGGCCAATCAAAAAAGATCCACGATATATCAACTTACCGGCGAAATAAACTCCGAAGGAAAATTAGAAGGCAGCCTTGTAATCTATTCCTTAGGCTATGATGCGTTAAATAAAAGAAAAGAGATTCTCTCTGCCAGTTCCATAGATGATTACGTAGAAAAATTGGATGAAAGAATGACCCAATTTAACATCCTCGGCCATAAAATAGAGAACATAGATTCCTTGGATAATGCGTTAACAGAAACCTACGAAATTTCGATGAAGGTATTTGATGGAGCTAAGGTAGACCAGCTCTTTCTAAATCCCTATTTTATAAGTCATGTTACTAAAAACCCCTTTAACTTGAATGAACGGTCTTACCCAGTAGATTTTGGCGCAGCAAGCAGTGAAAAAGTGATTATGAAAATAAAGTTGCCTGAAAAATTTGAACTGGCAGAAAAACCTAAAAACACAAATGTATCTATGGAAGAGAATGGTGGCAAATATAGCTCTGTAGCTACATTTGAAAACAGCACCTTAAATTTCAACCAATCCTTACAAATTGGCAGACCAGTTTATTTACCTGAAGAGTATCTTGGCCTGAAAGAATTTTTCAATCACATTATCCAATCGCAGAAATCAGATCTTGTGTTCCAAAAAGGTAAATAGCTAGTTTTTAAAAGATCCCGCCTTAATCATGGCCTTTTGGTAAACAGGTAAATTCAAATCATCAACGACTACGCCCCTTGTTGTGGAAGCATGGACAAAATAGTTGTTATTAAGGAATACCCCAACATGATCTACCTCGGTGCCTCCAAATGAAAAGAAAATAAGATCACCTTCTTTTAATTGCCCTGGATTCTTTTCTTTAATGGTTTCGGCCTGGTCCCTAGACCTGCGGGGCAAAGTAATTCCGTAAATATCTTTCTCCAGCAGGAGTGCAAAACCAGAACAATCAATACCAGATTTATCAAGTCCGCCTAGGCGGTACTTTACTCCTGTCCAATCGGTAATAAAACGATACAAGTTTTTGCTTTTCAGGTTTGACATGGTATTGGCAATATTTGCAGCGGCTGCATTGGTATTAATAGTGGGCCTTCTGGAACTACAGGCGGATACAACAACCAGCACTAACAACAAGAGGGGCAGTCGGCACGTTCTCGTTAATGAATTATCCATAAGGTTATTGTTTTATGATCCGTTGGATCTCATCAAGTTTAAGTAAAGCCTCAACAGGTGTAAGAATATTTACATCAAGGTTATTGATGGAATCCCTGATTTTGACTAATACAGGATCCTCTACCGCAAACATCTGCAATTGATAGGCCTGATTCTGAACTTTCTTGATGCTGTCTTTAATACTCTGGCCCTCGGTTCTATCAATTTCCAGTTTCTTTAATATCTCATTGGCACGATTTATTAGCTTTGGAGGCATTCCGGCCATTTTTGCCACATGTATACCAAAGCTATGCTCACTTCCACCCGGAACGAGCTTTCTTAAAAAGATTATTCTATTGCCAACTTCTTTGATAGAAACATTGAAATTTTTAACTCGACCCATGGTATTGGCCAATTCATTAAGTTCATGATAGTGAGTAGCGAAAAGCGTCTTCGGCTTTGCTGTGGGATGCTGATGAAGGAATTCTGCAATTGCCCAGGCAATGGAGATCCCATCGTAGGTACTGGTACCGCGACCAATCTCATCTAACAATATTAAACTATTGTCTGATATATTATTCAGGATACTTGCAGTTTCATTCATCTCTACCATGAACGTACTTTCGCCAGATGAAAGGTTATCTGAAGCACCTACCCTTGTAAATATTTTATCAACCAAGCCGATTGATGCTGTCTTGGCAGGAACAAAGCTTCCCATCTGCGCCATTAATACAATTAAGCCTGTTTGTCTCAATATGGCCGATTTACCCGACATATTGGGGCCTGTAATGATGATGATCTGCTGATTTTCGTTATCGAGAAACACATCATTAGTAATGTACTCCTCACCCACTGGCAAACGCTGTTCAATAACAGGATGTCTGCCACCTTTAATATCAAGCGTTTTATTTTTATTAACTTCTGGCTTTACATAGTGATTTTTAATAGCCAATTGCGCAAAACACAACAATACATCCAATTGAGCTATTAAGAAAGCGTTGAGTTGAATCTGCTTGATGTAGGCAGATACCTGATACATTAGCTCATTATACATCCTAACCTCTATCACCTGAATCTTTTCTTCTGCTCCTAGTATTTGCTCCTCGTACTCCTTTAATTCCGGCGTAATGTATCTTTCTGCACTAACCAGTGTTTGTTTCCTGATCCAATCTGCAGGAACTTTATCTTTGTGTGTATGTGTAACCTCCAGATAATAACCAAATACGTTATTAAACGCAACTTTTAAGGATGGGATACCAGTGGATGCCGCTTCCCGCTTTTGTATTTCAACTAAGTAATCTTTACCTCCAAATGCAATTTTACGGAGGCGATCCAAATCTTCATCAATACCATCTGCAATAACATTCCCCTTAATTAAAAGTGCTGGCGGATCTTGCTGAAGCTCCCTTTCCAGTTTTTCCCGAATGGTTAAACAAGGATTAAGCTGATCTGCAAGTGTACATAAAAACGGGTTCTTAGTCTCCTGTGCCAGCTTCTTAACAGATTCTATGTGATATAGCGCTTTT
>JANXVH010000152.1 GCA_025351765.1 Pedobacter sp.
CTGCTTTTGTAAGCCCGTCCCAGTTGGTTCTGGAGGGTTTGAGAGTCCATTTTCCCAAAAGTTACGATCAGATAACCGGTGGGTTGTCCTGTCTGGGAAGATTCCCTGGGATAAGATCTGTAATATTTACATCAAACATGCGTAAGCGCCCGACCAAACACATATTGCTGCCTTTGTTTACATGAGCTTACTTTGTAGAAAATACAAGGTAATGGATAAAAGAATTCAACCTAATTGATCTTTTTTTGAAAGATACGCAAAATATCAGGCGAAATATTTTCCGTCACAATCCCTAACAAACAATCTCTTATTATCGGTACTTTTGCCACCTCAAATATTATTAACGATGAACGTTGCAATTAATGGCTTTGGCCGTATTGGCCGTATATTTTTACGCACTGCGATTGAAAGAAACATCAATGTGGTGGCTATTAATGACCTTGGTGATCCAGCTACCTTGGCTCACCTGTTCAAATACGATTCTGTACATCGAGGTTTTAATGGTTCAGTTGGTTTTGAAAACGATACCCTAATTATTAACGGTAAACCTATTAAAGTTTCTGCTCACGGCAGCCCGGAGCAACTGCCATGGAAAGAATTGGGGGTGGATCTTGTTATTGAATCTACCGGAAAGTTTATCACTAAGCAAGCTGTTGAGCTGCACCTCAAAGCAGGCGCTAAGCAAGTGATTATATCAGCACCTTCTCCTGATAAAGACATACCCATTGTTGTACTTGGTGTTAACGATGGATTGGTTGATCTGAAATCGCCAATATTATCAAATGCCTCATGCACAACGAACAACGTTGCCCCAATGATTAAGATCCTTGATGACAATTGGGGTATACTGGAAGGGTACATCACCACTGTGCATTCTATGACAGGTGATCAAAACTTGCACGATGCGCCACACAAAGATCTGCGCAGAGCAAGGGCTGCTTCAGCATCCATAATTCCTACAAGTACCGGCGCTGCGAAAGCGATAACCCGTATCTTTCCGCAATTGGAAAATAGGCTTGGAGGGGCAGGAATAAGAGTGCCGGTTTTAAATGGTTCGCTTACCGATTTTACCTGCCTGCTGAAAGCTCCAACTTCTATCGCCGCAATTAATGCGGCGTTTAAAAAGGCTGCCGCGAACGAGATGAGTAATATCTTAGAATATACGGAAGAGCCAATAGTCTCCGTAGATATTTTAGATAATCAGCATTCTTGTATATTTGATGCGCAGCTAACTTCTATTGTGGGCGACATGGTAAAAGTTGTAGGCTGGTATGACAATGAATCAGGTTATGCTGCACGTCTGGCCGATCTGGTCCAGAAAATTGACAACAACAATGGTTAAATATATTAATTCTGCACAGGTGCTCCCGTTAAGAAGCAAAGTGCTCAGAAATGGTCTTGATCTTGAAAAATGTACATTCCCCACTGATGATATTGAAAACGGATTTCATTTGGGTTGTTATGTAGATGAAAAGCTCGTTTCGATAGCTACTTTTTTTCCTGAAGATTACCCGGGCCGCGGAACGGGTGGTATTAGGTTAAGGGGGATGGCAACTGATCCTGATTTTGCAGGTAAAGGTTATGGGGCTGAGTTGATATTTTTTGCTATAGAAACACTTACATCTGCTAATGCTTCTTATATTTGGTGCAACACCCGTAAAGTTGCCATTGGGTTTTACCATAAACTGGGCTTCGAAATTATCTCCGATGAGTTCGATGTGCCGGGAATTGGACCCCATTTTAACATGATCAAATTATTAATACTATAATAAAGAACCAAAATTTTAATTAAATGATGAAAACAGTAGACCAGTATAATTTTAAAGGTAAAAAGGCTCTTATTAGGGTAGACTTTAATGTACCCCTGGATAAGGACCTTAAAATTACAGATGATAAAAGAATGCGCGCTGCATTGCCAACTATTAATAAGGTTTTAAAAGACGGTGGATCTGTGATACTAATGTCGCATCTGGGCAGGCCTAAGGGTGGATCGGAAGATAAATATTCTTTGAAACACATTCTTGCAGATCTTTCTAAATTGCTGAATCTAAATGTGAAATTTGCTGCTGATTGTATTGGTGAAGAAGCGGAATCTGCAGCTGCTCAACTTGCTACAGGCGAGGTGCTTTTATTAGAAAATCTTCGTTTTTATAAAGAGGAGGAAAAAGGAGATAAGGCTTTCGCGGAAAAGCTTGCCAAACTTGGTGATGTATATGTAAATGATGCTTTTGGTACCGCGCATCGTGCGCATGCATCTACTGCTATTGTTGCTGAATTTTTTCCTAATAATAAATATTTTGGCTACCTGATGGCGGAAGAATTGAAGAATGCGGAAAAAGTAAACTATGGTGCTGAGAAACCTTTTACCGCCATTATGGGTGGTGCAAAGGTTTCTGACAAAATTCTTCTAATAGAGAGTTTGTTGGATAAGGTGGATAACCTAGTTATTGGCGGGGGCATGGCTTACACTTTTGCTAAAGCACAGGGTGGAGAAATTGGAACTTCTCTATTGGAAGCGGATAGAATGGCACTTTGTCTTGAACTGCTTGAGAAGGCAAAGGTTAAAGGGGTTAATTTATTGCTCCCTTTGGATACAGTGATTGCTGATAAGTTTGATAATGATGCTGAAAAGAAATTTGTAGATACTGGTAAAATTCCGGCAGATTGGATGGGTCTTGATATTGGTCCAAAAACTATTGAGCTTTTTTCAAAAGTGATTAGTGAATCTAAAACATTATTATGGAATGGCCCTATGGGCGTGTTTGAAATGGCAAATTTTGAACAGGGAACACGTGCTATTGCTGATGCAGTAGTGGCAGCTACGCAGGACAATAATGCCTTCTCTTTGATAGGCGGTGGAGACTCCGCGGCAGCCATCGCAAAATTTAATTTAGAGGATAAAGTGAGTTATGTATCAACCGGTGGTGGGGCATTGCTGGAATATATGGAGGGGAAGGAATTGCCTGGTGTTAAGGCAATTAACGATTAATTTAAAAGAGCTATTTTAAATGCAGGTGTTTCGTTTTTTCGAAACACCTTTTTTTTACCACCTTATTTTTAGGCCTTGAAATGGCTAAAATGGGGGAAAGTGGTAGAACGTAAATATGTGGAAAACTTTTTGTGGTAAGATGTGGTAAAAAGTGGTAGAGATATCTATTTTTACACTACATAAAAAGCGCGTATTTGAAAATGGTTCAGTTGTTAGGAGAGTTTGATTGTAAATTAGATGCGAAAGGCCGCCTTATGGTGCCCTCGAAGCTAATTAAGCAGCTTCCTAATGTGGATAAAGAAGGGTTGGTCATAAACCGCGGTTTTGAAAAACACCTGGTTATCTATCCAAAAAAGGTATGGGAAGATGTTGTGGAAGATCTTCACAAACTGAACCGGTACGAAGAAAAAAACAGGGAATTTATTCGTTATTTTACCCGTGGTGCCACAGATCTGTCTATGGATGCTACAGGAAGGGTGAATTTACCCAACTCTTTGATGGAGTCTGTAGGTATTGAGCCAAACTCTGAAATTGTACTGGCGTGCCAGTTTGATAAGATAGAAGTTTGGTCTAAAAAAGCATACGAAGCTATTTTTGATAAAGCTCCGGCTGATTTCGCAATTCTTGCGGAAGAGGTAATGGGAAGTAAGAATAGGAGGGAGGATGGAAAATAATTACCATGTGCCTGTTTTATTAGAGGAATGCATCACTGGATTAAACATTAAGCCTGATGGCGTATATGTAGACGTCACTTTTGGTGGGGGTGGACATTCTCGTGAAATTTTAAAAAATCTCAATAAAGATGGGGTGCTAATTGCATTCGATCAGGATCCTGATGCTCAGCGCAATAAAATTGATGATCCTCGCTTTTATTTCGTGGATCAAAATTTTGCATTTCTAAAAAATAACCTGCGCTTATTGGGGTTTCGGGCAGTAGATGGGATTCTCGCTGATCTTGGTGTTTCTTCTCACCAGTTTAATGAACCGGAACGCGGGTTTTCGACGAGGTTTGAGTCGTCGCTTGATATGCGTATGGACAAGCAACGAAAATTAACTGCCGCTGAGGTTTTAAATACTTATTCAGAGGAACAGTTGCATCGCATTTTTGGCATATATGGTGAGGTGAAGAATGCCAGGTCCCTTGCAAAAGCAGTAGTTACTGGTAGGGTTGATAAGCCAATTGAAACACTTTATGATTTTAAAAAGGCTGTTGCTGCACATATTCCGAAAGGGAAGGAGAATAAATACCTGGCTCAGGTTTTCCAGGCACTCAGGATTGAGGTTAATGGAGAAATTGAGGTGCTGGAGGATTTTTTAATGCAAACGGCAGACGTTTTAAATGTTGGCGGACGGTTGGTTGTGATGTCCTACCATTCTCTGGAAGACAGGCCTGTAAAAAGCTTTCTGGCTAAAGGTAAGTTTAGGGGAGAAGTAGAAAAGGACTTTTTTGGCAATGAACAGAAGCCTTTTAAAGTGATTACCCGTAAGGCGATGATTGCCGATGAGGAGGAGTTGCAGCGTAACAGCAGATCCAGAAGTGCGAAACTTAGAATTGGAGAAAAGTTATGAATAACCGATTCAGAGAAGAGTTAGAGGAAAAATCTCAATTGGAAGATATTGAGGTTAAGGTGAAGAAAAGAGAACCGGAAAAGGATAGTTTCTTTTCTAAATTTTTTAATGAGGACTTGGTTACTAAAGAGACTGCAACCGAGATGATGCCATTTCTGATTTTTATTGCCCTATTGTGTATGCTTTACATAGCCAACAGCCACATGGCGGTAAAGAATATTAGGGATATTGATAAATTGAGCAAAGAGGTTAAGGAGCTTAGCTGGGAGTATAAATCGCTAAAGGCCGACCTTATGTTTAAAAGTAAGCTAACTGAAGTTGCTAAGAAAGTAGATACACTGGGTATTAAAGAATTAACTGAACCGCCAAGGAAAATTGTAATCAGCAATAATGAACATTAGAGCTAATATATTATTAAGAGTTTACTTGTCTTTCGGTCTGATTGTACTGTTTGCCATTGCAGTGCTGATCAGATTGGGCGACGTACAATTTGTAGAGGGACAGAAGTGGCGTGCCATGGCCGATAGTCTCTCTACAAAGTATGTTACTGTGGAGGCAGCAAGGGGGAACATTTATTCGGTTGATGGTAGTTTGCTGGCCACATCTATACCTGAATATGAGCTGCGTATGGATACGAAGGCTGGTGGTATTAGCGATAGTACTGTATTCTACAGTAAAGTTGACTCGCTGGGTATGGCTTTAGCTAATTTTTTTAAAGATAAAACGGCCAAAGAGTATTCGCGTTATTTAAGAGCAGCAAGACGGGATGGAGAGCGGTATTTACTGATTAAACGGAAAGTAGGTTATCAAGAACTCAAACAAATTAGAACCTTTCCTTTATACAATATTGGTAAGCACACAGGTGGTTTAATCCCTTTTCAGCAAAATAAAAGGATTAAACCTTTTAAGTTTCTTGCAGCTAGAACTATTGGCTACAAGAATGAGAACGTAAGTAATGGCGTTGGTTTAGAAGGTGCATACGGTGAATACATCAATGGTGAATCTGGTAAAAGATTAATGCAAAGAATCGCCGGGGGTGTTTGGATGCCTATAAATGATGAAGCTGAGGTAGCTCCAAAAGAAGGTGCTGATATTATTTCAACCATCGACATTAATATGCAGGATCTTGCTCAAAATGCACTCGAGAAGCAGCTGAAGGTAAGTGATGCCGATCACGGCACAGTTATATTAATGGAGGTTAATACCGGCGAAGTTAGAGCTGTTGCTAATTATACCCGTGTTAGTGAAGGGGTGTATACAGAGCAGTTTAATTATGCTATTGGTGGTAGTCAGGATCCGGGTTCTACTTTTAAACTTGCTTCTTACATGGCTTTACTGGAGGATAAAATGGTTGATACCAATACACTTGTTGCAACTGGCGATGGTTTTTACAAGATTCCGGGCCATATCATTAAGGATTCTCACGGGGGTATTGGAACCGTAACGGTTAAGAAGGCGTTTGAGGAGTCAGCCAATACTGCAGTTGCTAAGCTTGTTAATCAGCATTATCAGAATAATCCTTCTCGATTTACTGATCATTTATATAGAATCCATATGAATGAAAAACTTATCCTGCAGATTCCTGGTGAAACTAAGCCAGTGATCAAGAATCCTAGTTTCAAAAGTTGGAATAAAAACATGACGCTTCCGCAGATGGCTTATGGATATGAAATGCTAATTACACCATTACAAATGCTTGCTTTTTATAATGCCATCGCAAATAATGGCAAATACATCGCACCAATTTTTGTAAAGGAGATCAGAAGGTTAGGTAATCCTATTGAGCAGTTCAAAGCCAGGGTGATTAGTGAGCAAGTTTGCTCTCCTGAAACTGTAAGAAAATTGCAGGCTATGTTGGAAGGGGTGGTTACTGAAGGTACTGGTAAGCTAATGGGATCTCCGTTATATCGCGTTGCTGGTAAAACAGGCACAGCCCAGGTTGCTGATGATAATAACGGTTATAAGACAAAAAAGAGTTATCAGGCATCTTTTTGTGGATATTTTCCAGCCAATAAACCAAAGTATGCTATTATGGTTGCAATTAATGGCCCTAAACACGGGTATTATGGTGCCGCAGTAGCAGGCCCGGTATTCAAAGAAATAGCCGACCGGATATATGCAAGCGATCTGCAGATGTACAATGACATTCCTGATAAGTTTGTAGGTAATACAGTTAATCCCGAAAGTAAATCTGGCCCAAGTAAGCCAGTTAAAAAAATTTATAATGCTTTCGGTATCAAAACGCTCTACGCGGCTAAAACCAAAGATTTTACTAAAGTAGACACAAGCAATGGAATTGTTTACGAAGAATTTAATGCGGTGAAAGGACTGATGCCAGATATAAAAGGAATGGGTTTAAAAGACGCGCTCTACTTAACTGGTAACGCCGGATTAAAGACTAAAGTAAAAGGAAGTGGAAAAGTCATTGCGCAATCTATTGCTGCGGGAACAAGAATAGGTAAAGGGTTGTCACTACAAATTGAATTACAATAGGATGCAGTTGCAGGAAATATTATATGGAGTATCAATTATAAATTTGTCGGGAACAACGAACAGAGAGGTGACTACTTTGGTGTTCGATTCTCGAAAAGCTATTTCCGGATCGGTATTTTTTGCTATCAAAGGAACTTTGACTGACGGTCATACCTTTATTGAATCGACTATAGCAGCGGGTGTTAATGTAATCATTTGTGAAAGTATCCCTACACTAAAGACGGATGATGTTACTTACGTTGAGGTTGCTGATAGCAGTGTTGCACTTGGTATAATGGCAGCAAATTTTTACCACAATCCATCTGCTAAACTAAAGTTAATTGGCATTACCGGCACGAATGGGAAAACCACCATTGCTACATTACTTTTCAAGCTGTTCATAGCGCTTGGTTATAAAGTAGGTTTGATTTCTACAGTTCAAAATCAGATAAACGACGAGGTAATTGTGGCAACTCATACTACTCCGAATCCACTAGCTTTAAATGATTTATTGTGTAGAATGGTAGAAGAAGGATGTGGCTACTGTTTTATGGAGGTAAGTTCACATGCTATCGTACAGCATCGTATTGAAGGTATAACTTTTGAGGGGGGGGTGTTTTCCAATATCACGCATGATCACCTTGATTTTCATCTCACCTTTCATAATTACATAAAAGCGAAACGCAGTTTCTTTGATATGTTACCTAAATCTGCATTTGCATTAACCAATGCCGATGATAAGAACGGAATGGTCATGCTGCAAAATACAAGGGCCTATAAAAAGACTTATGCCCTTAAACAACTTGCAGATTATAAAGCCACAGTAGTGGAAAACAGTTTTAACGGACTTCATCTGGATGTTGATGGAATTGAGGTTTTCTTTAAACTGGTTGGATCATTTAATGCTTACAATTTACTGGCTGTTTATGGTACCGCAATGTTACTTGACCAGGATCAGCTTACTGTTTTAACTGCATTAAGCAAGCTGGATGGGGCGGAAGGCAGATTTGAATATATGACTTCCAAAAGTGGATTGATAGGGATAGTTGACTATGCGCATACCCCAGATGCAGTGCAGAACGTGTTAAGTACCATCCAAAATATTAGAAAAGGCACAGAACAGGTAATTACAGTTATCGGTTGCGGTGGCGATAGGGATAAAACAAAGAGACCCATAATGGCTCAGGTAGCTTGTGATTGGAGCGATAAGGTGATATTAACTTCTGATAATCCACGAACCGAAGATCCCGCAACTATTGTAAAGGAAATGGAGGAAGGCGTATCACCAACAAATAAGAGGAAGACACTAAGTATTATAGATAGAAAAGAAGCAATAAAAACAGCATGTCACTTAGCTAAACTTGGCGATATTATTTTAATTGCAGGAAAGGGTCATGAGAAATATCAGGAGGTGAATGGGATTAGGCATCACTTTGACGACAAAGAGATCTTATTGGAACAATTTAACTTAATCAGCTAATGTTATATTATTTATTCGAGTACTTAAATCAGAATTATGATTTTCCCGGATTAAGGTTGTTTCAATACATCACCTTTAGGACTTCTCTTGCAATTATTATATCCCTTATAATCACTACTGTTTATGGTAGCAGGATTATCAATTATTTGCACCGCATGCAGGTTGGTGAAACTGTGAGAAATCTTGGCTTGGAAGGACAGATGCAAAAACAGGGTACGCCTACCATGGGTGGTATTATGATTTTACTGGGCATTTTGATACCAACACTATTGCTGGCCAACTTAACGAATATTTATGTGATATTAATGATTGTAACTACCGTCTGGATGGGAGTAATCGGTTTTGTTGATGATTATATAAAAGTTTTTAAGAAGAATAAAGAAGGCTTAGCTGGGAGATTTAAAATAGTTGGACAAGTAGGTTTGGCAATAATAATTGGCTGGACAATGTACTTTAATCCAAATATAGTAGTTAGGCAAACAGTTGATGAAGGAAGCATTACCAAGCCTGCAGATGCCCCAATGGTGTTACGGAAAAAGGGAGAAAGCTTTTATTACACACAAGATGTAAAATCTACTTTAACCAATGTTCCTTTTTATAAGAACAACGAATTCGACTATGCCAAAGTGCTTAAGTTTTTGGGTCCTGGTTACGAGAAATATGCTGTGTTTGTTTTCATGCTCTTTGTTATTACGATAATAACTGCAGTGTCTAATGGCGCAAATATCACAGATGGAATTGATGGACTGGCAACCGGAACGTCGGCCATTATTGGGATTACGCTAGGTTTATTGGCTTATGTTTCTGGTAACACAGTAATTGCAGACTATTTGAACATTATGTATATCCCTAACTCAGGGGAGCTAATGATTTTTGCCGGTGCGTTTGTTGGGGCTTGTGTTGGTTTTCTTTGGTATAACTCTTATCCCGCTCAGGTTTTTATGGGAGATACGGGCAGTTTAGCCATCGGGGGTATAATAGCAGCTTTCGCAATTATGATACGTAAGGAATTGCTAATCCCAATTTTGTGTGGAATATTCCTACTAGAAAATTTATCAGTCATTATTCAGGTGAGTTATTTTAAATATTCTAAGAAACGGTTTGGTGAAGGACGGCGGATATTTTTAATGGCACCATTGCACCATCATTATCAAAAAAAGGGTTACCATGAAGCAAAGATTGCCACAAGGTTCTGGATCATTGGTATTTTATTAGCAATCATCACTATAATAACGCTAAAGCTAAGATAATGCAAAAGGGTAAAATCGTAATTCTTGGAGCCGGTGAAAGCGGTGTGGGTGCGGCCATGTTGGCGCAGAAGCAGGGCTTTGATGTGTTTGTTTCAGATTTCGGAATGATTTCAGATCAGTATAAGCTACAACTACAAGAATTAAATATTGCATTTGAAGAACAGCAGCATAGCCAAGATAAAATATTGTCTGCAACAGAAGTGATAAAAAGTCCTGGTATACCTGATACTATTAACATCATTAAGGAAATTAAACGTAAGCAGATTCCGGTAATTTCTGAAATAGAGTTCGCCAAACGTTACACCAATGCGAAAACAGTTTGCATAACCGGCTCAAACGGGAAAACGACGACTACCATGCTTACCTATCACATCTTAAAGAATGGGGGTTTAAATGTTGGTCTTGCCGGAAACATCGGTAAAAGTTTCGCCGCACTTGTAGCAACTTCAAATTTCGACTGGTATGTTTTGGAGCTTTCCAGCTTTATGCTGGATGATATGCATGAATTTAAAGCAGATATAGCAGTGCTGCTTAATATCACGCCTGATCATTTAGACAGGTACGACTATAAATTGAGCAATTACGCGGCTTCCAAAATGAGAATCACCAGGAACCAGCAGTCCGATGATGTATTTATTTATTGCGCAGACGACGAGGAGACCATTAAGATTATGAAAAAAATGAGGATTAATGCTAAGGCATATCCTTTCTCCATTCATAAGAAAGTTGAGAGCGGGGCATACCTCGAAAATGATAACATACTGATTAATTTAAACTTAAATGACCAATTAACCATGTCTATTACAGAATTAGCCCTACAGGGTAAACATAATATTTACAACTCTATGGCCTCCGGTATCGTAGCAAAAGTGTTAGATATTAGAAATGCCACAATACGCGAAAGCATGGGTGATTTCAAGAATATTGAACACAGACTGGAGCACGTCGCTAAGATTTCTGGTGTCGATTACATCAACGATTCAAAAGCGACTAATGTGAATTCAACATGGTATGCGCTAGAGAGCGTTAATGCCGAGGTTGTTCTAATTATGGGTGGCGTAGATAAAGGAAATGACTACGCTATGCTGAAAGACATGGTTCATAAAAAGGTTAAAGCAATTGTATGTTTGGGTAAAGATAATAAACGTATTCACGAAGCTTTTGAAGATGATGTGGAAATTATAGTAAATACATTTTCTGCGAATGAAGCTGTTCAGGTTGCTTATCATCTTGCTAAAAAAGGAGATACTGTGCTATTATCGCCCGCTTGCGCTAGTTTTGATCTGTTTAAGAATTATGAAGACCGGGGTAATCAGTTTAAGTCTGCTGTTAAAGAGTTATAAGTTATGATTGCATTAAATACGATTCTCGATAAAACAAAAGGTGACCGCTGGATTTGGTTGATCATTATTCTTTTGTCTATGATCTCTATACTCACTGTTTACAGTGCTACGGGAACAATCGCCTATAACAAGGGGATAACTGTAGAAAAGTATTTGTTATACAAACATGTGGTCTTTGTGGTTATGGGTGTGGTAATGATTTATGTGGCTCACTTATTGGACTACAGGTACTACGCCGGTATTTCAAAAATTTTAATGCTAATTACTATTCCATTATTGATTTACACGCTATTTACCGGACAGATTAATGGTGCAGCAAGATGGGTTCAAGTACCGGTTATTGGATTGACATTTCAAACATCAGATCTTGCAAAACTATCTCTAATTACATTTTTAGCTAGGATGCTTACCAAGAAACAAGAAAACATTAAGGATGTAAAAAATTCCTTTCTCCCTATAATGGGGTCTGTGGTAATTGTTTTTGGATTAATTGCCAAGGCAAATTTATCTACAGGATTAATGCTTTTTGGAGTTAGTATCCTTTTGCTGATTGTGGGGCGGGTTAGTATCAAGCAAATATCTATTGTATGTGTGGCCGGTTTTTTTATGATGGTTATTTTGTTTTTAACAACCGAACGTGCCGCCACATGGAATTCTAGGATTGAAGCATTTATGCATCCTGAACTACAAACTTCAGATAAAAATTTCCAGGCAAATCATTCAAAGATTGCATTAGCAACTGGAGGAGTATTTGGTAAAGGACCAGGTAATAGTACAGAACGCAACTTCCTTCCTCACCCATATTCAGATTTTATTTTTGCAATTATAGTTGAAGAGTATGGCACCATTGGTGCTATGGTAGTTGTGTTGTTATATATCGTGTTGTTATATCGATGTGTAAGGATAGTAACAAAAGCACCCAAGGCATTTGGAGCCCTACTGGCGGCGGGACTTAGTTTTAGCCTCACCATACAGGCTTTTGCAAATATGGCGGTAGCGGTTGGATTGGGTCCGGTAACAGGTGTTCCTCTTCCTTTAGTAAGCATGGGGGGTACATCGCTAATATTTACAAGTATTGCATTTGGAATTATTTTGAGTGTGAGCAAGGATGTTGAAGAGTACGGAAGTAAAAAAATAATTATAGGAGAGATACCTGCTATGGCATAAGTAATGGGAACTACGAGAATCATCATATCTGGTGGCGGAACAGGCGGCCATATTTTTCCTGCGATTTCGATAGCAAATGCACTTAAACGCATGAGACCCGACTGTGAAATTTTATTTGTTGGTGCTACCGGTCGTATGGAAATGGAAAAGGTTCCCGCAGCAGGATATAAAATAGTTGGACTGAATATCGCTGGCATTCAGCGCGGCTCTATTATAAAGAATTTAGGTTTGCCCTTTAAGTTCTTTAACAGCATGCGCGCAGCCTTAAAACTCGTTAAAGATTTTAAACCCGATGTGGTCGTAGGGGTTGGAGGCTATGCTTCAGGTCCGATTCTTTTTTCGGCATCTTTAAAGAGGATACCTTATTTAATACAAGAGCAGAATTCTTATGCTGGGATAACCAATAAATGGTTAGGAAAAAACGCTGCTAAAATATGTGTTGCTTTCGATGATATGGATCAGTTTTTTCCTTCCTTTTCTTTAATGAAAACTGGTAATCCTGTTAGAAAGGATGTTGTCAATATTATAAATAAACACCATCAGGGTGCAGAGATGTTAAAACTTGATCCATTAAAAAAAATAATATTAGTTACTGGAGGTAGTTTAGGTGCTCAAACTTTGAATGAAAGTATTGAAAAGCATCTGCTTGAAATCTTAGAGGATGATGTTCAGTTGGTTTGGCAAACTGGGAAGTTTTATTATAAGGGTATTATTGAAAGACTGGGTGTCGATTTTCATCCAAATATTAGAATATTGGAATTTTTAAATAAAATGGATATGGCTTATGCAGCCGCCGATTTGATCATCTCAAGGGCGGGAGCAGGTACAATCGCTGAGTTGTGTTTGATCAAAAAACCTGTAATACTTGTGCCTTCGCCAAACGTAGCAGAAGATCATCAAACAAAGAATGCAATGGCATTAGTTAAGAATAGTGCTGCGTTATTAATTAATGACAGGTCTGCCGAGGATATATTGGTGAAAGAAGCTTTAGCTTTATTAAGAGATGAACCTCGTATGAGCTCATTAGCTGAGAACATTGGAAAGATGGGTTTACCAGATGCCGATGATTTGATTGCTCTGGAGGTTTTAAGTCTAGCAGAAGGGGGGAAGGTAAACTGATGGAATTAAACACTATTCAACGGGTTTACTTTGTAGGTATAGGAGGTATCGGTATGAGCGCTATTGCCAGGTATTTCCTAAACAGGGGATGTATTGTGCAAGGGTATGATAAGACCAAAACTAGTCTTACTGAGACATTGGAGCAGGAGGGAATGGAGATTTCTTATGTGGATTCAATTTCTTCACTGCCAGTTAATTTGAATCCTGAAGATCAGCAGTTGCTTATAGTTTATACGCCAGCCATCCCGAAAAATTCTTTAATACTAAACTATTTTCTAGATAAAAATTTTAAGTTAAAAAAGCGTTCTGAGGTGCTGGGGATAATTAGTAAAGGCCAGTTTTGTATTGCTGTAGCTGGAACTCATGGCAAGACAACCACCTCCTCTATTATTGCACATATTCTTCATGATAGTGGATTTGGATGTACAGCTTTTTTAGGTGGAATAGCAACAAATTTTAATAGTAACTTTATTTTAGGAGACAATGATGTTGTGGTTGTTGAAGCTGATGAATATGACAGATCATTTTTGACCCTTTATCCGGATATAGCCGTTATCACTTCTATGGACGCTGATCACTTGGATGTTTACGGCAATGCGGAGCAGCTTCATGACTCTTTTAGACAGTTCTCGGAGCAAGTTAAACCCAATGGCTCATTATTTATTAAAACTGGTTTACCAATTATTGGTGGGGAGACTTACGGTATCGAAAATGGAACAGGCATTAGTGCAACGGATATACATGTGGAGGATGGTCGCTTCATTTTCGACTACAGCGACGCTGAGAATCGTATTGACTGCATAAAATTATTACTGCCCGGTAGGCATAATATAGAGAATGCTATAGCAGCAATTGCGGTTTCAATTAGAGCTGGAGTTAGGCCTGAAAAAATCAAGGAATCCATAGCAAATTTCAAGGGAGTAAAACGAAGGTTTGAATACGTTGTAAACAAGCCAGAGGTAATTTATATAGACGACTATGCCCATCATCCTGAAGAACTAAAGGCTTGTTTTGATGCGCTTAGAGAACTGTATCCCAATAAAAAATTAACCGCTGTATTTCAGCCGCATTTATTTACTCGAACAAGAGATTTTGCAGATGGTTTTGCAGAAGTTTTAAGCACAGTAGACCAGTTGCTTTTACTTGAAATCTATCCAGCACGTGAAAAGCCAATTGCAGGGATAGATGCGAAATTTCTACTTGATAAAATCACGATTGAAAACAAAGTAATCTGTGATAAAAAAGGCGTGTTGGAATTTATTGAAGAAAATAGGCCCGAGTTACTGGTAACAGTAGGTGCTGGAGATATTGATACGCTAATTAACCCACTTAAAAATCTTTTGGATTATGGTTAAAAGGATTAATTGGGGAGCGTTGTTAAAAGGATTTACTTGGATAATTTGTCTAAGCGGATTAGTTGTGCTGATGAGTTTCATAAGCGTAAAGCAACAATCAATTACTTGTAAAAATATAAAGATACTTATTCCTGGTGCAGATAATTTTATAGAGCGTGAAGAGGTTGATGGGATATTGAATCAGAGTCAGGGTAGGTTAATAGGCCGAAAGCTTGAACAGATTAACCTAGAAACGATTGAGAAAAGCATTAAAGCAAATCCCTATATCGCACGTGCAACTGTATTTGCAGATATGGATGGTGTAATACATATTGAAATTCAACAACGCCAGCCAATTTTAAGAGTAATTAATTCGAATGATCAAGATTACTACATTGATCGCGATGGACTCAAAATGCCGGTTTCAGGCAACTTTACCGCGAATGTATTAGTGGCAAATGGAAGGATAATGGAGCACTTTAGCGGAAAAGTTGATACGCTGATCACTAAGTTAGCCGCTGATTTATATAAAACGGCATTGTATATTAAATCTGATACGCTTTGGGATTCTCAAATTGAGCAATTGTTTGTCAACGATAAAAATGATATAGAACTTGTACCTCGAGTAGGAATTCAAAGAATCATTTTAGGAACCGCAGATTCCTTAGATGTAAAAATGAAAAACTTGCTGGCTTTTTATAAGCAAGCTATGCCAAAGGTTGGGTGGGATACCTATAAAACCATAAATGTAAAATATACGAATCAAATTGTTTGTGAAAAGAACAAGATAGATTCAACAGCAGTAGTATCGGCTGTATTAAAATTGGCAACCGATAGTACTCAAAACGAGTCTCCTGATATTGATTCACTAATACGTGATGACATTAAGAAGGAGGAGACTACGGTAAAAGAAAAAAATAAAACAGATACCAGGAAAAACAAATAAATATACACTCAACAAATCAATATTGTTATGGGCAAAGAAAAATCATCCGTTCAATCTCCAATAGTAGTAGGCTTGGATATTGGTACAACCAAGATTTGCGTAATCGTTGGCAGGAGAACGCAACATGGAAAAATCGAAGTTTTAGGCATAGGTAAGGCAGAGTCTGCCGGCGTAACCAGGGGCGTAGTGTCCAATATCCAAAAAACTGTTCAAGGCATTTCGCAAGCCGTTGAATTAGCTAGCGGACAATCTAATGTTGAGATCCGCGTTGTTAATGTAGGTATTGCCGGGCAGCACATTAAAAGTTTGCAACATAGGGGTATTCTTACACGACGAGAATTAAATAACGAGATAGGAAAAAAAGATATCGATAAACTGATTGATGATATGTTTAAACTCGTAATGCCGCCGGGTGAAGAGATCATTCATGTATTACCACAAGAATTTACTATCGACAATGAGCCCGGAATTAAAGACCCGATAGGAATGGCAGGGGTAAGACTGGAAGCTAATTTTCATATCATATCAGGACAGGTTACTGCCGTAAAGAACATCATGAGGTGTGTTACCAATGCAGGGTTGCAAACTCAGGAATTAATATTAGAGCCATTAGCTTCTTCAGAATCGGTGTTGAGCGATGAGGAGAAGGAAGCAGGTATAGCTTTGGTAGATATTGGTGGGGGCACTACTGACATTGCAATCTTTCATGAAGGCATTATCCGCCATACTGCCGTAATTCCTTTTGGAGGAAATAGCGTTACTGAGGATATTAGGGAAGGGTGCTCAGTGATGAGAAACCAAGCTGAGTTATTAAAAACGCGATTCGGATCTGCATTAGCGGAAGAAAATAAAGAAAATGAAATAATTTGTGTTCCAGGACTAAGAGGGAGAGAGCCAAAAGAAATTTCAGTAAAGAACCTCGCTTATGTAATCCAGGCCCGTATGGAAGAAATAATCGAGCACGTATATTATGAAATTAAGTCTTCCGGTTATGAAAAGAAACTAATAGGTGGTGTTGTGATCACGGGTGGAGGTGCATTATTGAAGCACCTATCGCAATTGGTAGAATATGTTACCGGATTGGATTGTCGCGTTGGTTACCCTAATGAACATTTGTCTAAATATGACGACATGCCAAAGACAATATATGACGATTTGAAGAGCCCGATGTATGCTACCAGTGTGGGATTATTAATAAAAGGAATCCAGAAGGCAGAGGAATTGATTGAAGAAATGAAACAACCTGGGGTGTATGTAGATAAACCGAAAGACAAAGAAAAAGCGAAGCGCCCTGGTGGTGGGTTGTTTGATAAATTGTTGGCAAAAACAAAAGATTTCATTAAAGACGACATGAGTGTTAGTGATGAAGATTATATTAAACCATGATATTTTTCAACAAACAACGATTTTTCCACATTGTTTACAGTTGTGGAAAACGCCTGTTAAAAAGTGTTAATATTACATAGGTAGATGAACAGGTAAAACAAATTTTTAAATAACTGATTCATAAAGATATGCAGTTCGAAATGTTAAAAGATAAGTCATCCATTATCAAAGTTATTGGTGTTGGTGGTGGTGGCGGTAATGCGGTAAACCATATGTACCGACAGGGAATTACAGGTGTAGACTTCATAATCTGTAACACTGATGCCCAAGCATTGGAGTTTAGTCCCATTCCAAATAAAGTTCAATTAGGTGCAAGCCTTACAGAAGGAATGGGTGCGGGATCAATTCCCGAAGTCGGAAAGAACTCAGCGATTGAGAATATAGACGATATCAAGCAAATGCTAGGTAGTACAACAAAAATGTTGTTTATCACTGCCGGAATGGGTGGTGGCACCGGAACAGGTGCTAGCCCTATTATCGCTAAGGCTGCAAAGGAAATGGATATATTAACTGTAGCGATAATCACAACCCCTTTTGCTTTTGAAGGTAAGAGACGTAAGATGCAGGCAAATGACGGATTAGATGAATTAAAAAAGTACGTTGATTCCTATCTTGTTATCTCTAATGATAGATTAAGAGAAATATTTGGAAACCTAACTTTAGGTTCAGCATTTGCACAGGCAGATGATATATTAACTACTGCGGCTAAGGGAATTGCAGAAATTATTACAGTTCCCGGTTATATAAACGTAGATTTCAAGGATGTTCGTACTGTAATGAAAGACAGTGGCGTATCTATTATGGGAAGTTTTGCCTGTGATGGTGAGCATAGGGCTTTAAATGCAGTGGAAGGTGCATTGGCATCGCCGTTGTTAAAAGATAATGAGATTGAAGGAGCAAGATATATTCTGTTGAATATTAGTTCTGGCTTGCGTGAGGTGACTATGGATGAGGTTACCATAATTACTGATTATATTCAAGAAAAAGCAGGTCTTTCTGCAGATTTAATCTGGGGTAATTGCATTGATGAAAATCTTGAAGATAAGCTTTCGGTAACCATAATTGCCACAGGTTTCCAGACTAAGGAGCAACGAGAAGAAGACAAAAAGAATATCAAGAAAATTTCCTTACTAACTCCGGAAGAAGCTCCACTTATTAGACCTGTGGAACCCATGAATTCATTCATGGCGCCAAAAGCAGAAATTGTTCACAACAATATGGAGCCTGTCATGAAATTGAAAGAGGATACCAAACAGTCTGATCTTTTTGGGGATTTATTTAATGTAGGACACAATAGGGTAGCGGAAGAGACAGAAAAAAACTTGGTTCAACATTCTTTTATTGAGGAGGAAGCTACAGATGTAGAAGCTCAAAATGAATCGGGATTTGAATTTGAGATCAAGCTCGCTGAAACTGATTTTGTTTTTGAAACACCTGCGGAGGTATTTAACAATGATTCTGAACCAGAAGCTCAATCCTTTCCTGAAGCAGGAGAAGACGATGATAAAAATGATGAGTCTATTGAAGATCAGCTTAAAAAATCTAAAGAGCGCATTTTGAGATTAAAGGATCTCAGCATGAAGTTAAGAACAAGCAATGGACTTCAGGAACTTGAGAACGAACCAGCCTATAAAAGAAAGCAAATGAACCTGCAGCAGGTGCAGCATTCTTCAGAATCCCAAGTATCGAGATTTACGCTAAGCAGCGACGAAGATGGAACTACGGAGATAAGGCCTAATAACTCCTTCCTTCATGATAACGTTGATTAATTAATAATTGCGATTATAAAGAAAGCCTTAGCAATTTGTTAAGGCTTTTTTGCAATTATTGATTATCTATTATAATAACCTTAAATTTGCAGAATAACAACTTAATATTATAGCATTGGATATTTTTGAAAAGATAGCGAAGCACATGGGCCCAATAGGGCAGCACCACAAATGGTCACATGGATACTTCTCATTTCCGAAATTAGAAGGAGAGATTGCCCCACATATGAGCTTTCGTGGTAAAGAACATTTAGTATGGAGCTTAAATAACTACCTCGGTCTAGCTAATCATCCGGAGGTTCGTAAGGCTGATGCACAAGGTGCTGCAGATTTTGGTATGGCGTACCCTATGGGTGCCCGCATGATGTCTGGTAACTCTAAATACCATGAACAGCTTGAGCAAGAACTTGCAGCATTTGTTGGTAAGCCTGACGCTTTTCTTTTAAACTTTGGTTATCAGGGTATGGTTTCCATCATTGACGCACTTGTGGATAGGAATGATGTTATCGTTTATGATGCCGAATCCCATGCTTGTATTATTGATGGTTTACGTTTGCACATGGGTAAACGTTTTGTTTACCAGCATAACGACATTGATGGTGCAAGAAAGCAATTGGAGCGTGCTACAAAACTTGTTGAGAAAACGGGCGGTGGTATACTTTTAATTACTGAGGGTGTTTTCGGTATGTCTGGCGCACAGGGTAAGCTTAAAGAATTGGTAGATCTTAAAAAGGAGTTTAATTTCCGCATATTAATAGATGACGCACATGGATTTGGTACCATGGGGCCGACCGGCGCTGGTACACATGAAGAGCAGAATTGTATTGATGGAATTGATGTCTACTTTGGAACTTTCGCTAAGTCTATGGCAGGCATAGGGGCATTCGTAGCTTCAAGTGTGGAGATTACAAACTTCTTCCGGTATAATATGAGATCTCAGACGTTTGCTAAAGCATTGCCTATGCCAATGGTTATTGGCTTATTAAAAAGACTTGAGTTATTGAAGAATAATCCTGAGCTGAGAGAGCGGCTATGGAACATTGCAACAACACTTCAAAGCGGACTTAAAGAACGTGGTTTTGATATTGGTGTTACTAATACAATGGTTACTCCTGTTTTCTTAAAAGGAGAATTATTGGAAGCTACTGCACTTACCATGGATTTGCGTGAGAATTACAGTATATTCTGCTCTATTGTGGTATACCCAGTGATTCCTAAAGGCTTAATCGAATTGAGGTTAATTCCTACTGCAGTGCATACACTTGACGATGTACAAAGAACGCTCGATGCATTTAGTGAAGTATCTGATAAACTCAAAATGGGTTATTATAAAGAAAATCAGTTCGCAATGGAATAAAATAAAAAAGCGTCTTGAACATTAAGACGCTTTTTTATTATGCACGTTATCTTTAGGCGCTAAGCTTTTTAGACTCGGCAACAATAACTTCTCTAAGCGCATCAGATACCTTCACTAATGGAAGTCTTAGATGGTCTTCGCAAACTCCAAAGTATTTTAATGAAGCTTTCACACCTGCAGGATTGCCCTCTGCGAACATCAAATGGGTAAATTCAATTAATGATAAATGCAATGGCAATGCCGCTTGGTAGTCTCCTTTAAGTACAAATCTTATCATGTCTGAAAGTTGTTTTGGCAAGGCATTTCCGATTACAGATATAACGCCAACAGCTCCGAGAGCTATCATCGGTAAAGCTACTGGATCATCACCCGATATTAATACAAAGTCTTTTGGCTTGTCGCGCATAATCTGGTTAAACTGATCAAAATTGCCCGAGGCCTCCTTTACTCCAAATATGTTTTTGAAGTCATGAGCCAATCTGCAAGTTGTTTCTGCTGAGATATTACTCCCCGTTCTTCCTGGTACATTATATAGTAATATTGGAAGTTCACTTGCTTCGCTTAGTGCCTTATAGTGTTCATAAATACCTTGTTGCGTCGGTTTGTTGTAATAAGGGCTTGCGGAAAGTAGGGCATCATAACCTTCAATCTTAAAATCTTTGATTGATTTAGCTACCGAAGCCGTGTCGTTTCCGCCAATACCAGCAATAAGAGGTAAACGGCCATTGTTAACCTCACTAGTAAATTCCCAAATCTTCTTCTTTTCGTCCTTATTAAGGGTTGATGCTTCCCCAGTGGTACCTAAAGATACCAGATACTCTACATTTCCGTCAATCAGGTAGTTGATGAGGTTTTTTAACCCGTCAAAATCTACTGATCCATCTGCCTTAAATGGTGTAACCAGTGCTACACCTGTTCCATGAAATTTGTTCATTTTACTTTATTATTTCAACATCTCAAATAAATCATCCTCTGATATAAAAGGTACATTTAGTTTTTTAGCTTTATCATGTTTAGATGGTCCCATATTCTCCCCGGCCAATAGGTAATTGAGTTTAGCAGAAATGCCACTCAATATTTTACCCCCGTTGCTCTCAATCAACTCCTTCAACTCCTCTCTACTATAATTTTCAAAAACGCCCGAAATTACAAATGTTTTTCCAGTTAATTTCTCACTTTGCAACGCTATTTCATTTTCTTGTATTTGAAATTGCAGTCCGAAGACTTTTAACTGGTTAATTTGATCGATGTGCTCCGATTTAGAAAAGTATTCTGTGATACTTTCTGCAATCCGCTGACCAATCTCATCTATTGTTATCAGCTCCTCAAAGGTAGCACCCATCAAATTATCAATATTTTTTACGCCAAAGGCGAGCTTTTTCGCTACTGTTTCACCAACATAGCGGATACCCAAGCCAAACAAAACTTTTTCGAAAGGCATCTGCTTTGATTGTTCAATGCCCTGCATCATATTTTCTATGGAACGTTCGCCAAACCTTTCAATTGTTTTTAATTCGTCTGCCTTATCTTTTAGCAAGTAGAGATCGCTAATGTGTTCAACAAGTCCCTTTTTATAAAACGTCTCAATCGTTTCATCACCTAATCCATCAATATTCATTGCTTTTCTGCCAATAAAGTGTTGGATCTTGCCAATAATTTGCGGTGGACAGCCCTCATCATTCGGGCAGTAAAAAGCAACTTCACCATCCTTGCGGATTAAATGAGAGCCACATTCCGGACAATCAATCGGATAGATGATCCTCTCAGCTCCATCATGCCTTTTATCAAGGTTTACATTGGTAATTTTAGGAATAATCTCACCTCCCTTTTCAACAAATACGCTGTCCCCCTCGTGCAAATCCAATCTTTCAATCTCGTTGGCGTTGTGCAATGTAGCCCGTTTTACGGTGGTACCAGCAAGCTGTACTGGCCTTAAGTTGGCTACAGGAGTGACGGCGCCGGTTCTGCCAACCTGGTAGGTAACACGTTCCAATAAAGTTTCCACCTCTTGAGCCTTGTATTTGTAAGAAATAGCCCACCTGGGTGATTTTGCGGTAAAACCCAACTCTTGTTGTTGCGCGTAGCTATTTACTTTAATTACAATACCGTCTATATCGTAACTCAGTTTAAATCTTTCATTGTTCCAATGGTCAATAAAAGCTAAAACATCATCAATTCCATTGACCAGCCTTGTATCATTAGATATTTTAAAGCCCCATTCTTTCAATCCCTGCAAACTATCCCAATGTGTTTTGAAGTAGTTTTTGTCTGTATTCAAAGAATATAAGAAACAATCGAGCGGCCTTTTAGCAACTTCTCCAGAATCCTGCATCTTAATTGTGCCTGCAGCAAAGTTTCTTGGGTTGGCATACTGAATCTCGCCAAGCTCTTCGCGCTCCCTGTTTAGCCTGTTAAAAGCCGCCCTATGCATAAAAATTTCACCTCTTATTTCAAAAACAGGAGGCGCATCTCCTGCTTTAAGGCGATGCGGAATCTTATTTAAGGTTTTAACGTTTGTGGTAACGTCATCTCCCTTACTACCATCACCACGTGTAACGGCCCTAATAAGCTTATTATCTTCATAAGTCAGACTTATAGACAAGCCATCAAACTTAAGCTCACATACATATTCAAAACTGTCACCTATCGTTTTTCTAATACGGTCATCAAAATCCCTCAAATCTTGTTCATTATAGGTATTTCCCAGAGAAAGCATTGGCCACCGGTGGTTAACGGTAATAAAAGACTTTGTGATGTCGCCGCCAACCTTTTGGGTGGGAGAATTTGGATCAGCCAAATCCGGGTATTCCAGCTCCAGCCTATTTAGCTCTTCCAGCTTCTTATCGAACTCAAAGTCGGCAATTGTTGGCATTGCCAAAACATAGTAATTGTAGGTATGCTGGTTAAGTTCCCCAACCAACTCATCCATTTTGTCTTTTATATCAAATAGTGACATTGTGTTTAAGATTAAACTAATGATTTACAGTAGTATATGATAATGTGAAATTCTGCTTGCACACTATTTGCACACCATTTACTTATTTCGCTGTATTTCGTATGTAAAAGTCGGGAATAGTTTAACCAAATTCAAAAAGGAGTTTATCCAATTGTTGGTCTTCGATATAGGCATTTATAAAACTCTGTCTTTTCTGGCTGTTTGCTCGTGTCCGCTCTGTGTTATACACAGAGAACAGACCCTATAAACAGGGAATATAGACCAAAAACAGTGTTCTTAATGTGCCAGGCGTATGCAAGGATTCCCGAAACTGCCAAACGCATCAAAAAATAACCGAGGCATCAAACATTATACTTCCACGTCCTTTTCAGAACCGGCTAAAGTTCCGGTTATAACAACGTTAACAGTTGGATTAAGATCAAGCTTTTGCCCATCAGTTGTGTGATCAATTTCTTGCTTATCCCTCCATTTTTTAGGCTGCCTGTTCTTTAACCAGTTTAAGGCTGCTCCAGCATCAGGAGGATAATATGTTTTAGTGTCAGCTCTTATGATCACGCCTTCGGATTGGAATACCTTTTCACTGTCAATTTCAAATCCTTTTGCTCTTTTAAAGAAAGAGCTCGCTACTTCAGCATCTGCCATGATCTTCCCTCGCGTGACTGACACGGAAAACTCTTCATAAGTCTTTTTCCACTCATTTATAGTGTCCTCACAGACATTGAAGAAACTAGCTAATTCCTCATCAGTAGCCCCCAATAAGCAAAGCTTATTAGCCTGCTCATTATATTCTTCTTTATACTTTGTTGGTCTGCCCCCATTGTTGCCAACGGCATATTGATTGTCTTTTTTAGTGCTCATTAGTTTGTGTTTTATTTGATCAAATTTACATATATGTAAAATGTAATTACAAATAGGCCTTTAAGCGCTTTTTATGGGCTCGGAAAATTCAAACCATTGCTAATGATTTCACTATAATTTTTTGCTATTAAAAGCGTTTGATAGGCATGAAAGTAGTATTTACAAATAACAGAAAGCTAAAAAAGGAGATTGAAACACAAGAAGCTATCGAATGGATGAGGTCGGTTGAAGCGAGGAAATCCTACAAAGAATTGAAACCAAGACTTGATAAATTGGGTATTTCAGAACTTGAATTTATGGAGGCGGTGAAAAAGGGAGCCAACAACAATGGTCATTAGCTCCAGTCGGTTATTGAGAAGCTTGCTTATCAGTTTCAGTTTCCTTGTCAAATTCTTCTTTAAGTTTAACAATGAAGTTGCTGATTGCACTTACCTGAAATACGGTGTCTGCGATATAATGACCTTTAAATTCTGATTTACGGGCTTCCGAAATGAAAACGCCTAATAAATCATTTAATGTTTCCAGGTAGCCAGATGGGGAAGACACGAGATAGAATTCGCTAATAACATTCATCATTTCCTTTTCTGAATTTACTGGCATGCTCTTCCTCCTTTCTTGTTTACCATTTTTTCTGATTGATATACTACTAAGTACTCTTCAGAAGATAACATAAATGATGAGGGCGATTCCCCAGGTAGAAAATAAAAAGATCTACTTTTTGCAGGTATTCCACATAATGTAATTACCGCATCTACTTGTTTGTAAACCTCCTCTTTTCGTTCCCCAACTATTTTAACAAGGTCTGATACTGATTTACTTTTACCCTTGTAACCATCATTTGACTTAAAATGGTTTTCATCTGGAGAAGACCATTGGCCTGATGTTCCAGGAATAAATACCTTTTCCATGGGGATGATCTCTTTAGTCGGACCTAGCGTTGGTTTAAAATGGCCATCGTTACAGATACTACCAATCTCTGTGGTGAAATGTGAAATTTTTACCCAGTATTTAGTAAGTCGATTTACATACTCTATCACCAAATTTTGAGCCTCTTCCATGTATTCAAGCCAGTCCGTGTACCTCGGTATCATTAATACAATCTCTGATGTTTCCCCCGATAGATGATAGAGCTTAGCGCGTATAGCTCTAGCTGGTTTGATTTCAAATGAACTAGCTCCACCTTGCAATGAAGGGAACTGTTGGATTCCTGTTTTAACGTTATCTTTTCGCATAATAGTGTTTAAAAGCCCAAGTGCTGCGAAAAGATAACAACTCCTTACAGAGAAAATTATAGATACCGGGCCACGGCTCACTTGGGTATATTTTAAAATTAATTATGGTTTTATCGATGTCTCTGTGTTAAGGTTAGTAATTCTGTTGATTATCTTTTCGCATCACTAAGATATGAAAATTATATTTTCCAACAAACAAAAAAGCACTGATTTTAGCATTTAAATTGCGTTTCCCTCGCGCGCATGCGCGTATCGTTTTCCGAATGACTGAAATGCACATGTTTTATTCCTTTTGGGCTAGTTCTGCATACCTCTTTTGATAGTCAGCTTGAGCCTTATCCAGCATTAATTTGATAATATATTGTTCGTGGGGTATCTGAAGGATAGCATCCCATTTAAGGACATCACCACCAGCTAAGGAATTGATACTGTTCAAATGTCCGAATTTTTTGAAGGATCCGATCCCAGCTTTAACTTCAAGGCTTGATGGGCTACTTGAAAGAAGCCTACTTTCTGCTTTGTTAAGTGCGGATAATTCAAAAAAAAATACTTTGCAATTGGCAGCGCCTGTGTGCATGGTAGTTCTTTAACAACCTCCGTAAAATCAAGAGCGCCCCTTTCTGTGTAAGGTAGTCCAGTGACATAGCTGTAAAAGTAATGAGCCAATATATCCAGGCATGATCTCAACGATGGGGAAAAAAAGTCCTCCCACGTATCAGGATAAATGGCTTTAGCTACTTCTTGTTCTTTCTCTATCAATTCAGAAACTGAAATATAAGCCCCTACTGGTTCAACTGATAAATTTTTAACAGGTTTGAATTTGCCGTATTTAGGGAATGTAATTGAAGCTGGTATTTCACCATTAAATACCTCGACTGCTTGGTGATTTAGCGAATCAATAGTTGGCTTGAACATCCTGAAGTCATCAATATTTCTAACTGTGTAAAGTTCCTCTTTTGGAATTCCAGATAAAATACCGACTGCCTCTAGATTAGTTGTTACACCAATTGCTTGAAGGTCTATAAATTTCTGTAGTGTTACTTCACTTAAATCAGTTGCTATTGTAATTTTCATAGCCCCTTCTGTGGTTTTTATATTTTTCTCAATCATTTGATTTTAAATTTGTTACTGGTAGTGAGAGGTGTTGTTATTTATGTCCGATATGATGTCCTGTAAAGGTTTATTTGGCAGATCCATGTTAACCTTATTGGCTATGCCTACAAGCGTGTCTAAAAATCCATTGAAAAATACAATTAAAAATATCTCGTATTCGCCGTCTATCATTCCTAAATATTGGTATTGAAGAAAATCATACCTACTGTCACTAAAGATGTTTTTTTGTAGCCATAAATTGAAACTAGCAGCTAATCCTTCTTTAAAGGTTTTAACGTTCTTTTCACTCAATGAATTTTGTGGTGTTGCCAAAAGCCTTCTCATTGATTTCCAATGAGCTGTTTGAGTGCCTATGAATGCCTCAATAAATTGTTCGATTTGATCTTCTGTTGGTGTGGAAAAGTGCGACATGATTAAAATGTTGATCTGTTTTTGGTTTGTACTAAGATTCCTGATTGTCCGATTATATCTTTTATATCAGCAATAATCGGAGGGAAATTGTTGATAATTTGATTAGCCAGCGCATCCCCCAGATTTTTAGTATCAATAACCGGCTGTGAGTAATATCTGTTTGAGTTGCCACCATCAGTATAGATGCCACCAATTGCAAAACCGCCCCCTTTATGAGAAGTACTGAAGTCACGGCCGCCGAAAGCTACGTTTAAAGCCGATGCTATATTTCTAGCCCATGGCACCTGCATGGCCTCACTGACTAAGATACCTTCGCCGCTTCTAAGTTGTGAATTGATGTTATCCGTTTTGCTGTAGCCAGATAACGCACCGCCTTTACCATCTGATTTATAAACACCACCAGTGGCAAACCCAGGCTTTTGAGCTGCAACAATAGCTAAGTTCGCGGCTCCTTGGGTAAGGATAATCAAGTTTTCAATTTGAGCTTTTGCGAATCCAATAAGAGGTATACCCGCATTGGCTGCCCTGTTTAAAGCAATCGCTTTTTGAGTACTTAGGATTATACTGGTTGCAGTAAGTGCCTTTTCTACAAGAAACGCCGCCTTAGCTGCTAATGATTGCTTTTTAAACAATCCTGCAAGTGAGTTAACCATTCCATTCAATGCCGCCACCCTTTTTAATTGCAGGTCTTTTTCAGCCGTTAATTTTGCAACATCCAATTGCCTGGTACTTCTTGCATAATCCTGATCTATCTTCTTGATTGCTTCATTCTTCGCCAATGCAGCGGTAACCGCCTGTTTATGCTCTATATCAAGCTTCTTTTGGCGCGCATCGAATTCATGATCAATGTTTCTTTCGTCAACTGCATTTTCAATTTCACTATCAACTTCTTTTATGCTGTTTGAAAAGCCTTTACCATCCTTAATCTCTTGTTCCTTTTTGGCTTGTTGGGCTAAAAATTCAGCTTTTGCTTTACCGCTTAATTCTAAAACCTTAATTTCGTTGTCAACGGATTTTTGAAGTATTGCCGCCTCTTCATCTTTGCCGTCCTTTTTTAACAGGATGATGTTAGCCTGCTGTTTAGTTAAAATATCATTTACCGCTTGATTCTCCCTTTCGATTTGAGCCAGCTTCTCTTGAGTAGCAACATTTAATTGAGCCAGTTCAATTTCAGTAGCATTGCGCATACCACTAATAGCGAGTTGGGTGAGCTCCTTTTGGATTTTGTCCAGCTTAGCATTATCATCCTTTTCGAATTTGTCAGCTAGCTCCAAAATCTTTGCATGCTTCTCATTTTTCAGTTGAATGATGTATTCGTTAATCTTCTTCTTAGCTTCCGGTTCGTTCTCCAACTGCTTTGCGTGTTGGATCAGGTAGTTATTTTGTTTGTTGATCAGTTGTCTATACTGTTCATCGACAGAAGCAAGTTCTTTTCCATAAGCATCCAGTAAAGTTTGCGCCTGCCTGGAAAGAGAGGCAATCTTTTCATTCTCTTCTTCAGCGATATATTTCATCACATCCTCGTGATTTTTAGCGTCAATAGATTTTTGACTTTCGCTTGAGCGTTTTAATTTCATCTGAAGCTTACTCTCTTTATTTTCTATCATTTGAGTTTGAAGCTCATACGCACCGCTCACTTCTAGCACCTTATTTTTTGCGTCTTGAATCGCCTGTTTGTCTTTTTTAGAATTTAATGCCTGTTCACGGTTTGTTAGAATTTCTCTTCTTTTAGCATAATAAACATCCTTTTCAAAGATGTCTTTCCTGATTTTTTTAGCTTCCTTTGCAAACTCGATGCGCTCCTCTTCCGAAGTTGTTTGTTGCCGTATTTTAGCCGTCAATAAATCAACCTCATTTTGTTGCCGTATTTTTGCTGTAGACCATTCACGTTCTGCAAAAGCTATTCTTTGCATGTCTTTAGCGATTGCCGCTCCTTCCAAAGCTGCATTTTTAAAATTAGCCCCAACTGATGCGATTTCCTTCCCTGCCTTAACAGCGCTTTTGCTAATTGTCTTAACCAATTCTTTACCGGCGCTAAACCCTTCGGTCATATTAACTGCCATTTCCTTAAAGCCGTCCGATATGTCGTGTAGTGCTCCTTTGAAATCCCCATGCGCTAAATCCCATAAGGCAGATATGATCGTCTTTATTGGAATTATAAAGTTCTGAATTGATGCTGTTATAACTTTTACAGCACTATTATTTTTGTCAGAGAATATATCAGCAATCATACCCCCGATAGGAGTAATGAATTTAACTAATTGCTGCATTACCGCAGACAAGGCACCCGTAATAACTTTGAACTTGTTAGCTCCCTCATTTGTCGATGTGAAATAAGTAACTAAAGCTCCAAGAGCGACTACTATAGCACCTATACCCGTGTTTAATAAGGCTATTTTAAATATCCTCATAGCAGTAGTCCCTGCATTTGTAGAGATAGTATTAATATTTGTTGCTGCGGTCTGGGCTTCAGTTTGAGAAGTGGTCAGTGCAAGTGCCACTGCATTCGCGCTTTCAGCTTCAGCTGCAGTGGCTTGACCTTGAGAGAATTTGTATCCTATCAGCGTTGCCCGCTCATTAGCGGCTGTTGCGGCATTTGTGATAAGAGTGAGTTCTTTTTGTACTTCTTTGGAATCTTTCAGCGCACCTACATAAGCTACGACAGAGTTCTTAAAATCAGTGAATGTAGCCTTTGCTTCATTCATCTTCATTTTTGCGGTCTGAAAACCAACAATTACCTTCCTACTAACGTCCTCCGAGACACTATTAACACTTGTTAAATCACTGATCTTACCTTTAAGGTTCTCTGTAGCGAGGCCATAGTTACCAACTTCACGCCTATTATCGCCCATGGCTTTTTCTTGAGCCTTGAGTGTACCGGATAGTTTGTTAACTACCTTTTCCATTTCTACCGCTTTCTTCGAGCCTTCACCCTCTACCTGGGTAAGCTTGATATGTTCCGCTGTTAAAGATGCAAGTAGCGCTCGGTTTTGAACTATAGAGTTATTTTCAGCAGTTAGCGCCTTAACCGAGTTATCTATCTCCCTATTTTTGTTGCGGATCTCATCACGGACTAGCCTAGTTTGAGTAGCGTTATCCACAAACTCTTTAGAGTTCTCTACGGTTTGCTTACCCATCGCCTTTCGTTTGGCTATCAAGCTATCTAGAACTAGGTTAAGCTCACCCACATTCTGCTTAAGAGTTTCAGTTTTCGCCTCAACCTGGATGAGGACTTTCTTTATAATTTCATCTGCCATGATCTATAGCTTAATTAATTCAATTTTTGTAGGCCTGCCTTTGATGTAATTCTCAATTCTGGAAATGTAGAAGTAGGCACTTTCTTGTTTAACGTAGATAGGAATAAGCAAGTCAAGCTCGACTATATCCAATGGGGTTAGCATGAAATACCTTATTATTCTTTTTGCCCGGTTTAGAACTGCTTCCAATTCCGGATAATAGGTCTTTCTCAAATACTCATAGTCAAGGCTATCAACTAGTGATGTAAAATATGGGATACTTGTTATTCCTGTGATGTTTGCAGATGTAACGCCGTCTACAAGGTGTATAGTTTTACTGTCTGTTGCCAAATTAAACTTGCTGTCAACCAGCAAACGGGGCTCTGTATTGGTTTTAAATTCATGCTCTTCATCCAGTAAATCGGTTTTTATTATTTGAACAGTGCCGTTAGGTCCGTGAAATGTTCTTCTTTGACTTGCTGCGAATATGCTTTCAAATAAATTTGTTTCAGCTGGTAGCGTTTTATCATCAACATAGATTTTAGAATTACCCAAAAATTGGGTCACCCCATCATCTTGCCTGTAAAGCATGTGGTTCGTCTGTGCATAATCTCCTATCTTGAAATAAAGTGATTTTCCCTGATCAAGTAACTTATCCGACCAATCTTTTGCGATAGGTATATTTCGTACGATGTCACTAAACAATGCGAATGTCACTACCTTATTGGAATTGTCTGTTGAACATATGATCCCGAACTTTTGAAACATGTCTTTCAGTAGATCCTTTTGCGTTACATCCGGGAATATCCTTTCGCACTGTACCTGTTGACCATAAACAACATTTGTTTTGTTGTTTTTTATCGATAGGGTAGCTCCCTGATAAAAATCCCCTTTAATCCTGTTTTTCGGCAAGCTCCATTCAATGTAAATAAAGTCGCTGGCATTAAGTGATACCGTTGCGCTTAACTCCTGATCCCGGTAATAACTTAAGTTTCCAGTCCTGCCTAAGAACCTGGCATCATCAGTGGCGGCATGCTCAAGTTCTGCAACTATCGTATAAGCTCCTGATGAGTATTTCATTAACCTGATGTGAATCGAAGGGGTAGAGCCTCCATGGAATACGTCCCGGCATTCCAGGCTATATTTTAACAAGACATCAACGGTCATCACTTCACCTGCAGTGTAGATGCCATTTGAGGTATTGTATGCTCCAGACGGATTTACAATTGGATCGTCAAACACTAGTACCCGCCTCTCAATATTTTGAGGTATTACAATATGGGATGTATTACGGGCAATGGCTGACTTCGCATCCGTCGCACTAACATAATTTGTCCCGTGCTCAAAGTCATTGTTAGCGAACGCCACTAACATTTTCTTATACAATGGGAAATCAAGTACTGCCCCTTTTGCGGTGAAGCCAGTCGACTTTACAATTTCCTCAATCATGGTATGTAAAAAGAAAGCTGGGCGTAAATACCTTACATTAATATCAACGCCATCGTAATTTTCCGGAATAACCCCGTAATCAATCATCGGGTAAATCCATCCGCTTGTTTTTGTTTGTGAAGCAAGAACATTAGCGATGTTCCAGGTATGCTCGTATGGAAGTAACAGGCTTTCCATATCGTAAACCTTACCCACCAGCAAATCGAAAAAATCAACATTACCGGATAGTACGGTTATCGATGCGTAGCTGTCATCAACTGCATTCAATTCCGCAAAGGCGTTGGGCAAAATCTCAATACCATCCTGAATTATTTTGCTCTCATATTTACGATACGGCAATTCATTGATCATTCCAACCAAATCAAACAAACCAAGTATCCTGCGATTGGTGGCAGTAAGTGGAATCTTGAATTGATTTGAAGTGTTACCATTGTGGTTCTTGA
>JANXVH010000030.1 GCA_025351765.1 Pedobacter sp.
CCCATTCCGAACAGAGAAGTTAAGCCCACCAGAGCCGATGGTACTGCGGTAACACGTGGGAGAGTAGGTCGGTGCCAGATCTTAAAGATACCCTGTAGTGAAAACTACAGGGTATTCTTGTTTTAACAAAAAATCGAAATATTTGAACAAAGACGGTGAGTGATCCTACCGACCGTTCACCGCCCACCTAAATTAATGCTCTCAGTTATAATACATCAGGTTTTTTAGGAATGTATTGATTATTAAGCTTAACCTGTATAACCATTTGGAACCTACAAATTAACTGGGAAGACAAAGGCAAACTAATGGGTAAACCTTTTACTTAATAACTACTACGGTGGTCAGCAACTGGGCGAAATATGGGTATACAGTATTGACGGATATTTTAAATCGGATGATGAACCTAAAAACTGGAATATTAATCAGGATTATGTTGACGGGCAACGCACAGGATCGCCTGGCGAATGGAGCGGGCTGCATGCGGGAGATCTTAAATTTAAAGACCTGAATGGCGATGGTGTAATTAATGATGGAAAAAACACACTGAATGATCATGGCGACTTGCGTAAGACTGGAAACTCTCTTCACCGTTATTCCTTTGGGATTAACACTTCTTTTAACTGGAACAACTTTGACATTTCTTTCTTTTTCCAAGGCATAGGTAAGCAAAATTGGTATCCCAATACCGAAGCTGGAATGTTCTGGGGAACACTGGGTAGACCTTATTCTTCTTTATATCCCCGCGGATTACGAAAGTAAATTATGGACTCCACGATAGTGAAGAAGGGGAAAATTGAGCGCCTGCGGTTTACTACTCAACCCTAATTTAAAACAAAACCCAAACGGGTAATGCCTGCATCTAGCTACAGTTGTTTCTGTAGCTGGATATTTTTGCTCCATGTAAATGACAAATAGAATTGCTAAAAAATAAGCTGATTTACAATTGGTTTGTTGTTTTTTTCTCGTGTTTAGTATTAACTTTATTCGGGGTTTAAATTAGAGGATTTTATGATTGATAAATGTGCAAACAATTGACGTTAAAATTTCGCTTTTTTATCTTAGTAATCCTGCTGCCCGTTTCGCTTTTCGGTCAGCAAAAATCTGAGACCGACAGCTTGACTAAGCTATTGACTCATTTAGAAATAACAGGGATTAAAAGAGCTGAAATTTTAAATACACTTGGTAGCAAATACAGCCGTATCGATTCTTCAAAAGCTTTCAGTTACGCCTTGTTGGCAAAATCTATTTCTGAAAAACTTAATTACCTTCCAGGACAGGCCGATGCTTACAGGACTTTCGGAATTGCCATGGCCGTAAAGAACAATTTGACAGAGGCGCTGCGGTATTTCAATAAGGCTATTCAGTTATATACCGCCGCAAAAATGGAAACCGATGTGGGAATTGTTTACAGCGATATGGGGATGACTTACATTACTCAAAACAAAAGACCCGAGGCAATTTCATCGCTTTTAAAAGCAGAGAAAATACACAGGGCCACTAAGGATAGTAAGAATTTACTAACAGACATTAATCAGCTTGGTGTTTCCTATTTTCAAAGTGCCAACTCGGCCAAGGCCATTGAATATTTTGTAGAGGCAGCGGCAATAGCTGATAAGATAAATGATAAGAATGGCTTGTCGTCCATCTACAATAATCTTGGTTTGTTGCTTCATGGCGATAGAAATTTTAATGAAGCAAAAAGCTATTACTTAAAAGTGATCGCTTTGCAAAAGGAGCGAAATAACCAAAGAGAGATGGGCATAGCCTATCTTAATTTAGCTAACGTTTACATAGATCAAGCGAATTATAAAGAAGGATTGCTTGCTTATGATAATGCTCTTGCGGCCTTTACGATTATTAATTTTACTAAAGGCATTCAAGTTTGCTATAACAATATGGGTGCAGTAGCTATACGCAGGGGGAAGTACTTGGATGCAATTCCTATGCTGCAAAAATCGCTTGATATTTCCATTTCCTCTAAAAATTTTACTGGAGTTGCGCTAACTCAGCAAAATCTGGCGCATAACTATGCAAAACTAGAACAGTTTCCAAGAGCACTCGCCCTGTTTAAGGAGGCTGAGCTATCTGCTATTCAATATAAGAACAACGCAACAGTATTCGCTGAGATTTACAACCACAAATCTATGCTTGATTCTGCGATGGGTAATTATCAGTCCGCTTTCACGCAACGCAATAAGTACTTATCGATAAAAGATAGTATGTTGAACGAGAAATTGAGCAAACAAATCAATGAACTCCAAACCAAATATGAAACAGAGAAAAAGGAGGGGCAGATAGATCTGCTAAGCCGGCAAAATATCATACAAGCTCTAAACTTAAAAAACCAGGATCTTCTGCTTTTGCAGAATACCCTTACCATAAGCCGCGATAAGCTGGAAATTGATAAAAACAAACTGTATCTGGCCAATCAGAAACTGAGGCTTAAGAATAATCAAAATTTGCTGGTCAAACAACGTCTTCTGTCTAAAGCCCGAGGTCAGGAGATTAAATTGCTAAACGAAGAAAACACCAATCAGCAGTTGCAAATCTCAAAACGCAACGTTATTATTTTTACCATCATGGGGGTAACATTATTACTGGGCATCATAGGTTTTCAGGGCTATATTAGGTACAAATTAAAGCAAGAAGCTTTGTTACAGGCGTCCGTAATTCACGAGCAAACTCAAGCATCAAGAGGAATTATTGAGGCAGAAGAAAGAGAGCGCAAACGGATATCAAGCGATTTGCATGATGGAATAGGCCAGCTACTCTCAGCAGTTAAAATGAATACGGAAGTATTGATAGAAAAGTATCTAAATGGCAAACAAGAAGGAGAAGAGCTGGGACAGAGACTCTTAGCAATGGCCGATGAGAGTTGCATAGAAGTGCGGTCTATCGCACACCAGATGACGCCCAATGCCTTGCTTAAAAGTGGTTTGGTTTCGGCAGTACGCGATTTTGTTAATCAAATTCCGGCTGATAGAATACGAATTTTCCTTGAAGTGGAGGGATTGAGTGACCGTATGGAAAGTAGTGTTGAAACGGTTCTTTATAGAGTGATTCAGGAATCCGTTAATAATGTTGTTAAGCATGCTAAGGCATCGCGGATTGATATTTCTCTAATATCAGATCAAACTGAGATCAGGATTACTGTTGAAGATAACGGAGTTGGCTTTAATAAGAAGGACAGTACCTTATCCAGTGGTATAGGTTTAAAAAACATGCACACAAGAATTGAGTACTTAAAAGGAAGTGTCGATATTTCCTCTGAACCTGGCAAAGGAACTTTAGTTTCTATATATGTTCCGCTGTTATAGAAACCCTTCCAATGAAATGGAAACATGTTGCTGTCGATTTATCAATAGGTGATGAATGTTTTTCAAAATATTGTTAAGTTTACTTCATAATACACAAATAACCAACCTTGTATGACACAAGTAAAATATTCTAATATTTACGTAACTATCTTTTGTGCCCTTTGCGTATCCATAGTTCTTTACGCTTGTAAAGCGAGGATTCCAAAACCTACAGAGAAAGCGCACGTTAACCAGATTCCCGTAAAGCCTTTAAGGATACTAATCTTTTCAAAGACAAAGGGTTTTTACCATTCTTCAATTCCTGTAGGTATCGCTGCGATTCAAAATCTGGCAAAGCAAAATAATTTCTTAGTTGATACAACAAAAAGCGCTGATTTTTTTGTCGAGGATAGCCTTAAACATTATAATGTAGTTGTATTTTTAAGTACTACCGGTAACGTGCTAAATGCCGAACAACAAGTGGCTTTTGAAAGGTACATTGAGGCTGGTGGCGGCTTTGTAGGAATCCATGCCGCAGCTGATACAGAGTACGACTGGCAATGGTACAATAAGTTAGTTGGAGCTTATTTCTTAAGTCACCCCGGCAATCCGAATGTGCGTAAAGCAACTGTAAATATTGATGATACTACACATATCGCTACCAAAGGACTTCCTATAAGATGGGAGCGTACAGACGAGTGGTATAATTATAAAAGCATTCAGGATGACATTCAGGTGCTGGCAAGGCTTGATGAAAATAGTTATGAAGGCGGTGAAAACGGCGATAATCATCCAATTGCATGGTATCACGACTTTGATGGTGGCAGGTCATTCTATACCGGAGGTGGGCATACTGATGAAACCTATGCTGAGCCTTTATTTTTAAAACATCTGCTTGGTGGAATAAAATACGCAGCTGGTCATGCTATGCTTGATTTTTCTAAATCCTATTCCGTAAAAAAGCCGGAAGATAACCGATTTACAAAGACGATTTTATCAAATGATCTTAATGAGCCTATGGAGCTTGCCATTGCGCCAGACGGGCGTGTTTTTTTTATTGAACGTGCCGGGAATTTTTTCGTGTACGATCCTTCCAATAAGAAAACCACATTGGTTTATAAATTTCCGGTTAAGGCCGTAGACAAATACCTGAATGGATTGCTGGGGATGACGATAGACCCTAACTTTATCCAAAATAATTACCTTTATTTTTTCAACACAGCCTCGTCTGGTGATAAAATTAAACAACATATTTCCAGGTTCACAATTAGCAAGAAAAATGAACTGGACTTAAAGTCAGAAAAAATAATTATCGAAATACCAATTGACCCAGAGGTTAGCGCACATACAGGGGGCTCAATGGCGTGGGATAAGCACGGTAATCTATTTATTTCTACAGGTGATAATACCGTTCCTTTTGAGTCTGATGGATTTGCGCCGATTGATCGCAGAGATAACAGGCTTACTTTTAGTGCGGAACGTTCTGCATCCAATACCAATGATCTTCGTGGGAAAATACTACGGATACATCCCGAGGCGGATGGAACTTACACCATTCCAGAAGGGAATCTTTTTGCAAAGGGAACAGCCTTAACCCGACCAGAAATCTATGTTATGGGTTGCAGAAACCCCTATCGGATATCGGTCGATCCTGAAACTTCAATTGTGTACTGGGGTGAAGTAGGCCCGGATTCCGGCACTGATGGCAAACAAGGTCCGCGGGGTTACGATGAATTTAACCAGGCAAAAAAGGCCGGCAATTATGGATGGCCTTATTTTGTAGGTGATAACAAAACCTATACGGAATATGATTTTTCAACCAAAAAGGCTGGGTCTTTGTTTGACGTAAATGTTCCGGAAAATAATTCTCCTTATAATACTGGATTAAAGAAGTTACCCCCACCTCAAAAGCCAATGGTATGGTATCCTTATAACCGTTCTCAGGAATTTCCAATGCTGGGACAAAGTGGAAGGTGTGCTATGGGTGGGCCTGTTTATCATTTTGACCGGGAATTAAAATCCAGCAGTAAATTTCCTGAATATTATGACAAAGGACTTTTTGTGTATGATTGGATGCGCAATTGGGTTTTTGTGCTCAGATTAGATAATAACCAGAACTACACGCGGATGGAGCCTTTTATGAACACAAATGGAGACTTTAGAAGACCAATCGATATTGAGATTGGTGCTGAAGGATCGTTTTACATGCTGGAGTATGGTTCGGTTTATGGGATCGACAATGTAGATGCCCGTCTGGTAAGAATAGATTATAACAGAGGGAATCGTGCCCCAATAGCAAAAATAGACACCAGGGATACCGTGGGACTAGCCCCCTTCAAAGCCGGGTTTACTTCTAAAAGTTACGACAACGACGATGACGATAAATTAACTTATGAATGGCGTTTTGAAGGACAGCAGATTGAGTCTACTACAATTAATACAAACCATATTTTTGCAAAAAATGGTGTTTATGAGGTTACCTTAAAAGTGACTGATGCAGGGGGGTTAAGCGCTGTTGATACAGCAATAATAAAAGTTGGTAATACCTACCCAAAAGTTGTTATTAATACTCCTGGGAATGGTTCCTTTTTCTTCCCAGGCACACAAAATTTCATTTATAATGTAGCGGTAACAGACAATGAAGACAAATTGATAGATCCTAAAAAGGTTAAAGTTAACTTAGACTTTATCGCTAAAGTTGCCAGTGCTCAAAGCCTTGTAGGGCATCAGGAAATTACACCGAGTTACAATTTTGGACAAGGCCTGATTGCGAAGAGTGATTGTAAAGCATGCCACCAAGTAAACGCAAAATCTGTTGGCCCCTCTTTTATGCAGGTTGCAAAGCGATATGAGGGAAACAAGGCTGCAGTGGCAAAACTAGCCAACAAGATAATTGTGGGTGGCGGAGGTGTTTGGGGGGAGCATGCAATGAGCGCCCATCCGCAAATTTCTATTACCGATGCAACGGAAATTGTAAAGTATGTACTTTCTTTAGGAACAAAGAAAAAAAACACTTCATTACCACAACAGGGCAGAGTTGCGCTTAACAAACACAATGAAACTAAAGATCAGGGAAGGTATGTCTTTTCGGCATCTTACACGGATAAAGGTGGAGACATTACTCCATTCACCACTAAGCAATTTTTGATATTACGACCTGCAAAAGTTCAAGCTGAGGATGCAGATATACTGCACAGCATAACAAAAAGTGACAATTATTTAGGAGCCATCCACAACAAGTCGTACTTCGTGATTAAAAATGTAGACCTTAAGGATATTGCAAATTTAACTTATTTCTATGCATCTGAAAATAAAGATGGCAGGATAGAAGTGCGCACCGATTCTCCAAAAGGACAAGTTGTTAGTTTGGTAAATTTCAAGCCTACAGGGGGCTGGGAAAAATATCAAGAGTTAAAAGCCGACATAACTAATCCTGGAGGCGTACATGACCTGTATTTTGTGATGTTAAGGGATCAGCAACCCAATCAACATTTGATAAGCCTAGACTGGATTAATTTCTCAAAGAAGTAACTAATGCAGGGTTCTATGAAAAAGCTCCTCCTCTCACTCTTTCTTTTGTTGGTGTTTAATTGCTCTTACGCTCAAAGAAAGCGGCTCTTCGATTCCAAAGGATTAAAGATTACATGGGAAGTCCTAGAGAACAATTACAAAGGGACTGGCGAAACTTATTCCAAATTAACATTAACAAATTTCGGCAACGAAACCCTTCCTGGAACAGGGTGGGTTATATATTTTAACGCATCGAATACCAGGGGTTTTGCTGAAGATAATGCTGCGCTTAAAGTTGAACAAATCAATGGTGATTTTTATAAAGCCACACCCGGCAAGTCCTTTAAGGGACTTGCTCATGGCAAATCAGAAATGGTGCAGTTGTTGTCGAGAAATCTCTTAAAGAGAACTGATCTTCCAAGAGGATTTTATATTGTTTTCAACAGCAAACCTTCAGATCCAAAAGCATTAATCTATGAATCGATTTCTGCCGTTGATTATAAGGATCAACAAAAGGCTCTGGCAGAGCAAACATTTGCAGACAATTCAATTATTGAAGACATACCCATAAATTTACTCCCATCGATATTTCCTACACCGGTAAGCACTAAAAAGACCAAGGATATCTTTAGCCTAGGTAAGCCTACAAAAATTATAACTGACCCTATTTTCAATAAGGAGGCAACTTATTTAGCAGACGAGGTCGAGAAGATATTTGATTTCCGCCCGATTATGGGTACTACAGAAAAACAAAATGTTATTATTCTGCAAAAACTTTCCTTAAGCTCCAAACAAGCGTATAAGTTGCAGATCACTTCTAATGAAATCATTATAGGTGCTTCTGGAAATGAAGGCATATTTTATGGAATCCAGTCCCTAAAGAATTTAATCCCCCCTGCAGCCTGGTCGGTAAAGCAGGAATCTGCCAGCATACCTGGTATGATTGTGAGCGATGCCCCGCGGTTTTCGCACCGCGCATTTATGATGGATCTAGCCAGAAATTTTCAGTCCAAAATGGAGATTTTAAAGGTAATCGATATGATTTCCCTTTATAAACTTAATGTGTTGCATTTGCATCTTAACGATGATGAAGGCTGGAGGATAGAGATACCAGGCTTACCTGAACTAACCGATGTAGGATCTAAAAGAGGACATACATTAACCGAAAAAGATAACCTAATACCATCTTTTGGATCGGGACCCATTGTAGACGCGAGTTCAGGCAGTGGATATTTATCAAGGTCAGATTATATTGAAATCCTAAAGTATGCTGCCGTGAGGTATGTAGATGTTATACCTGAATTTGAAACACCGGGACATGCAAGGGCAGCCATAAAATCTATGGACTCCAGGTACGATAAGCTCCTGAAGGCCGGTGATGAAATTGGGGCTAGAAAATACTTATTAAGGGATATGGACGATCAATCTGTATACCGTTCTGTACAAGGATGGAATGATAACGTGATTAATCCAGCTTTGCCGTCTGTATATAACTTTATGGAAAAATTGACAGATGAAATGCTGTCCATGTACAAAGAGGCTGATGCACCATTGGCCACCATCCATTTTGGCGGTGATGAAGTACCCAATGGAGTTTGGGAGAAATCGCCTGCGGTTCTTGCCCTGTTAAAAGCAGATACATCGGTTAAGTCGGTCGATGAGATTTGGCACTATTACTTTAAAAAACTCCACGGGCTACTAAAATCAAAAAATTTGTACCTGTCTGGATGGGAGGAGATTGGGCTGAAAAAAGTAATAATAAATGGTCAAAAGCAAATGGTGTTGGATACTCGTTTTGCCAATGAGAACTTTCATGCTGATGTTTGGAATAACTTGGCGCCTAATGAAGATCTTGCCTACAAGCTGGCAAATGCAGGTTATAAAGTAGTGTTAACAAACGTTACCAATATGTATGTAGACCTGGCATACAATAAGAGCTTTGATGAACCCGGACAATACTGGGGTGGATACGTAGACATGAATAAACTTTTTGGGTTCATTCCTTTCGGTATCAAAAACGCTTTAACGGAACAAGGCAAACTTAATATTGTAGGTTTACAGGCTCCTCTTTGGAGCGAAGTTATTAACACGGAGTCGCAATTAGAATACCTGATGTTACCAAAGTTATTTGGACTGGCTGAGCGCAGTTGGGCACCTAATCCCGAATGGGCAACAGAAAAGGATGCTAAAAAGGCAATTTCTTCTTATAACTATGCATGGTCTGAATTTGTTAATGTAATAGCTAAGAAAGAATTGCCACGACTGGATTATTACGGAGGGGGCTTCAGCTACCGCATTCCATCGCCGGGATTGGTATTCGCCGACAATAAAGTTAGCGCCAATTTGCAGCTACCTGGCTTCGAAATTAGGTATACTACTGATGGCTCGGTTCCTACAAAAAACAGCAAGTTGTACATAGAACCGATAACGGATATTAAAAACCTTTCATTTAGGACATTCAATAAATCCGGACGTGGCAGCAAGGCCGTTAAATTCTAATTATCTTCGCTGATGTCTTCACATCATATTGTTAGGGAGAAGCAGGAACCTGCCTTGTATATTCATCATCTGGGTAACTTTGATGAAGAATTTCTCGGTCAATTATTGGAATGGAGCCCTACACTAATTGTTAATGCAGCTGAATATGAAAAGGTGCTTAGCCTCGGCCTGAAAGTAGATGTGGTTGTTGGCACTTCAGATCCTTATATTCTTCAGGAAAATACCGGGGTTATTATTGCTTCAACAAATGAGCTTCATGCGGTTATTGATCACCTCATTTCTGATAAATATCCCGCAGTGAACATCATTAATAGCCACAATTTATTATCTCAATTTAATAACGTGCTTTCTAAAATTGATATTGTTGTATTCACAGAGTTTGATAAATCATATGCCGTTCGTACAGGCTTTAAGGTTTGGAAACCAGAAGGGAATCTTTTTAGCATACACGCTGATACAGCCTTTACTGGCAGTAACCTAGTCCGTTTACAGAATGGGCAGCATCAAGTTATTGCCGATGGATTTGTAGAATTTACATTTAACTCACCATATTTGTTAATCAGCGAACCATTATGATCGTTTTAAGAAGAGCCAAAGAAGAAGACATTGAGGTAATCCAAGAGATTGCTAATAATACTTGGTATGATACATACGGGGGTTTAATCACAGATGAACAGATTAAGTATATGCTTAAAAAGATGTATAATAAAGGAGAACTTCTATCGCAGCTGCAGGCGGGCCATACCTTTTTGATCGCAGAAGAAAATGATAAGGATCTCGGCTACGCCGGATTTTCTATTGTTGAATCAGAATTGAAAACCTACAAGCTTCATAAGTTATACGTATTACCCCTTGCTCATGGAAGAGGCATTGGTAAGTTACTGATCAATGAAGTTTTCAATTTGGTAAAAAAAGAAGGGGGCACTGCAGTACAACTTAACGTAAATAGAAACAATAAAGCAGCAAATTTTTATCAGTCGGCCGGCTTCATTATAAAAGAAACCGTCGACCTTGATATTGGCGACGGTTTCTTTATGAATGATTATGTGATGGAAAAGACTATCTAACAGTTAAGTGATTTTTCCGGCTTACTAGGTTAGTATGTGGAGTTCAGTTTATTCTTTCTTTGATTGATCTCTGATGAAATACGGGTATCATGAACGCCGTCAATGACCGTTACTTCAAAATCTTTGTCTTTATCAGACTCATGAACTTGCGAGGTTTCTACGTTTGCTATAGAATTATCATAAGGGCCTCTGGAGCTCATTAGCTTTACAAATACCGGGAGACATTCAAAAAAGATAAACAATAATCCAATAAAAGTGACAGCAAGTGAAGTGTCTGTATTTCTTGATCCATTCGGATTAAAGCTGAGCTGTCCCAGTGCCCAATTCCTGTCTGCAAATCCTGCAATGGCAGCCAAACTATCCAGCTTTTTTCCTGTAAATAATTTCTCGTTCATCATACCGTCAAACTGTTTACGATCCAATACAAAACCCTCCAGTCTCCTTACCGATGAAGAAAGCGTATCCAACTCCTTTTGTCGCTGCTGCAACGCTGTCTCTTTTCTTTTGGCATACGGTCCATATCCCATCACACCAGAGGTCTCAGTGGTCTTATTCCCAAATATCTCGAAGTTTAGCTTTTGGAGATCGGACTTTATGGCGCTTTCCATAGCATCGCGTTGAGATTTCGTTTCGTTCAACTTGCCTATCTCGATTTTGTACTTATTGTTGAACGCCAGGTTAAGCGTATCTATTTTTGCACGCTGGTTGTTCAGGTAACTAACTTTAAGACGCTCCCTGATCTCTTTGTCAAAAATCTTCAACTCAAGTGGGCGGGAAATCACCACGCCAATCATAATGGCAAGTAAGATCCTTGGGGTAGCCTGCAAAATTTGCTTTCCGTTGCTTGCGCTTTTGTTAATACTGGAAACAATATACCTGTCCATATTAAAAATGGCAAGACCCCATATTAATCCGAAAAGAACAGCAAACAGTAATGCTGCAGGATCGCCTTTAAAAACAAAATACATCGCGTAACCACCAGAAAGCGTAGCAAAGAGCCCGGTAAAGAAAATGGTAGCGCCAATACCGATATATTTATTGTGTTCAGTAGGATGTTTCTCCAGCGTAGCGATATGAGCTCCGGAACAAAACCAAAAGAACCTGGATATAGAATTCATGAGTATTAAACGCCCCAACAACCTAGTTGTTACAGTTTTGCAACCAGAAATTGTTTGTTTACGGCAGCCTGACGAAGTAATGTTAGAAACTAGCTAGTATTCGTATCTTTGAAAAAAATCTAAATGTTATGATTAAGGAAATAACTGTTCAAGAACTAAAAGATAAAATAGACAATAACGAAGATTTTCAGCTAATCGATGTTAGGGAGACTTTCGAATATGAAACCTCTAACCTAAACGGAGTAAATATTCCTTTAGGAGGTATTTTGCTTGAGACAGACAAGATTGCTACTGATAAACCTGTTGTTGTGCAATGCAGAAGTGGTAAGAGAAGTGCCGCTGCAATAATGCAACTAGAACAACAATTGGGACTAACAAATTTGTATAACCTTAAGGGAGGTATTCTTGCTTGGCAGGAAGCATTTGATCCTGATATGCAGGTGTATTAAACTATGAAGAAGCAAATCGCCTTAAATGTATTTTATACCCTCGGACTGATCATTTCAGTCTGCGGGTTATTCTGGGCATTTAAAAACCATAATTACCTGGTTATGGCTCTATTTGTAGCCGCAGCAGCTTTGTTTTTATACTTGAAGATCCAACTTATAAAAGATGTTCGCGCAACACTTAAGAGTAAGGAAAAAGGGCTGTAGGTATTTCCTGTAAACCTAATCCGGGAAGGTCAGCCAGCAGGTATTTGCCGTTTTTTAGTTCCGGATCTTTGAAGGGATTGTTGGTCGTTAACCAAGGCCCGTCCAGATCTGCCCAATCGCACAGTGGCGCAAGCGCAATTCCGGCTCTTGTAGCGCAGGATGTCTCGCTCATACAACCAATCAACACCTTCATCCCAAAAGATCGGGCTTTCAAAATGATTTGATGCCCTTCATACATGCCCGTACTTTTCATCAACTTCATGTTAACGCCATGATACGCACCTTTCAGCTTGTCCATATCTGCAAGTCTTTGCACAGCCTCATCCGCTAGTATGGGTATAGGGCTCCTTTCAGTTAACCAGGCATTCCCATCACGGTTTAATTTGTCCATAGGTTGCTCAATAAGTCTCACCCCCTGGTCATGCAACCAGTATATCAAATCAATTGCTTGTGCTTTATCTGTCCAGCCCTGGTTGGCATCCACATAAAGCGGAAGGTCACTTACGGATCTGATCGTATTGATTAGCTCTCTGTCATTGTCCCTTCCTAGTTTTATTTTCAGTACCTTGAAGTCTTTCGCATCAGCAACCTTTTTACGAATGATTTCTGGAGTGTCTATTCCAATTGTATAACACGTTGCCGGCATTTGTGACGGATCAGCTCCATATATCTCATAACATGGCTTGTCTTGTATCTTGCCATTGATGTCGTTTAGCGCAATATCGATGGCTGCTTTAATAGCAGGATGTCCGGTAACTAAATCGTCCAGATAAGATATGATGGCTTTAAAGTCGAATGGATAGCTAAATTTATTCCAATCAACCTTCTTTAAGAAACGCGTTGCAGTTTCAAAGTTTTCTCCCATATACGGCACCATAGATGCTTCTCCATAACCCTCAATGCCTTCGTAAGTTAACTTAAGTAACATCAGTGGGGTGTTATTCCGGGAGAACTTTGCAATGGAGAATGGGTGTTTTAATTCTAATAGGTAAGGCTTGTAAACTGCTTGCATGAATCTTTTGCTTTGTTCCCTAATGCTAAAGTTAACGATCATTTATCATAGCTTTGCAGGCTCATAGATTTAATATTGCTCCAGGAATGAACAATACCATATATCAGCCTTTTAAAAATTTCGACTTTAAATACAGGAACTGCTTTTTAAGTGGGGATACTTTTTCTACGCCCATTGTTGAAATACCGATCTTACCACAATGGCTTCTTGATGTGGCTAACTACAGCGGCGAAGAGCAGATTAAATTGCTGGACGAGAGTATCAGGAGTTACAATTCATTAAAAGTGCCCGTAAATGAAGAGGTGCTTAAATATTTTATAGCTCCGTTGGAAGAAAAGATTGCTTCTGCATTTGCGATAGGGTACACGGCCGTGTCCATACTGGATGAGGTGGATCTTTTTCGATGGATAGGTAAGTTCATGTACGGATTGTTGTACGTGGAAATGCACGCTGCGGTAAAGCAACAACAGATTAGTGAAGATGGCATCAACATGTCTCAAGGCCTGATGCACAAATTCGGGAACCTGCACACCATGATTCAGGGAATCTATACCAGTGTGGTATTTGAAGACTTTACGCCATGGTCTATCGTTGTGCTACCCCTAGATCAGGCGGATACTCCTTTCAGTTTTAGAGATGAAATCAACACCTTGACATTCTCACTAAAGCTGAAGGATTTTGCCATCATAGCAATACTTCAAGATAATGGCACCAACAAAAGATATCACCAGGAAATACTGGATCAGATTGGTACAACACCCTTGAGCGAACAGCAGATTGAAGAGCTAACCGCGCGTTTTTATTACTCTGCTTATTTGTTTAACCGCCTGCCTGAATATGCCATATTACCTGTTGAAGGTGCTATTTATGTAGACGCAATGCCGCTAAGAGGTACTTTGAACAAAGCATTGTTTGATCACTGGCAACATAAAACCTACGCACAGGTGCTACAGGATTTCTGGAAACCGTGGGGACACACCTTATTCGAGATCATTAAAGACCCAACTAATCCAATCAGCTATTTTACCCCGCCATCACTGCCTGAAAACTAGAAATGAGCTAACCTATTTTTGCTGCGATCTGGTGCAGAAAGTTAGGTATTACGCCAGGAACTAGTACTATTGTTAGGATAACTCCTGAAAGCGCCCCAAAAAAGTGCGCATCATGGTTAATATTGTCTCGCCCCTGTTTAGCGGCATAAACACAATATGCAAGGTACAAAGGACCAAAAACGAGCGTCCATATACCTATAGGTATAGGCATAATATATATGGTGGAGAAAGGGGTGAACAAAATACTGCTAAACAATACTGCGCTGATAGCCCCCGAAGCACCCAGGCTATGGTACCAGGTATCATTCTTATGCTTGAAAACCGTAGGCAAATCACTCGCAACCAGACTCACAAAATAAAGAATACCAAAATTTACAGAACCTATTATGCTCTCCAGCGCAAAACCAAAGGAGAAAAAGGTAAGCATGTTAAAAATAAGGTGCATCCAATCGGCATGGATAAAGCCACTGGTAATTAAGGTATAAATTTTATGCCTTCTGGCTACGTTATAAGGGCTCAGTATAAACTTAGCCATTACGCTATGGTCATTAAAAGCATAAATGCTAGTAATCACAGTAAAAATTAAGATGAAAGAGGCTACTGGGGTGTTATTGATAAAATCCATTTATTTTTATTAATTTATTGGTTGTCCTTAAGCAGTCGGGCAATGGGGTAACGATTAAAGGTTTTTTCGAAATAGGCAGAGTTTTTATAAACGAAGTCCAGTTGCGCTTCTGCACTTTTTGCCAGCTCCTTATTTTTAAGTTTCTCTTCTTGGAGGCGTTTTTTCAGTTCAGGGTCTTTCCTAAGTAATTCTGCTGCGGTATCTTCAAAAACATAGGCAGAAAAATGTTCTTTCATACTCAATATGGAATCAAAAAAGTTCCAGTTAAAGAAAGAGTCCACAGCTTGTGGCTCCAGTGTTTCTACAATGTAGCGGTTGGTCGGCTGGTTTACATACACAACGTAGTCGCCCGTATAAAATTGCACCTGCTGCTGTGCCGATTTAAGTTTTACTGCTGAGTGAAGGTAATGACCTTCAAAGGGCTTGGCGTCAGTTTTATAATCATCAATATAATACAGTTCTACATCAAGCTTTTTATTGGAATGCAATTGAGTCATTTTTACTTGATTCAGTTTTAGCAGCTCAATTACTTTTGTCCACGCTTGCGGAATGATGTAGGCAACAGGTTTGGTAACAATTGTTGATGCAATAAAATTATTCCAGTATTTAATAGGCTTGGTATATGGCTCGTTACGGTCATAATACAAACGATCTATACCACTTACCGCACTGGGTTTTTGCTTTGCAGCAAAACCTTTAAAGTAGAACATTTCAAATGTTTTCTCGTCCAGTTTCCATTCTACAGGAAAATCCATTTGTTCGGATACTGCAGCATCAGCTTTTGTCTTGTTTTCTCCAATTAATTTGGCATCTCTCGCAACCAGATCAACATAGGTCTGCAAAAATTTATAGGTGGCATCCACACGTTTATCATAAGCCTTTAGCATATGCGTTTCAGGCATAAAACCAATGGTATTGTGTAATGTGGTGTAACCTGTTGAATACCTCGGCGACTCCAAAAATCCGGTAATACCAGCATCTGGAGTTTCTTCAACAGAATTTACATAAGGCGTCATCTCGTACCCAATTTTTTTCATCTCTGCATATAATGCAGGAATCATCTTAACAGTCATATAATCTGCCAGGATGGGATTTAACTTATCCTTCTGGGTAGGAATAAGCGTCATCGTATATTGATAATCAGCTCCGTTGCTGGTGTGCGTGTCTACAAATACCTCAGGCTGCCAGGTATTAAATATCTCCTGAAATGCCCAAGAGTTTTTTGAATCTGATTTGATGAAATCCCTGTTAAGATCGTAGTTTTTACTATTCCCTCTAAAACCATAGGCAAGTGGGCCGTTTTGATTGGCTCTTGATGTACTTGTTCTGTTAAAACTACCATCAATATTATAAATGGGAACAATGCAAATAACCACATCTTTAGGTATCAGATTGGCTTTAAGCAAATCTGTAGCCAGTAACATGCTTGCATCAATTCCTTCAGGCTCTCCGGGATGAATGCCGTTGTTGATCAGCAAAACACGTTTACTTAGTTTCTTAATCTCTATAGGCGTAAATACTTTATCCTTAGACAGCACCAATAGGTGCAGCGGCTTACCAAAATCGGTAGTTCCATAGGTGAGTAACCTGGCCTGTGAATATTTTTTTGCTAAAGCCTCGTAATGCTTAATGACCTGATCATAGGTGGCGGTTTCAGTTTTTCCGCTAATTTCGTAAGGGGTTAGTTGTGCTGAAGATTCCATTGCTGAGATGAGAATAAAGTAAAGGAATAATAGTCTCATTTGCGAGGATTAATATAAGTTTCGTTTAGAAATACCAATCGGGCCAAAATGGTAACGGAGACCAATGCTGTAAAAGTTATAAATGTCTGGATTGGTATTCTTAAATCTTACCGACGAGTCATTATACCCATCCAATCCTTCTCCAATAGTTACGTTGCTTTGCACATTAACATTCAATGCTACCTTTGGGATCCCATTGTAACTCCTGAAATAGAAATTGATACCCAGATTAACCGGGAAAACAATATCATTTGATGTATCCAACCCCGGAAACTTGTACCCTGTACTTGGCTGGTACCTAACCACACTTTTCATTCTATTGTGAACCACCCCCGCTCCGGCGCCAAAATAAAGGTCTTTTATCACATTGCTGAAGGAATTTCGGTCATAATTTATAAAAGCACCCAGCGCAATTTTACCATTCACAGTTGCCGTGGCATAACTGTTAATGAATTGCCGCTCATAAGGATCGGTATTGATGTCTCCTCCTACTATTTCACCCTTTTGGATTTCTCCTCCAATGCTAAAAAAAGGAGTGAAATAGTAATCTAATGTACCATAACCGGCCCAACCAAAGTCGTGCTTTTGCAAATCTGTAAACGAATGTGTACTTCCAACCCCGGCTCCTAAATTTAGCTTTTGAAAGTTGGACTGGCTAAAAGCTGTTAAACTTATTAGCATTGCAAATAATGAAGCGCTCACTCTTTTCATGAATCTTTATATAACTTTGTATTTTTAAAAAGCCATGCTAAATTATCAAAATAAAACCAAATCCCTCGAATCACGCTTCATAAAGTATGTACAGATAGATACCCAGTCAGACCCGCTATCGTCTACCACACCCTCTACTGAAAAACAGAAGGACCTTGGCAAGGCACTTGTGGAGGAGCTATTGGCGATTGGAATTGCGGATGTGCATTTAGATGAATACGGTTACGTATATGCAACTATACCCGCTACTTCAACTAAGCATGTGGCGGTAATCTGTTTCTGTTCTCACATGGATACCTCTCCAGATTGCAGCGGAAAGAATGTTAAGCCGATTGTACATGAAAATTACCGCGGACAAGACCTGATATTGCCTGATGACAATAGCATAGTGTTGAAGATGAGCGAGCATCCGGATCTCAAAGACCAGATTGGAAACGATATCATCACGGCCAGCGGCAGCACCCTTCTTGGAGCAGATAACAAAGCTGGAATAGCTGAGATTATGGAGGCGGCAGCATTTTTAATGGCAAATCCTGAAATTAAACATGGCGTTATTAAAATTCTTTTTACACCTGATGAGGAGATCGGAAGAGGTGTTGACAAGGCCGACCTTAAAAAGTTAGGTGCTGATTTTGGCTACACTATAGATGGAGAAACATTGGGTTCTATTGAAGACGAAACGTTTTCTGCTGATGGCGCCATTCTTACCATAAATGGCGTGAGCACGCATCCTGGCTTTGCAAAAGGAAAAATGGAAAGTGCAATAAAAATTCTTTCCGACGTGATTACTGCATTGCCTACCGATTGCCTTTCGCCAGAATCCACCGAAGATAAGGAGGGCTTTATCCATCCGGTAAGCTTTACTGGAAACGTGGAACAAGCAGAAGCCCGGTTTATCATAAGGGCATTTGACGACGAGCAATTGCAGGCAAACGGCGAGTTTCTGGATGCTACCGTACAAAATATTATTGAAGATTATCCAAACGCTACTTATAGTTTAAAAATAACAGAGCAATACCGCAATATGAAAAAGATACTGGATAAATATCCACAGGTTATCAATATCGGTATTGAAGCAATCAAAAGAGCAGGTATTATGCCAAAGCAACAAAGTATAAGAGGTGGAACAGACGGTTCAAGGTTATCTTTTATGGGACTGCCTTGTCCGAATATATTTGCTGGCGAGCATGCCTTTCATGGAAAACAAGAATGGGCTTCTGTGCAGGATATGGAAAAAGCGGTTCAAACGATTGTCAATATCGCTATCATTTGGGAAGAGAAAGCCTAGCCAGGTACTGATCACTCTCGTCTTCAAAGATGACCTCTACCTTCCATCCCTTTTTTGTAGCGATGTTTTTGAGCGTTTGCTGATCCACATAGATCCATTTAAACCAACTGCCTTTGGTGCTTTTGTATTCGTACCTAAAGCTTACTTCTCCAAAGTATCCCTTTGCCGGCAATTCAATTGCCTGATAAAGGTAAGACAGGTCCGAGCTATCAAATATCAGTTGTCCGCCTGGATTAAGCATGACTTTAACTTTCTCTAAAAATGAAGTGAGGCCAGTAATGGTGCCCGTTAAGCCAATGCCGTTCATCATAAAAAGCAAGGTATCGTAGGTGTCGGCGGTATAGTTGAGGATGTCGCCTTCCAGTACCTTTTTTAAACCGCGCTTTTCCATAATAGCAACCGCCGTTGCAGAAATATCCATGCCCGTAATATCTAAGCCGCGTTTTTGCAGTATTAGTGCGTGACTTCCTACTCCTGCGCCTACATCAAGGGTTTTACCTTTGCAAAGTTCCATTGCGCGCAGCTCCAACTCAGGCATTTCGTCCTCAGGCCTAAAATAGACATCCACAGGCATCTCTTCAGGCTCGTCATAAGAATTGTGTACCCAAAGGGTTTCTGCAGGCGGGTTTAAAAACTGATCCTTTAAAGCTTCACCAAAAACATCCATTGGGCAAAGATAATTTATATTTCATATTCCTGATGGTACTCAGGAATGGCGACATATTTAAATCCCACGTCTTTTAACCGCATTGCGAATTTCTGCTGCACTTCATATTCACCATGTACCAGAAATAATTGCTTTACCTTTTCGGGCTCCTGACAGGAAAGGAAATGTAAAAGATCTTCATAGTCGCCATGCGCACTCATAGACCTGATTGACTTTACTTCAGCAATAACATCATAATCATCACGAAATATCCGTACCGATTTCTTTCCGGCCATTAACCTGCCCCCTAAAGAGTTCGGATCAGCATAACCTACCATTAAAATAGTGTTTTTGCTGCTGCCGATGTTATTTTTAATGTGGTGCCGTATCCTTCCACCTTCCGCCATACCCGATGCAGAAATGATCACACAAGGTCTTGGGTCGTCATTCAAAGACTTTGATTCGATCACGCTTTCGATAAATTGAAGCCCTTTAAAACCGAAAATATCGTGATCAACCTTAAGTACTTCCTTAACGCCATTATTGTAAACTTCAGGATGATTCTTTAATATTTCAGTTGCCTGAATGGACAGCGGACTATCCACATAAAATGGCACATTAGGCAATTTATTCTTTAATTCAAGACCATTTAGGGCGTAAAGAAGTTCTTGCGTACGCCCTACGCTAAAAGCTGGAATAATCACTTTGCCTTTCTTAACCTCGCAAGTGTTGTGGATGATTTCAAGCAGCATATCCTCAATAGGATCAAGATCCTTATGCAAGGAATCACCATAAGTGGACTCCATTAAAATATAATCCGCCTGCTCAAACCGTTGCGGACTTTTAAGTAGAAGATCGCCATAACGGCCTACATCGCCACTAAAAGTAACCTTTGTTGTTTTGCCTTCTTCAGTTATGGCAAGGTGAACAGCGGCACTTCCAACGATGTGCCCTGCATCAGTAAAATGCAAACTTATTTGATCATCAATCTGATAATCCACATTGTAATTAACAGCCTTAAATTGGCTTAGTGTTTTAATCACATCATCCTCAGTATAAAGCGGCTCTTCTACTTCGTCCTGCTCTTTTTTATGCCTGTTCATAAACTCCGCATCCTGTATCTGGATTTTTGCAGAATCCATTAACAGTATTCGAACTAGATCCATTGTAGGCGGGGTAGCATAAATAGACCCTTTAAAACCATTTTTTACCAATTTCGGCAATAAGCCACAATGGTCAATATGCGCATGAGATAAGACCATATAAGTGACTTCCGAAGGGGCAAAACCAAAGTAGCCATTTAACTTATCAGTCACTTCGCCCATGCCTTGGAACATCCCGCAGTCTAATAGTATTTGTTTATTATTATTTAGAGTAATCAGGTGTTTACTACCAGTAACAGCACGCGCTGCACCATGAAAAGCAATCTTCATTCAGTAAATTATGCCCTAATATTTGAAATACGATCTTTAAACTTATCAGCTACATCTGCTAATGTATCTTTAGAAGAATCCAACAGCTCACCAAACCAATCGGCTACTTTGTCCTTAACATCATCTGATTTATCTTGCGATAAAATTAATGCCACTGCTGCACCAAGAGCAACTCCCGCTAATATGCCTGCAATTATTTTTGTTTCCTTTTTCATATCCTTATAATTTGTTATGAATACTAACAACAATGACACCGAATAGTTCTGGGAATGTCTATATTTATAAAGATGCTGAAAACTTTATCCTATTTAAATATTGCTTTTGCGATACTTTATTTTCTCCTCTACCTGCTTAACAGCACCGCTTACGCTATGGCTGGAATAGTAGTGGTCATTTTTTTTAATACGCTTGTGCTTAGAAACATAGAGCAGCGAAAAACCTTTAAACTGGTGCATTTTATGATTGGTGCTACCAATGTTTTCTTTGCGGCCTTTCTGGTACTATGGGTAACCCACGTCATCTTGTCTTCTATGCGATATAATTATTTTGCCAATACATGGCTTTACATACTGCTAACCGTGCCATTTATTTTTTGTATCGGATTACACTTCATTCTGGTGTTTTTAAGGTACAGGCAAGGCGTAATATATTAATTTTCATAAATCATAATTATAATTTTAGTCTTTCTCGTGAAAGTTATAATCATGGTTATAATTTAACGCTATATCTGATATAATTATAACTATGATTATATTGAATTATGAACAAGATTCCTTCAAATCTTATCATTCGGCTTACTTATTCCGGTATACAGCTTGTCTTACAAAGAATTTCTATTATTTAACAAACGGGCAGACAGCAATTTAAGCTTATCCCATTACTTTACCTATGGCGGTTTCCCTACCTAATCAACCTTCCGTTAAATAATCAAGCATTTGAATACCTTAAAGGAGTGTATTCCACCATCATATTTAGAGATGTGGTCGCTCGATATAGTCTGCGCAACAGTGCTTTTCTGGAGAAGCTAGTTTTTAATACGTAAATGAACTATTGCTGCCTGCTTCATCTTCCAGTAGGATCTAACCGAAGCATATTTCTGCACTAGTGTATTCTTTTTACTTCTCAATATTGCAATTGCATATTATTGTTGTAAATTCAATCCGAAATACACACGACAATGAACCTAGATATAAAATCTCCTGCAATAAGGATTGCTGCAATTGCAGTTTTACCACTGATGTTACTGGGTTACACTTTTAAATCACCTACGGTATCTACTCCAAAATGGAAACAGATGTTTGATGGGAAAGACCTTAAAGGTTGGGAAGTTAAGATCAGGAAACACGATTTGAATGATAATTTTGGAAATACGTTTAGGGTAGAAGGCGGTAAAATTGAAGTTAGATACGATCAATATACTGATTTCGATAAACAGTATGGCCATCTTTTTTATAAAAAACCTTTCTCTCATTATTTGATTGGAGTAGAATATCGTTTTGTTGGTGATCAGGTTAAGGGCGGCGAGGGCTGGGCTCTACGCAACAGCGGAATCATGATCCACGGACAGCTTCCTGCAGAAATGAAGAAAGATCAGGATTTTCCAAATTCAATTGAAGTACAGTTACTGGGGGGAAATGGAGATGGTAATAGAAGGTCTACTGCAAATATTTGTACGCCGGGTACACAGTTTGTGAAGAATGGTAAGGTCATTAAAACACACTGCGTGGATTCTAATTCGGATACGTTTAATGGCAACCAGTGGGTACGTGCTGAAGTATTGGTGTTGGGTGATTCTCTGGTAGTTCACTACATTAATGGCGTAGAGGTCTTACGTTATCAGCGTCCTCAAAAAGATCCTAAAGGAAATGAGGAAGAAGGTGAATTATTAAAAGGAGGTTCTATTTCATTGCAAAGCGAAAGTCACCCTATAGATTTCAGAAAAGTAGAGATTATTGATCTTGAAAAATATGCGAAAGATCCGGCGAAGCTTGGGGCTGTAATACAAAAATTAATGTCTGAAAAAAGAGTTCCTAAGCAGTAATTTTTTATGGTTCAAGTTCTAACTCTTATTGAATTTTCCCGCTAATTCACTACATGAAATTCTTTCTGGTATTTTTTTTATCCTTTCTGTTGCTGTCCGTATTTCCTTTTTTATGGAATCAATTTTCGTTTGTTGAAGCAGGATTTCCTTTTCCTTATCTGGAAAAACAAGTTATATGGGGGTCGTCAGGAAGTGGAACGAGGGTCTCTCTTCTAATGCAAAATTTAGCATATGATATAGTCATAATAGGGGTTTTTTCTTGGATAGTAACTAGAATCTGGCCAACCATCAAAAATAAGGTTAATGTATGATTGTCGGTTAAGATATTCTCATCCGGGCAATTGCCACTAATTCTGTTATTTATAAGTGTTCTACAAAGCTTCCATATGCCGGCATAAGGCTTAGCATTAGGACTGCAAGAAAACCATCTTTTAAACTACTTCTAGCCGACTCGGGTTGGTGTTGAGACGGTATTGAGTTGGTGCGGTGTTGATGCAGAGACGGTATTTTTTATACTGCATATCCCATTTTTCCTAACCAACCTGTAAATAACATCTTGTCTTGAGGAGTATCAACTCCACAAATATCTAAAAAGATACAATACCCAGGTAGGGCAGATGGCGGCAACTTGGTTTAGAAAGATTCACTTTTTTTCATCAAGTGTTTGACAATTAAAGATATTACGCTATCTTTGCAGTCCCTAAAATTAGGGGGAATAAATAATTGTTTAACAAATTAAATACAAGCAAGTGAATACGTTAAGTTACAAAACTGTCTCTGCCAATGCAAAAACTGTTAACAAACAGTGGGTTGTTGTTGACGCACAAGGCGAGATTTTGGGGCGCTTGTCATCGAAGATCGCAATGATCATCCGTGGTAAAAACAAGCCTGAGTACACCCCACACGTAGACTGCGGCGATAATGTGATCGTTATCAATGCAGACAAGATTAAGTTGACCGGAAACAAATTCGCAGAGAAGATCTATACTTCTTACACGGGTTACCCAGGTGGTCAGCGTTTCATTTCTCCTAAAGAGTTAATGGCGAAACATCCAAAACGTGTTATCGAAAAAGCAGTACGTGGTATGTTACCTAAAACTAAACTTGGTGCTAAATTGTACACCAATCTTTATGTTTATGCAGGTACAGAACATCCTCATGCAGCACAATCACCAAAAACCATTACACTTTAATTAAAGAAGAAATGTTAGTTACTAATACTTCAGGAAGAAGAAAGACTGCTGTTGCTCGTATCTATTTAAAAGAAGGCAGCGGCATCATTACCGTTAACGGTAAAGATCACAAAGAATATTTCCCAACCTTGCCACTACAATACATCGTTAATCAATCATTCACAGTATCTGAATTGGTTGGTCAATATGATGTTAATGTAAATGTAGCAGGTGGTGGTGTAAAAGGTCAGGCAGAAGCAGTTCGTTTGGCTATTGCAAAAGCTATTGTTGAATTAGATGCTGAGAAAAAACCAGCATTGCGCGCTAAAGGGTTAATGACCCGTGATATGCGTATGGTTGAGCGTAAGAAACCAGGACGCAAGAAAGCACGTAAGAAATTCCAATTCAGTAAACGTTAATCTTAAGGAGACAAAACAATGGCAAGAACTACATATCAAGACTTATTGGATGCAGGTGTACACTTTGGTCACCTTACCCGTAAATGGAACCCAAAAATGGCACCATATATTTTTATGGAACGCAATGGTATCCACATTATAGATTTAAATAAAACTTTAACTAAGACTGAAGAAGCTGCTTCTGCGATTAAACAAATCGTAAAATCTGGGCGCAAGATCTTATTCGTAGCTACGAAGAAACAAGCTAAAGAAATTGTTGCTGAGCAAGCAAAAAAAGTAAACATGCCTTTCGTAACTGAGCGTTGGTTAGGTGGTATGTTAACCAACTTTGCTACAGTACGCAAGTCGATCAAAAAGATGGTTACCATCGATAAGATGACTAAAGACGGTACTTATTCAATCCTTTCTAAAAAGGAGCGTTTAATGATCCAACGTGAGCGTATTAAATTAGAAAGCTTACTAGGTGGTATTGCGGATCTTAACCGTTTACCGGCTGCTATCTTTTTAATTGACGTTAAAAAAGAGCACATCGCTGTTAGCGAAGCCTTGAAATTAAACATTCCAACCTTTGCAATGGTTGATACCAACTCTGACCCTTCAAACATCGATTTCCCAATTCCTGCGAATGATGATGCTACTAAATCTATCTCTTTAATTTGTGATGTAATCATCAAAGCAATTGAAGAAGGTTTAGATGAGCGCAAACGTGAGAAAGATGAAGAAACTGAAAAAGAAGCTGTAGCTGCTAAAGCTGCTGCTGATGCTCCGGAAGCTACAGCTCCTGGCGCAAGAAGGAAAAAAGTTGAGGCTGATACCGAAGAAGGTACTAGCGAAGAAGCTTAAAGTAGTATAATTTGGGTTGTATGGTGCGTTGCAGGGTTTACTTACAACAATACTGTACAACCCATAATTTTTAAATCATAACTTAAACAAAACTAAAATGTCAGTACAAATTACTGCTGCAGATGTAAATAAATTACGCCAACAAACCGGTGCCGGTATGATGGATTGCAAAAAAGCATTAGTAGAAGCAAACGGAGATTTTGAAGCAGCCGTTGATTATTTACGTAAAAAAGGCGCTAAGGTAGCAGCTTCTCGTCAGGATCGTGATTCTAACGAAGGTGTGGTTATTGCTAAAGCAACTGCTGATGGCAAACGTGGCGTTGTTGTTGAATTAAACTGTGAGACTGATTTTGTTGCTAAAAATGCTGATTTCATTACTTTGGCTAACAAATTCACTGACCTTGCTATTGATAAAAACCCGGCTACTTTAGAGGAACTTCTATCTTTAGAACTTGATGGTCAGAAAGTTTCTGATATCATCGTTGAAAACACTGGTAAAATTGGCGAAAAGATCGGCATCTCTAAGTTCGAGACTGTATCTGGCGAGAAAGTTATTCCTTACATTCACGGTAACTACCGTTTAGGTGTTTTGGTTGCTTTGAACCAAAATATTGATGGTGTTGAAGAAGCTGGTAAAGATGTTGCAATGCAAATTGCTGCAATGAACCCTGTTGCTTTGGATAAAGATGATGTTGATGCGACAACTATTGAGCGTGAAACTGAAATCGCTAAAGAAGTGATCCGTGCTGAAGGTAAGCCTGAAGCTATGGTTGAAAAAATTGCAGCTGGTAAATTGAATAAATTCTACAAAGACAGTACTTTGTTAAACCAGGAATTCGTTAAAGATTCTTCAAAAGATGTTCGTAAGTTCTTAGATGATACAGCTAAAGGTTTAACCGTTACTTCATTCAAACGCGTACAATTAGGGTCTTAATTACCAATTGATATCATAAAAAAAACGCCTCCCGAAACGGAGGCGTTTTTTTATATCCGATCATTCTATTTTAATAGATAATGGTAAGATCACCGCTGTTAGCATCGACCCTATCCCTGAAAATTAGAATGTTTATGTTGCGGGAGCAGGGCAAACGCATTAAAATTTAAGGAGCATTAGTAAATATTTAAAATCCCAGGAGGCGATGTTCTTTTTTCTTCTGATGCTAATATTCTTCGTCAGGTCGTTTTTAAGAATATTTAGAGCGACTTTATTAATGAGTG
>JANXVH010000021.1 GCA_025351765.1 Pedobacter sp.
TTTAAAGGCGGAACCTGTTTGAGAAAGTGTTACATCAATGATTACCGGTTTTCTGAGGATCTTGATTTTACAGTAACCAGTCCTGATTTTATACTGGATAAGGCATTACTGACGGAGATCACAACATTAGTTACCGAACGGACGGAATTACCCTTATATATTGAACAGCTTACCCAACTACGGCATAAGAACACCCCCACGGGCTATGCGGCAATAGTCAAGTTTTGGGGAGCGGATCATTCTAAAGATCAGGCCGTACCGCCACCGGAACGATGGACGACCAGCATTAAAATCGAGATGATACAATATGAAAAATTACTGTTCCCGGTAATAGAGCGACCTGTTACACATAGTTATTCAGACAAGCTAACCAATGCAACCGATGGGATACCTTGTTACAACTTACAAGAAGTCATGGCTGAAAAGTTGCGCGCGTTGATACAGCGATCCTATACAGCGCCCAGGGATTATTATGATATATGGTACTTGTCCCGTAATATGCCAGATTGGGACTGGCCGGTTGTTGTTAACGCCTTTCATGAAAAAATGAAATTCAAAAACCTTGAATTTAGGGGAATGGAACAGTTGATCAATGACGAAATTGACCGTAAGATTAAAGCCGCCTGGACAAATAGTTTGGGGCACCAAATTAACCCTGCTATACTTCCGCCCTATGAGCTTGTAAAGAAGGATTTAACGGAATTGTTTAATCAAATATTTTAATCAAATTCCAGGGAACGCTTATTAATTTTAGCATTATTACATTGATATCGCCTGCCCATTTGATTCACTATTATTTGCATTATTCTCTTCCAGTTGGACAACAATCAAGGCCGTAATAGCCTTTAATCCTCCTGCGGAAGCACCTACAACTATTAACCGGCCGGTTTTATAATTGAAAGTTTTAGTGTAGTGTTCTTCATCAACTATAAGACACCAAAACGCGGGAAATGTTCTATTGAGAAATCAATCAAACCCTTGCGGAAGGCTGCGTTGTTATGCTTATACCGATGCGAAAATATAGTTGGCTTTTAAATTTCATATCAAGCAGGCATTAAAGGTCGGAATATCCTTTTCGCTCTGGCATTGCCATATTCCGATACAGAACGTTCAAGTTTTTTTGCATCCATTGTACGGGCTTTCCATGATATGTTCTTCAAAAGTTCGGTTGGATCTTCGGCCAAGGCATCCAGATTATTGACCAGATCAACCAATAAAAATTCAGGCGTAGCCTTTTTGGGAAAATGCGGCTTTACCCGGAAGGAGAAGTCCTTATTGCCCAGTTTAAAGTCACCATGCCTTTTATGGTTATATACTGTTCGTTGGTTATAAAGTTGTGTAGTGCCAACCCCGAGACTATTGTAAGCATTTAAGGAGGTCAGCAGGAAACGGTCATCTTTTAAGAAACTCTTAATTAAGGCTTCTTCTTCGGGAGGTGTCTTGCCGACTGCAGATTCTTGAGGAAAATAATAAAGCCCCTGGGATAGTTTTTGTAATGTCCCATCTTCAATAAGTACTTCCAAATGCCGGTCTATTGATTTAGACCATTTAATTAAGTCAGACCTGCGATATACCTTTCCACGTTTTAAGTGCTTTTTAAGTTCATCTAATTTGGTCATGACAATTTCTTTAAATATAAAGATAGGTCATAAGATTACAATGAGAGAATTGTTATTGAAAATTCATGCAAAATAACATAACTGTATTTGTAATGCTTATTTTCTAAAGAAAAACTAATGTTGCATTTAAGCGGTTTTCACACCGAATAAATACCCGACAAGCGCAGTAATACCCATGGCGATAGTTCCCCAAAAGCAAATTCTAATTATACCCTTAATTACATTTGACCCTCCTGCCTTTGCAGCAACACCTCCGGAAAAAGCAAGAAATATGGTAGCGAATCCGTATAGCAGGTAAACCATTATGTTTACCGGCGCAAATAGAGAAACTAAAAAAGGCAATAACCCGCCAGAAATAAAAGATGCTCCTGATGCTAATGCAGCTTGAAGCGGTTTGGGTGTAGAGAACTCATTGATGCCCAGTTCATCTTTGGCGTGGGCTTCCAGCGCATTATGCTTAGTAAGTTGTTCGGCGACCTGGAGGGCTAATTTGCTGTCTAATCCTCTTTTTTGATAGATTTTGGCGAGTTCCTTCAACTCGACTTCCGGCATGGCCTCAAGCTCTTTTTTCTCTCTTTCCAGGTCGGCTGTTTCAATGTCCGATTGTGAACTAACGGAAACATATTCGCCTGCGGCCATAGAAAGTGCACCGGCGACCAGACCCGCTAACGCTGCGAGGATAATTGGACCCCTTGTATTGCTTGCAGCTGCAACGCCGATTGCAATACTTGTCGTCGAAAGGATGCCGTCGTTTGCTCCTAAAACCGCGGCACGTAACCAACCGCTTCTATTTGTATAATGTTCTTCAAGCTCCATTTATCTTATTTCTATATGTGATAGCAAAATGCTTTTTTTACAAAGATGGTTTTGATTATAAACAATTGATATTTAGACTTCTTATGGATTGCAAAAAAAAATTATAATATTCAGGATTTCGACAGAGCATACTATAACTTAACGAATTTGTAATGTAAACTTTTTAATAGCCTTCATAGTTAAATAACAGCATAAAAAGCCGTTTGTAAACTATGTACAGGTTAAAAACAGCGTATGAGTTGATAGCAGAACTCGTCAGAATTGCATAATTCAAATTAAGGGAGTTGGATTCTTTGATTAACTGCCTTTATTCTGTTACAAGTTATCACCTAATCAGGATTTATTTTATTACAGCCAGTAAGTGATGTGTTTTATTTCTATTAAGTTTTAAGTGTATAAACTTTATGGAGCTACTCGCCGATCCAGTGAGCTAAATTCTGTGGTAAAGTTCGATGTGGGCTGGTAACCCCATCATCCGTATATAAGAAAAAATGAATTAAACTTTCGGACAATTTCATGAAAATAGAAGCATGATTTCGAGTTAAATATTTATTAAAGCTTAAAAACGGAGGTTATTTTTGAACAA
>JANXVH010000041.1 GCA_025351765.1 Pedobacter sp.
AAAATGGTGTAAATAAAATGCGGAACTGCTGCTGTTTTTTATTGGTCTTATTGGTCTTAGCAAAGCCTTCTTCTACTGCCGGGCAAACAACGAAAACTACTTTGGCGGGTAGGGTTAGCTCTATCCATCAACCAAAGATAGAAGGAGTGTTATTGACTTTGATTCATTTACCAACGGGAACAATTTATGGCTGTAGTACCAATTCATCCGGAAGTTTTTTTCTGCCAGATTTAAAACCCGGGGGGCCATACCAGATAGAGGCGAATTACCAAAACTTTAAAAAATACCAGGAAACTGGTATTTTTTTTAGGCTTGGCGAACCTTTCATTTTAAATATAGAACTGAAAAGCGAGGTTAATGAGCTTCCAGAAATTAAGATCACAGCGACCTCCGGGGTGAAATTGCTGAAAAAATATATGATTAGCCCTGTTTTCCATACAGGAAGTAGGGAGTTGGAAGTTGTTCCTACTATCAGACGAAGCCTGGTGGATTACATTAAGCTTAGTCCGTTAGCCTTCGGCTTTGCAATTGCAGGTGGAAATTACCGACAAAATTTCATTACTGTTGATGGCTCAGAATTCAATAACAACTTTGGGGTAGGAGATAACCTGCCGGGCAATGGCGCCCAGCCTATCGCCCTAGATGCCATTGCAGAAATGTCCATCGACGCCGCTCCCTATCACTCGATATGGGAATCAGGTTTTATTGGGAGCGCTATTAATATCATTACACGCTCCGGCAGCAACATATCAGAAGGGTCATTGTATGGTTATTTTAGAAACCAGGATAACTATGGTTATCGGGCGGCGGATCACAAGGTCGATAAAAGACAGGTTGCTTATCATCTGGAAGGTTTCAGGCTAGGCGGACCCATAATCAAAAATAAGTTATTTTATTTTTTTAGCCTGGAAAACGAAACTGAGAAACTCCAGCCTCAACCGTTTAAAGCGTCAACTTTAGAACTGCCTTACGGGAGCAACAGCAATAGCGCAAGGCCCACCTCTGCTGAATTAGATGAAATAAGCAACTATCTGCGCAATACCTATCATTACGACACTGGCCCTTATCAAGACTATGATTTTAAAAACAATAGTACCAAAGCATTGCTTCGGTTAGACTGGAATGTAGGGGAAAATAATAAGATTAGCCTTAGATATAATCAGCTACATGCCAAAAGGCCAGAGCTGGTAAATGGATCAAGGAGTCCGCTGGTGCCTTTTGCTGCCAGTGCAGGACGCAGGGCATCAAATTCCATTCCCTTTAGCAATTCCAATTTTACCACTTTGTCCGACTTTTACTCTATTGCTGGAGAATGGAATAGCAGATTTTCTCCAACAGTAACCAATACCTTACGCGCTTCCTATACCCGACAATATGAGCCTCGAAAATCTGAAAGCGAACATTTTCCGTTTGTTGACATTTTAAAAGACGGCATCCCTTTTACTTCCTTTGGTTATGAGCCTTTCAGTTATGGAAATGCGCGGGATGTATCCTTAATTTCTTTAAACCACCGTACACAGTGGACACATGGGAAAGGCATCTGGACTGTTGGTTTTCAGCTGGATTACAGCAATACTAAAAATAATTATATGCCTTTCGGAACAGGTTACTATACTTTTCAATCATGGGAGGATTTTGCTTTGGGAAACAAGCCTTTGGATTACGCACTGACTTATCCCCAAAATAATCAGTCACTAATCCCTGAATACAGCTTTAATTATCTTTCTACAGCTGCCTTTATGCAATACAGCTTCAGGTTAAATGATCAATTGAATCTAACTGCTGGAATAAGGATGGATCTTCCATTATTTCCCAGGCCATTGCCTGAAAATAAAGTCCTCGCCTCCCTGGCATTTGCTCGCGGCCAACACTTAAATACCAGCCAGCTACCTAAACCTGCGCTGTTGGCAGCACCACGTGCAGCGATGACTTATGACCTGACTGCAGAAAAAAATATTAGACTCAGGCTTGGATCAGGCATTTTTACCGGAAGAATCCCTTTTGTATGGATAATCTCACAAGCCCGTTATTCGGGAGTTTACCAATTGACGCAGACATGGCAGGGCATTCAAAATACCCCATTTACATTTCATGCGGATGAACAAAGTCAATACGTTGCCGATCAGGCTGCTGTACTACCTTCCGTAACCAGTGTATTAGCTCGGGATTTTAAAATGCCACAAAGCTGGAAATCAACACTGGGAATTGATATGGTGTTGCCAGGAGGATTAAAAGGTATTGTTGAAATACTTTACAGTAGGGATATCAGAGGAATATCTTTTAAGGACATCAATCTTTCCGAGCCTGCGGCTTTGAACATTCCTGGTTATGCGGATCACAGGCTGGTATATCCCTTCCAGAATAAATTAAAGTTTATCAATCCTTTAAACACATTAGGTCAGTATGATCCGCAGGGGAATTCACCCCTAAATGCTGTTGTTGTAGGCAATTCGTCAAAAGGTTATTATTTATCCAGCACTGCCAGGTTTGAAAAGCAAGCAGCAAATGGTCTTAATTTTTCATTCGCTTACACTAGGAATTCCGCTAAAAATTATAATGACGGAGACGGCGATCAGACCCTATCAGCGCTGAATGCGACACCAACTACTAACGGAATTAATCACCCTGAATTGGGCTATGCAGCTTATGTGCCCCCAAGCCGTATTGTTTCCACAATAGGGTTTGTTAAACAGTACGGTAAGCACCTTAAGTTTTATGGCGGTTTAGTTTATCAAGGTGTAAGTGAGGGCCGTTTTTCATATACATACGGAAGAGACTTTATTGGTGACCGCACCAACCGTTCACTTATTTACGTACCAAAAGATGCTTCCGAAATCCAGTTCTCACCCTTTACTACTACCGTTTCTGGAAAGGCCTTTACATATAGCAGCGGGCAACAAACAGAAGCTTTTTCTAAATACGTGGAGCAGGACAGGTACCTGCGGAGCCGAAAGGGTAAGTATGCAGAGCGAAATGCAGGATTAATACCCTGGAGGAACCAGTTCGATATTCGGCTGATGCAGGAGCTAACACTAGTGGGTCATAGCAAGAGCCATGGGTTACAATTAAGCATCGATATTATTAATGCAGGAAACCTGTTAAATAGAAACTGGGGTCTAAGAAAACAGGTGGTTGCCAGCTCTATACTAATTCCCAGCAATCTGGAGCACATAATGCCGGAGGGTAATATTCTTCCAACTTTTCAGTTTGCAACCTCTGGAGGCAAACTTGTAACCCAGACGTTTAAAACCGATATAAGTACCAATTCTACTTACCAGATGCAGTTTGGACTAAGGTATTTGTTTTAATGATTTCAGGCCTTCTTTTATTTGAGTGAAACACAAATTCTGTGAGTTCTAACTTGGAAATCACGCTCCGCTGGCAACTTAATCGATTATTATACTGTCAATAGCCTTGGCCAATGCATATTCCTTTATTACGGGTACTTTCAAGCCTTCGGCACGGAATACCACTAAATCGGTCATGCCTAAAAAGCCAAGAAAGGCTTTCAGATAGGGAGCAACAAAGTCGTTGGCTTTACCAGGGCCTGCTGAATAGATACCGCCTGAAGACATCGCTACATAAACCTTTTTACCTGTTACCAAGCCTATAGGCCCGTTTGCGCCATACCCGAATGTTACCCCTGCTCTGGTGATGTGATCAATCCATGCTTTCAATGCAGTGTGTATCGTAAAATTGTAAAGTGGCGCACCGATAACGAGAATATCTGCTGCCAGTAATTGTCTCACGGCTTCATCTGAGTACCTAAGTGATTCTTTTTCTTCGGCTGTAAGCTGATCTGCAGGAGTAAACATGGATCGAAGAATATCAGGATTTAAATGGGGAATTTCCAGGTCAACTAAGTTAACTTCTTCCACTGTGCTGTCTGGATATTTCTCTTGTGCTCTTTCTACGATGGCATTGCCCAGCTTAATACTATACGACTGACTTCCCTGAATGCTTGAGGTTAAATGGAGGATTTGTTTCATAAAAGATTCAATTAATTCTAAGCTTATTAGCTTATTTATTTCGATGACAAAGCTAGTCCATTTAACTATCCATAGGTTAGTACTTACCTAAAGGAAAGCGCTTACTTTTAGGAAAGTGTCTACCTTTGGTTATGATAACAGCTGAAATTCCTGCTAAAAAAGAGTGTGAGAGTTCCCTCAAAAACGTTCTTGATGCACTTTATGTGCTCCACGGCCGTTGGAAACTACCTGTAGTTTTAAGCCTTGTGCAAAAATCAAAGCGTTTCAATGAGATTCAGAATGCTGTAATAGGCATATCTCCAAAGGTATTGGCTAATGAATTAAAGGATCTTGAACAGAATGAATTTATTAAAAGGAATGTATATCCTACAACACCAGTAACCATCATCTACGAAGCAACTGAATACAGTTTGACTTTAAAAAATGTATTATACGAACTTGATGCATGGGGAGAACAGCATAGAGAACGGATCAAGCAAAGTATGCGCAGTTAAAATGACGAACGGAAGATTAGCCAACAAATCGTAATTTAGTAAACCTCATTTATATGAAGAAGATTTTTGTAATAAACGGAAGTGCCAGTCAAGCTTCATCAAATCAAAAGCTCATTGACAAATTCACTAACCTGACTTCAAAATTTTTTGAGGTGACGGTTTTTAACGACTTAAAAACACTCCCTCATTTTGATCCTGAACTTTCCATTAACCACACACCTCAGGTGATTTTAGATTTTAGAAACGAAATTGAAACCGCAGATGGAGTTTTAATCTGTACACCCGAATACGTATTCAGCATTCCTAGTGGACTAAAAAACGTTATTGAATGGTGTGTTTCAACAACAATTTTTTCCAATAAACCCACCGGAATTATTACAGCTTCTGCGAGTGGAGAAAAAGGACACCAAGAATTACAGTTAATAATGAAAACCCTTATGGCAATATATACAGTTGACACCGCCTTATTAATTAAAGGAATTAAAGGCAAAATAGACCAATATGGCAATATTACGGACAGTACAACAAATGACGATTTGATAAAATTTATTGATGCATATCATAAGCTTATAAATACCTAATATATTTAAACCAGAAATTGAAATAAACTTGGTGGGGAAATCACATTAAGAGATGACAGAATTAAACAACTCATTGGATGATAATATTCCTTAATCATCAGATAATTTTAGGATTCTAAACATAGAAGAATCGCCTTAATTTGGATTTCCTAACCATATAAACATTCAATATGAAATCTAAAATACTAAACACGTTAATCATTACGGGAGTGGCTAGTTTGTTGCTGAATACACTGGGCAATGCACAGCAATCATCTATTAACAAAGGGCCTTTCAAGCCCACAGACGAATCGTTAAAAGAGTATAAATATCCGGATTGGTTTAGAGATGCCAAATTTGGTATCTGGGCACATTGGGGGCCGCAGGCAGTACCAAGACAGGGTGATTGGTATGCAAAAAATATGTACGTAGAAGGCAGTCAACAAAATAAGTACCATGTAGCTCATTATGGTACCCCCTCCAAATTTGGATATAAAGATATTATACCCTTGTGGAAGGCAGAAAAGTGGAATCCTGAGAAGCTGATGGCACTTTATAAAAAGGCCGGAGCTAAATATTTTGTAAGTATGGGCAGCCACCATGATAATTTTTTTCTGTGGAATTCCAAAATTCATCGTTGGAATTCTGTAAACATGGGGCCACATAAAGACGTAGTGGGTCTTTGGCAAAAAGCAGCCAAAAAAGAAGGCCTTAAATTTGGCGTATCAGAGCACTTGGCCGCTAGCTACACATGGTATCAGTCTGCACACAAAGCGGATGTAGCAGGGCAGTATAAAGGGTTGCCATACGATGGTAACGACCCGCAATATATTGATCTGTATCACACCAAGGCCGTCGCCGGAGATAACGGCTGGTTAACTACTAATCCTGAGTGGATGAAAGAATGGTATGCAGATGTAAAAGAATTGGTGGATACTTACCATCCGGATTTGCTTTACTCTGACAGCAAATTGCCATTCGAAGAAGTCGGTAGGAGCATGCTCGCTAATTTTTACAACGGAAACATCACTTACACAGGCGGCAAGCCTACAGCCGTGTATGCCTGTAAAGAAGCATCTGAAGGTAAATGGGCACAAGATGTGGAACGCGGCATATTAGATTCTATCAGTCCGTACCCATGGCAAACGGATACATCAATTGGTGATTGGTATTATAGAACAGGTCAGCAATACCGAACCGGTACCGAAATTATACAAATGCTGATTGATATCGTAAGTAAAAATGGTAACCTGTTGATCAACGTAGTGCAAACCCCAGAAGGTGACCTTGAGCCGGATGTACTTAATATTGTTGAACAGATTGCCGTATGGATGCCTGTTAACAGCGAGGGTATATATGGGACTCGCCCCTGGAAAATTTATGGCGAAGGCCCTTCAACCCTCAAATCTAATCAGGCAAAAGGTCCGTTTGGTGGTTTGAGCGATACACATGCCTATCAATCAACAGATATTCGTTTCACTACTAAAGGTAATAGCCTTTTCGCATTTTGCATGGATACACCCAATAGTGATATTCGAATTACATCATTAGGAAAAAGTTCAAAGATCAATGCTAAAAAGATAGCAGGCATTAAACTTTTAGGAAGCAATGAAAAATTGAAATGGACACAAGAAGATGATGCACTGGTTATTAACAGACCATCAAGTATACCTGCCTGGAAAGTAATGAGTTTTAAAATAGAATTAAAATAATGCGTTTTTAGCCCTTTCAGGTGCATTTTACAATCATTTTATATGGCTGGCACACA
>JANXVH010000053.1 GCA_025351765.1 Pedobacter sp.
CAGTCCGAAATACCTAGACTGGCCTATCCTATTAAATAATATTTTCATTTTTTATAAATAATTGCTTTTTAGTAATTGTTGTACTTGTCATTATTTTCTTGTAATTATTTTCTTGTCATTTCGACCTTCGGAGAAATCTCTTGCCATTTCGCTAATAGATGTCTCATGCTTCGACATGACAAAATGGGATAAAAAAGGGTACTGCCAGCCGGCAGCACCCTCAGCTAATCCACTTACAGCACCGTCGCTTAATTAATGCTGATGTCACAGTTCCGTGGCCAATTCCAATACTGTTATCAATTCAATTACAATACAGCGAGTAATCCTAAGTACTTGCTTTCAGAAACAAGCTCTTTCGTGAAAATTGAATTGAAGGCTGCATACACATATACCTGCTCGCCGCTATATTCTACCGGCAAACTCAAAGTATAAGCCTCTGCCGACCTCGCTGCTTTGTTTTTCACAATCACGCATGGCAATTTCATTCGCTGTAAAGGGGTGCTCAGCGTTTAGTTTCCAAAAATGATTGATAAGGTCAATATAATTCAAGCCTGCCTGTGCACTATTAACTGTTTTCATCTGTTAAAATTGAGAATCTATAATTTTGATCATTCTGTTTAGTGCCGCCTTGGTAATCATCGCGTTGGTATGCACCGGCTCGCGCCATTTCCTGTAAAAGCTATCAGCGGAAATTCCGTTTACGCCCGTGCCAGGAGTTACAAAAGTTTTCGCCAAAAACCTTGTGAGCTCTGTTTTTACGCCCGGTTCAATTACCTGTCCTTCCGCCATTAGTCTAAAGAAATAGGCCAACGCGTCTACACTCAGCAAGCTTTGAATTTTATAGTTCAAGGGGAGGGTTTCTGACTTCAAATCCAATGCATCAGCCTCGGCTTTGGCTTTTGCCTCCGCTTCCGCTTCAGCATTGGCCATTGCTAAATTTTTTGCCATTTGCTCAGCTTCTGCTGCCGCCTTTTCTTTTTCTTTTTTACGTGCTTCGAGCGCCCTAATGTTAATCTCAGCTTCAATAAAGTAGTACATCAAATCAGCAGTGGATCGTCTGTTAAAATCAGCCTGAATCTTCTTTTTGCGAAAAGGTGCTTTTTTGAATTTCCACAGGTATCGCTCCAGGCGCATGTCCAGTTGTATCTCATCAGTCATCAATGCCAGCTCCCTTTTTATCTTTTCCCTATAACATGCAATGAAATCTGCGGTGTTGAAGTTCAATTCGTACAGGAGTATAAATAGCCCATTATATAAATCGGCAGCACTTTCATTGAGCAATTTGCTGGTGCTGGCTATAATTTCAATAATGTAATTCCTTCTCTCATAGGAGCAGGACCGCATTTTAGCCAGATCTTCCAAACACCCTAAAATAGGTTTCTGCAGCGCCGCTGGAACCGGTTGCTGCTCCATACCTTTTGCCAGTAATTTAATCTGTTGTTCTAGCCCTGCTTTCAGTGTTTTCAGGAGCTTTTCCGGGATGCTCTGTTCGGGATCAGCATAGTTTTTATACGTGGTATCAATCCTTTCCAGAAGCCCTTCAAAAGATACACTGAGTGCTGCCGCCAAAATTTGGATATCCTCTCGCGGGTTTTTAATCCTTCCTACAGCATTTAAAAGAGTAATGTGCTCGGCGCGGATGGTACTGATCCGCTTTTTTGCCGGCCCCTGGCAGAAGGACATTCTGACCAGCGATTCCATAAAGTGAAAAAGTTCTTCGTTTACTTCTGGTACGGATTCCAGCCAGAATTCAACTTCTGCCGGACTTGGATTATATTTCGCAGGGTTCATATCATGTGCGATTAATTGTTTTAGTGCCTGGTATTTCATGATTGATAAGGGTTTATGGTTCCTAGATATTCACTGTTGGAGATTCTTGTCCGGTTCATGGACGTTACCCCGATATAGGCATGCAAAGTTTTACCGATCAGGTAATCGTTAAATTTGTATGTGAAAGTTTCTGCCGACCTGTTTACGCCACCAACAAAGCCATCAGCAATCTGCTGTTCACCGTCGTAAAGCACTACCATAATCTGGTCGTTGTACTTGGTGCCCCGTTTGGTGTTCTTTTCCCAGGTTACTTTAATGGTATCCGCTGAGGTCATTACTACTTGTGCGTTTAATACTGGGGGTAACTTGCCCATGGAGATCATCATTTGATCTTCGTGCACCTCAAGATCGGGGTAAGTGCCGGTAAAGACGGTGTTGTAAGCCTGAGAAAGTGCGGCGGAGACGGTTGTCCTTTGCGTTGCCATGTTTAGAAAGCCAACGCCAATATAGGGGTGGAAGGGAATGAGCCAATTGTTTACGAATTTGAATTTCTCTTCGTTTGCCAATTGCACTGGCGTTCGCTCCAGTTTGGTAACTCTCGGTTTATGTTCTCTGATGTATGGTATTCCTTTCCAAATACCGGCGATCAGCGCGCCAATTTTTCCAGATACGGGACCAAAGATCCCTGATGTTAATTTTGCCATGATAATGGTGTTTTAAATTTTATAAAATGATTAATGATTAAAATTTGCCTGTTTAGTGCGTTCGGTAAGGCTGGCATATGGCTGTATACAAACCAGCACCGTAAAAGCACTCAAAAAGGTATTGTATGCGTGCCTCACACGTACCGAAGACCTGTCAAAGACCTGTATCATACCTAGCGGAGACCTAGTTTTAAAAACCTCATATAGGAGCTTCTTTAGTCGCTCCCGAAGAAGTTTTGCCTGAATTATCATTGCTTTCATTTTATTGTCTATTAGCTGCCGTGCCTTATTGGCACTACAAACGTATATCTGTAAATAACTGATTGCAAGTGTTTTGAAGGGTAAATCTGGAAAGTGTACACTTAAATTCGGAAAGTGTACACTTAAATTTGGTAACTGTCACTTGGTTTCAGAAAGTGTACACTTAATTCCAGGAAGTGTTTCTTAATTTCAGAAAAGTGTACACTTAATTTTAACCATTGACATCCTGACTAAGGACTATTATTTTTCGAAAACGAGTTGGCTATACACAAAATTATTGTTCAGAAAACGCAAAGTGTTGTGTAGGTGTACTATATTTCGTTTTTTCTAATTAAGTTTACACTACTCATAAAGAATATTTATTATCAAATAGAAAAATATGGATGCTTCTCAAAGCTTATCACCTCTAAAAAAAGTAAAATACTCAGATTTATGGGTAAGGTTTGGTATATCATTGATCGGTGCTTATATCGTTGGATCCATCGGCAAATGGAGCTCATTTTCTGATCTCATGTACGACTCTAAATTTTGGAAAGTTGCTGGGACTTCAGGGATTTTTGCGATTGGATTGATATCGCTAATCCGGCAGTCTTATCTCTGGTTGGATAAACGATTTACTTGGGAAAGAGACACATTGATTCGCCTGATGTTGCAATTTTTAATAAGCTGGTTGGTTCCTTTTATACTCGCATTTTTATTTGCTTCTTTCTTTCAGTACAAAAAAGGTACGCCTATATCGGAAAACGGGTGGTTCGCCAGATATGGCCTCACGGATGGATTATTACTAGCTGCTGTTAATGTCTATTATATATTTTGGTATATAGTTGTTAGCCAGGGGTTATTTAAAGAAAAAGAAATAGTTACGGAGCCTGAGTTGATAACGGATCCAATCCTCTTTATTACCAATATCAATGAAATAAAAATCGCACAGCGTAAAACTGGCACTGAAGTAATTCAAGATAAAAGAGCACTAATACGTATTTTTGAAGATCTCCCCCCGCATGAATATCTAATCTTTGGAAGGAGCTCCATTATCAGGCTTGATAATATTCGAACTGCAGAAGAATTACCCGATCGGGGCGCCTATGCAATCATGAAATATCCGATAGGGAAAAAGATTTATGTTAGTGAGCGTCAAAAAGATAAACTACAAGGATTTTTTAGTAAGAAAGAGTAAGGTCTTTTTAATCGCTCGTTTTTGTATCCTAGGCATTCATTATGAAGAAGCGATATATTTATTTAATTGCAGAACAACATGAAAACCCATTGAAATACATTGACGCAGCTTTCAATACCAAAGAAAGGGCGTAATCGTATTTAAATAGGTATAAGGATAACGAAGCGGAGATTTTTGTTTGCGAGGTTAATCCGGCGTACCATTCCAACCAAACCAGCAATTGCTACTATGTAGAATTAACAAAAGACAGTGATGGGCCAGAAGAAATCGTAATCTCCAATAAAATGGCCAGTGCGAAGATGGCAGTTAGTGAAGGGGAAGCCCTGTTTCGCGCGTAATGGATTTCAAAAATAGCTCGGATTTGTGGTTATCGGGCTCGCAATATTATTAAAGTTTTTTAATTTGCTATCCAGCTGGCGAACCAATATCAAAGGGCTATTACTAAGTTTCATAAGCTATACCTTATCTTTTGTATCACAAATATATAGCTATAGCTTAATGCTAATTCCCTAATACAGCATCTAATGCGTCATCAGTCTTTTTATGAAGAAAGTTATTCTGATAAATCACGGTAGTGGTAATGCTTTCAGCCTGTAAAGCTGCTCTAGAGTAGTTGTAGATCTTCTCCTTATGTATGAAATTAGCCTGATAACCAATCGTCGTCGTTATTGACGAGTGTCTGTAAAGCTTCTGCAATGTCTGTATAGAAATTTTATCTCCTGCAAGATGGCCGAAAGTATAACGGGCTATATGCATCGTTAGTTTCTTCGTTAAACCGATCTGTCCTGATATAAGTGCCAAGGCTTTATTCAGGCGCTTATCAGCATAAGCGATTTTACGCTGCACATCGCATTTGGTATTCAGGTTATCCAGTGTTTTTAATTCAGGAAAGATCAGATCATGCTTTTGTTCATGATCTCTATATTGTTCAATAATTTTTATGGCTTTTTCAGGGGTGGATAATGAACCGGCTTTTTTGTTCTTACCCATCGTGTAATAATTTCGGTCGTTCTGATAATCAGATCATTTTGAACGCAACACGTCAGAAATACGCATTCCTGCATTATAGGAGGAAAATAACCGGATATTCAAAGCATGGCGCAGATATGGCTGGTCTGATAGATCAAGGCTTTCAAGCTTGCTCTGTGTTTGCTCCGTTAATTCCAACCCTTAGTTACCCTCCCGCTCTTTCGACTTAGGGGTTTTTTCTAATGATAATTCTTCGACACCTTGATAATTCACTTGCCAGTTGTTCTATCCTATACATATCAAAAAAGCGGAGTCAAGATTATCTTAACTCCGCGAATACTACATGTAAAAGATTTATCCAACTTTCAATTTTCGACTATCCCGAGTTTTTTGCGCTGATCACGCACCATTGAATCAATATTTTTGACACTATCAACATCAATCAAGTGGTTGTTCTCCTTAATACTCGTTAGTAGTAAGTCATAAAATCGTTCCGGAAGCCCTTTTGCAACGAATTGTTCCCTCGTCAAGTTATATACTTCGTGATTATCTTTTACAGATATATATCTGTAAGATACGTCGCTGAGCAATGTTAAAAGTTTTACCTGTTCTGGTGTACGCAAGCTATCTGGAATTTGTCCGAGAAATTTGTAATTTTTACCATTTCTGTCGACATAACTTGTATCTGCATATTTTTTGATAACAGTATCAGCTTGCGGTTCAGTGACGCCAATGTCTTTACCACCATTCTTATCTGCCGTGTTGTTGCAGGAACACAAACATAATAACATCAAAAATAAAATCCCGTTTTTCATATCTTTATTCATTGTTGTCCGATAAAAATCCAACGTGAGGGTAAACCCCGTCCCGTTTTCATACTTTAGAGTTACCACACCTTCAAGTATGCACAAAAGTACAAATTTCTCCGGACAGCCAGTGTTTGCTCAAATCACAGGAATGATAAGTCGTTCAAGCTTCAACACTTTAGTAAAACAACAAGATTCGGATCGTTACTGTAAACGCTGTAAATCGTGGGAGCACCTCATTAGCATGCTTTATTGCATTATGAATAATTGCACTTCATTGCGGGAAGTAACGCAAGGCATAGCCGCTTATGGCGATAAGCTGAATCATTTGGGACTTTCTTAACCCCACCACGCAGCACATTGAGTGATGCCAATGTTAACCGAAGCGAGGTGTTTTTTGGTTTATTATATCAGAAGCTCTATCAGCGCTATCAGGAACTTTTATCGGACAGCCAAAAAGATATTTTACGTGCTGACCACATTCCTACTGGTGGCGCTTATGCCTTAATGAAAGTTCCTGAAGGATACAAGGTTTACGTTAGTGAACGCCAGAAGGATAAATTAAATGGTTTTTTCAGGAAATAGTTATAAAACATTCCTAGCCACCGCTATGGCAATTAGCGGTTCAAATTTCTAAATCATTTTATCTCTCCACATTCTTTTGCATTTTGTAGAAATTTTTACACTTTAGATGTATAGATTAGACGATCTAAAAGGGGAGCAAATAATATTTAAAGATTTTCATGGAAGAAATTACAGATCCAAGTACAGACAATAACTCAATTATAAATAAACAGGATGCAGTTGATGAAGTGATTCAACACTTAAATAATCCGGTTACTGATTTAAAACCTATAGCTAAGCGATACCTGGGCCCGGTGCAAAAGGTTATTGCAGATGGCAATAGGTTCTTTTTTGGCGATGATAGCGCCAGAGTAGAAATAAGGGTAGTGAGCGACGAGATTATCCGGGTACGTTTAGCTCCGCACAGTGTTTTTTTGGATGACTTCTCTTATGCGGTACCCGTTGTAGATCAAAAGGTAACTACGTTTAGGTGTGAAGAGCTGGAAGATCATTATGCAGTATCTACCAATACCATTACCTGTAATGTGAGAAAAAGCGATTTCCACATTTCTTTTGTGGAGAATCAAAGTCAAATGGTAATGAGCGAAGATGCTGTACCAATGCACTGGGAAGAGAATGTGGAGTTTGGTGGCTATTATGTTTATGCGACCAAGAAATGCCAGTCTGAAGAAAATTTCTTTGGCCTTGGTGATAAATCTGGTAACATGAACCTTAGGGGGCGTCATTTTCAGAACTGGAATACTGACGCTTATTCTTTTGGTTGGGATCAGGATCCGCTATATCGTACCATTCCTTTTTATGTTGGGGTGCATGATAAAGCTGCTTATGGTATATTCTTCGACAATACCTTCCGCTCTTATTTCGATTTTGGAAGGGAGGATAACGAAAAGACGAGCTTCTGGGCAGATGGGGGCGAGTTGCAATACTACTATATTCATGGCCCGCATTTAATGGATGTGGTAAAAAGATATCAAACGCTAACAGGTACGCATCCAATGCCACCAAAATGGGCTTTAGGATACCATCAGTGCCGTTGGAGTTATTATCCGGAAAAGAAAGTGAAAGAAATAGCTGAGGGTTTCAGATCTCGTAACATTCCTTGTGATGCCATTTACCTGGACATCGATTATATGGATGGTTACCGTTGTTTTACTTGGAACAAAACGCATTTTCCTGATCCTAGACGTATGATAAAGGAACTGGCAAACGATGGCTTCAAAACCGTAGTAATGATTGATCCTGGGATTAAGGTAGATGACAATTATTGGGTATTTAAAGAGGGTAAGGAAAACAATTTCTTTTGTCGCCGCAGTGATGATTATTTTATGGAAGGTCATGTTTGGCCGGGCAGATGTCAGTTTCCGGATTTTACCAATCCCGCAGTTAGGGAATGGTGGGGTAATCTATACAAGGAATTGGTTGACATGGGTGTTGCAGGAGTTTGGAATGATATGAATGAACCAGCCGTGTTTGGCTCTGGTACATTCCCCAATGATGTAAGGCACAATTATGATGGGTATAGGGGATCGCACCGTAAAGCGCACAATATATACGGCATGCAAATGGTGCGCTCTACTTACGACGGACTTAAAAAGCTAATGCGCAATAAGCGTCCGTTTACCATAACCCGTGCAGGGTATTCGGGCATGCAACGCTATGGTTGTGTGTGGACGGGTGATAACGTGGCTACTTGGGAACATTTAAAATTGGGAAACATCCAATGCCAGCGCATGTCTATCTCCGGTGTTCCGTTTGTAGGAACTGATATTGGTGGCTTTAGTGGTGAGCCGGATGCTGAATTATTTACCAGGTGGATCCAGCTGGGAACTTTTTCTCCATTTATGCGCGCACACTCTGCCGGCGATACTGCGGAACGAGAACCCTGGAGTTTTGGTGAGCCTTACACAAGTATAAACCGGACCTACATCGAGTTAAGGTATAGGTTAATGCCTTATTTATACTCGGTATTCTGGGAGCACCACCGTTATGGTTTTCCTATTTTAAGGCCATTAGTCATGTTGGAACAGGAGAACCTGAGTAACAACTTCCGTCAGGATGAGTTTACTTTTGGTGATAAGATTTTGGTATGCCCTGTATTGGAGCAGGGAGCGGTATCAAGAACGGTGTACCTGCCAAAAGGCATGTGGTATAATTTCTGGACGCACGAGTTGCTTAACGGCGAAAGCGAACATAACATAGCAGCGGAGTTAGATCATATGCCGTTATTTGTAAGGGCAGGTTCTGTGATTCCTGAGTATCCAGTGATGCAATATGTTGGCGAGAAGGATGTGGATGAGGTAATGCTGAATGTTTATTTTGCAGATTATGAGGTTAACTCATTCCTTTACGAAGATCATGGCGATACATTTGCTTACGAGCAGGACATCTATTCTGAAAAGAAATTTAGCGTAAAAGGTACGGATAGCAACCTGGTTATTGAACAAAGCAGAACAGGTTTGTATACACCTAATTATGAGCTTTACAATTATAACGTAGTTGGTGTGCCTTTTAAAGTAGGTAAAATTACAGTTGATGATAAAGAAGTGAAAGATTTTACGTTAGATGAGCGTAACTGTATTCGTTTTAAAACAAATAAGAATTTCACCATAATTAAATTATACAATTAATGGGAGTACTCGCCTTTAGCTTATTGACCGATTTTGATGTTGCATTGTTTATTTCAGGCAAGCATTTCAGGCTGTATGAAAAGTTGGGTGCTCATTTGATGAATGTTGAGGGAACTGCCGGCACTTATTTTGCTGTTTGGGCACCAAATGCACAGGAAGTTCGGGTAATTGGCGATTTTAACAGTTGGGATAAGTCTGCACATTACCTAAACAAAAGACCGGATGAATCTGGTATATGGGAAGGTTTTATAGCAGGCGTTAACAAGGGTGATGTTTACAAGTATGCCATTAAAGGCTTTCATGGCGATGAGCTGGAGAAAGGTGATCCTTTTGGTAAGCGTTGGGAGCATCCTCCAAGAACTGCTTCCATCGTATGGGATAACGAATATACCTGGAAAGATAAATCCTGGTTAAGTAAGCGCCCTAAATTGAATGCGCTTAATCAGCCGTTGTCTGTTTATGAATTGCATCTGGGCTCCTGGCAACGTGATCCAAGTGAGCCTAAGCGTGTGCTTACTTATAAGGAAATTGCAGTTAGTCTGGTGCCCTATATTTTGGACATGGGTTTTACGCATGTGGAGTTTATGCCATTGATGGAATATCCATATTATCCTTCATGGGGATATCAGATAACAGGATATTTTGCGGCAAGTTCCAGGCATGGTACTCCACAGGAACTCAGGTACCTGATAGACGAGCTTCACAAAAATAATATTGGTGTTATTATGGATTGGGTGCCTTCTCATTTTCCGGGGGATGCGCACGGTCTTTATAATTTTGATGGCACGCACTTGTACGAGCATGCAGATATGAGAAAAGGTTTTCATCCCGATTGGAAATCTTACATTTTTAATTATGATAGGAACGAGGTACGCTCATTCTTGGTCAGCAATGCACTTTACTGGTTTGATCAATTCCATGTTGATGGTTTAAGGGTTGATGCGGTTGCTTCTATGCTGTATTTTGATTTTTCAAGAACCCCGGAGCAATCGGGAACCAATGAGTACGGCGGCAGCGAGAACCTTGGTGCGGTGCTGTTTCTAAAAGATATGAACGCTGCAGTGTACGCCAACTATGAGGGTGTACATACTATTGCTGAAGAAAGCAGTACATATCCTGGTGTTACGCATCCGGTGCATGCAGGAGGATTGGGCTTTGGTATGAAATGGATGATGGGCTGGATGAATGATACTTTGAAGTATTTTAAGAATGATCCCATCAACAGGAAACACCACCACCATCAGCTTACTTTTAGCATTACTTATGCATTTAGCGAGAATTTCATGTTGCCGTTTTCTCATGATGAGGTGGTGCATGGTAAATCTTCTATGATTTATAAAATGCCCGGGGATGAATGGCAAAAGTTTGCCAATTTGCGTGTGCTGTATGCCTATATGTTTACGCAGCCTGGTACCAAACTGTTGTTTATGGGCAATGAATTTGCTCAAACGCACGAATGGGATTTTAAGAATTCGCTGGACTGGCACTTGCTTAAGCACCCGCCGCATTTGGGGATGCAGAAAACAGTGCGTGCAATTAATAAGCTTTATAGAGCTGAACCCGCGCTTTATGAATACAGTTTTTCTCATGAGGGTTTTGAGTGGATCAATGCAGATGATGCACAACGATCGGTATATATTTACATCCGTAAAGGGAAAAAGGCACAGGATACATTAATTGTAATCCTCAATCTTACGCCTGTTTTATGGGAAAACTACCTGGTTGGTTTGCCGTTTAAAGCGAATTGGAAAGAAATATTCAACACTGACGCAACGGAATTTTTTGGTAGTGGAATAGCAAATAGTGAACTTTTGAAACCGCTGCATGAAGAATGTCATGGTAGAGAATTCTCTATTTCGCTAAATGTACCTCCTTTGAGTGCTGTGGTTTTAAAATCTGTAAAGTAGTAAGAGCGGACTCTTTTTGCTATTGATAGGTTAGGGCAAAGGAAGAGAATACCGCCTGCTGATCTGGGCTGCCTTTAAAGTTCAAACCCACCCGCGGACTTCTATCCCATTGTGGCAGAAATTGGTAGGAGTAATCGCCCTCGCCTTTTAACTCTGTCCATTTTCCAGGCTCCTGACTCCAGTAAACTTTGCAGGTTAGGTCTGGGCTTGCTACCAGTTTTAGATTTACTGATCTTGTAGGGGAGGGTAATGGTTCAGTTGCTATTACTTCTCGTTTATTGTCTTTTACCACCCAGTATTCCACTTTATTTTTTGTAACCCCTATTCCCATTGCCGTGTTGGCATCTCCATAAAAAGCAAGTCCTTTAAGCGCGGTGTTTTGATTGGTAACTGTGGTTGTTACTGTAAAACTGGTAGAAACTGGGCGTAGAGTAAGTACTATTCCAGAGCTATTTCCTGTTTTTATAGCGCCCCTGAGGTATAAGTTGCCGTTGGTTTGTTTAACAACAGGATCTGAATTTCGGAAATCCCATTGCCAGGCTTGGGCAACTTTTTTTCCATCAAAGGTATCACTGAAGTTACTGCTTTTACTGGCAATTGCTGTAGCTGTAATTTGAGGTTTTAAAGATGGCCAGCCTGTTTGGTTGTCCCAGCTCAATTCTGCCAACATACCTTCCCGACCGGTAAATACATTGTTTTTCTTATTGTAGGAATGGTATAGGTAAAAAGTTTTACCGGCAGGGGTGGATACAAATGTGCCGTGACCGGGACATTTCCATTCTGCAGTTTCTGCCAGTATTGGGTTGTTTTGATAGTTCTGGAAAGGAGTGGTTAAGGATTTAGACCTGGCTACCCTCACGTTATAATCGCACTGGATCCCGCAGCAATTTCCGGCAGAATAGAATAAGTAGTAATAGTCGCCCTGTTTCAAAATGCTTTGTCCTTCAAGGCCTATACCTTTTTCGTCTTTCAACAGGGAAAAAGTTTCTCCTTCCAACTTTAGTCCGTCTGCTGAAAGCTTACTTCCTAAAATTTCAATAGGTCTTTTGTCGAGTCCGTAGGCTTTAAAAGTGATATAGCGTTGGCCATTATCATTGTAAACAAACGCATCAATAGCTTCTTTACCATGTTCAATAATTACACCATGGTCTTTAAAACCTTTATCAGGATATGCGGAAGTTGCAACTCCGATGTACGATACCCCGTCCTTTTTTCTTCTGGCGGTATAATAAATGAAATAAGTGCCTTTATTAAAATAATATTCCGGCGCCCAGAAAGAGCCTGATGTCCACTCTGGTGCTTTGTCGAATATATAACCAATCTGTTTCCAATCGGTCAAATTGGTTGAAACGTATATTGGAAAATGAGGTGCCCACTCTGATGAGGTACCTACCGCGAAATATTGAGTTCCTTTTCTAATGATGGAAGGATCTGCAAAATCTCCTGGAATAACGGCTTTTTGCTGCTGAGCTATGGCAGTAGAAATGGCTGGCAAAAAGGCAGCAAGAAATAACAGGCATCTGAAAAGTGAACTCATTTAAATTAATTTGAGTGGCAATATAGGGAAAAGTGAATTTAAAGTCATATCCCTGATCATGAAATCTAGTTAGCACAATTAGGCAGTAATTTTGAGTTCCATTGGTAATACATGAAAAAACAACTTAGTAATACGCCATATTCTGTATTGGATCTTGCCACGGTTATACAAGGTAAAACACCAGCAGATACCTTTAAGAACAGTTTAGATTTAGCAAGACATGTTGAGGAATGGGGATTTAACAGGTATTGGCTGGCGGAGCACCACAACATGATTAGCGTAGCAAGTTCTGCCACATCTGTAGTTATCGGACATATTGCCGCCGGTACCAAAACGTTAAGAGTTGGATCTGGGGGTATTATGCTGCCTAACCATTCGCCATTGGTAATAGCAGAACAATTTGGTACGCTGGCGTCGTTGTTTCCAGGTAGAATAGATTTGGGTTTGGGCAGGGCACCCGGTACTGATCAGGTTACTGCAATGGCAATCCGCGGCGAACGTTTTAGTGCTGCGAATGATTTTCCTAAAGATGTTTTGAAATTGCAACAGTACTTTTCTGCGTCAAACAGCACGAGCAGCGTAAGGGCGATACCTGGCGAAGGATTAGATATTCCCATCTGGATACTAGGCTCCAGTACCGATAGTGCCCATCTGGCCGCTGCCTTAGGATTGCCTTATGCTTTTGCAAGTCATTTTGCGCCAGCTCACTTTTTAACGGCAATTGATATTTACAGGAAAAATTTTAAGCCATCAGCGCAGCTGGATAAGCCGTATGTGCTTGCTTGTGTTAATGTTGTTGCTGCCAATACTGACGCCGAAGCTAATATGCTGGCTACTTCACTTTTCCAGTTATTTAAAGGAATTGTTACCGGTAAACGCCAACTATTGCAACCACCCGTTGCCAACATGGATGATGTTTGGGATGTTTATGAAGAAGCACAGGCCAATCAAATGTTAGCCTGTACATTTATTGGTAGCAAAGATACCCTGGCGCAGGACCTTCAAAATTTTATAGATCAAACTCAGGTAGATGAGGTTATGGCTACCTCGCATATCTTTGATCACCCGGCTCGCTTGCGGTCTTATGAGATTTTTTCGGAAGTGTTTGCTAAGAATTAGTTTTTTTATCTGTATTGGTTATAATTGAAGTATTTTTGATCCATTATGAATACTAAACAAGCCTACAATATCTGGGCCGCGCAATACGATACGAACGACAATAAGACCAGAGACCTGGAAGGACTAGCCCTTAAGTTATCTCTGGCTAGTATATCCTTTAATAAAGTTTTAGAAATTGGCTGCGGGACTGGGAAAAATACCGAATGGCTGATCGATAAAGCTGTGCAGATTACAGCGGTAGATCTTTCTGATCAGATGCTGGCCCGCGCCAAAGACAAATTCACCTCCAACAAAGTGCAATTTAAGCAGGCGGATATCACCCGTAAATGGAACTTTAGAGATGGATTATATGATTTGTTGACTTTTAGTTTGATCCTGGAACACATAGAAAATCTTGATTATGTATTTAATGAGGTTGGAAAGTCTTTAAATACTGGTGGCTATGTTTACATTGGAGAGCTTCATCCGTTTAAGCAATATACGGGCACCAAGGCAAGGTTTGATGTTGCTGAGGGCGAGCAGCAGGTTGGTGATTGTTTTAATCATAATGTTTCTGATTTCATCAATGCAGGTAAAAAGCATGGGCTGATATTGGTTGGACTGGAGGAGTATTTTGACGACAATGATCGCAGCCAAATTCCAAGGATTTTAACGATATTACTTAAAAAATCTTAACCCATCCAATTCACATTATGAAAGCGACTGTTCTAATTGTATTAACCCTATTCATTTTTTCTCCATTAAAGAAAGCCATGGCTCAAACGGAAAAGAAGCATCAACCTGTGGTACTAAACCACATTGCAGTTTATGTGGCAGATTTGAAAATAGCTACTGATTTTTATATAACTGTGTTCGGATTGGAGCAAATACCTGAACCATTTAAAGACAACAGGCATACTTGGTTTACACTTGGACAGGCTGGTCAGCTGCATTTGATACAGGGGGCTAAAACTGGCTTGGTGTACGACAAAAATGGACACCTCTGCTTTAGTGTTCCTTCTGTAGACGCCTTTGTGAAAAATTTGAACACGCTTAAAATCAATTTTGAAGATTGGCCAGGTAAAGCAAATACCATCACAACGAGGGTAGATGGTGTTAAGCAAATATATTTTAAAGACCCCGACGGCCATTGGCTTGAAATAAATGACGCAAAATAAGAACCACGAGCATGCTGGGCACGACCATGATCACGACGAACATGACCATGATCATGGTGGAGGGGGAGGCTGGAAAGGGCACTGGCCATTAATTTCGGCTTTCGCAATTTTGCTGTTTATGCAAGCGCTTGAGCTTGTATTTAAGGTTGAAATGCCGCTCGTTATTAATTTGCCGATTTATATTGCCGCCTTTTTGCTGGCTGGATACAACGTCTTAAACCTTGCTTTTAAAAAAGCACTCCGTTTTGATTTCTTCAATGAATTTTTTTTAATGAGTATTGCCACCATTGGCGCATTTGCTATTGGCTCTTTTAGCGAAGGTGTTGCGGTAATGGTATTTTATTCTATAGGAGAGTGGTTCCAGGATTCAGCAGTGGATAAGGCTAAAAGAAGTATAAAAGCGTTGCTTGATGTAAGACCAGAACGTGTTGAAGTGATCAGAGATGGAAAGGTAACTGAGGTTAGTCCATCGGAAGTTCAACTGGAAGAAATTATACAGGTAAAACCGGGAGAGAAAGTAGCACTCGATGGAGTATTGAATTCTGATTTCGCTACTTTTAACACTGCAGCGCTTACCGGAGAAAGCAGACCCGATCAAAAGGAAAAGGGACAACCCGTATTTGCTGGCATGATCAATTTAAATCAGCTTGCTGAAGTTAAAGTGACCTCATTGTTTAAAGATAGTAAGCTAAGCAGAATCCTGGAAATGGTACAGGATGCAACCGCCAGAAAATCACAAACACAGTTATTTATTTCTCGTTTTGCACGGATTTATACTCCAATTGTTTTTTTTCTTGCCGTACTGGTTGTCGCACTTCCCTATTTTTTTGTTGCAGACTACCAGTTTAAAGATTGGTTGTACAGGGGGCTGGTATTTCTGGTAATCAGCTGTCCATGCGCTTTGGTAGTTTCGATCCCCCTGGGCTATTTTGGAGGAATAGGATTGGCTTCTAAAAATGGTATATTATTTAAAGGGTCTAACTTTTTAGACGTCATGACAAAGATCAACACGGTTGTGATGGATAAAACAGGTACGCTTACTAAGGGTGTTTTTAATGTACAGGAGGTCGTTGCTTGCGATGATGCAAGTGATGAACTGTTGCGTTATGCAGCGGCCCTTGAATCGAAATCAACTCATCCAATTGCTACGGCTATAAAATTCCATGCGAAGGATTTTGAACACTTAAGCGTTACAAACACAGAAGAAATTGCGGGACATGGCTTAAAAGGGAATGTTGATGGTAAGTTAGTGCTGACCGGTAATACCAAGCTGCTCAGTAAATTCAATGTAGATTATGATAAAAAAATAGAAGATATAGCCGATACCATAGTCGTTGTTGCTATTGAGGGGAAATATGCAGGCTATATACTTATTGCCGATGAACTTAAACACGATGCAATTGATGCAATAAAAGGAATAAATAGACTCAATATTCAAACGGTGATGCTAAGCGGCGACAAGCAGGCTGTAGTTACTAAAGTTGCAAAGGAGCTTGGGATAGACACGGCATACGGGGCATTATTGCCTGAAGACAAAGTAAAAAAGGTGGAGGAGCTTAAAGCACTGGGCAGGATTATAGCTTTTATGGGCGACGGTGTGAATGACGCACCGGTTGTAGCGCTTGCGGATGCTGGTATTGCTATGGGCGGACTTGGTAGTGATGCAACAATTGAAATTGCCGACATAGTTATTCAAAACGACCAGCCGGGTAAGTTACTTACTGCTATTAAAATTGGAAGGATTACCAAACAGGTGGTATGGCAAAACATAGCATTGGCTATGGGAGTTAAAGTAATTGTTTTATTATTAGGCGCTGCCGGTATAGCTACATTATGGGAAGCCGTAATAGCTGATGTTGGGGTAGCTTTACTTGCCATTATGAACGCTGTACGAATCCAAAATATGAAGGTATAAAAAAAGCCGACCCGATTAAAGCCAGCTTTTTATAAAAGAAATGCGATTATTTAAACGTTGAAATATCTACAACTTTATCGGTACCACCTCTATTAATCTTTTTAAGGAAAGCAATGTTATTCGCTGTAACCCATTTGTAGTTATTTTGTATGAAAAGTGCTACCTGCTCTGATGTAGTGCCAGATTGTTGAGGTAGCGTTTCATTTAAAACTTCATTGGTAGCATAATGAACTTGATATAGACTAGTCTTGGTTAAGAACACAAGCGTTTGTTTATCATGAGATAATATAAAGAAATCGCCCTGTATACGCTCTTCTGGTTTCTCTCTCTTGATCATATACGCTTTTGCATTTACATTGGTAATAAAGAAATCGTTATTGATTAAGTAACCAGATTTAGCAACTTTAACCATCCCTTTTGTAAATTCTTTATCATGAGGTCCTGAAGATGCGCGGTATAAACTTACCACGTCAATTTTATTTTCATTTAAGTTGATGATAAAGCATGGAGCTGCTAAACCTGATTTATCTGCAATTTGCACAAGAATAGCGGTTTTTTGGGTGTTTACATATTGTGCAAAAGAAAACTTATTTGCAACAGCAGCCTTGTCAGACGGGTTAGTCTGGATGGTAATTAAAGTGTCTCTAAATTTTACGCTAAATTCTCCCTCTGCATTCTTATCTTCTTTCAGTCGCTCGTCAGTACCATACTTAACGATGAACAAGGCATCGCCTTCCTGATAGGTGTTGAAACGTTCCGTGTCATTTAGTACTCTTGGAACGTAAACAGATTCATTTTTGCCTTTGCAGCTGACGAAGAGGATCGCTACTGCGAATACATAGATTAAATTTCTCATTTGAATTTTATATTTGATTTAGGGGTATATATTTAATTGTGTTAATTATTTCAAAGTTAAATGATGTAGCGACATATCCAAAACTATTATTTGTCTTCCATGAGGAACATGATACCTGGGCGTTTAGTTTTCCAGACATAGTGTTCATAGATGTACATGAATATTCCAGCCTGCCTTGCATCTACCTTTAACGGTAATGTTAACGATTCTTCTGTGGGGTAATTTACCTGGTACAAGGAAGAGGGCTGTAGGAAGACAAGAGTTGATTTGTCTGACGAGCTCATTGCGTATTGCCCTTGTATTGGCTCGTCAGAATTTTGACGCTTTAAAAAGTAGACCTTTGCATTGACAAAACCGAGAAGGAATTCATTATTGATTAGAAACCCTTGGCTGCCCAAATCTATTAACCCCATATATTTTATGCTTCCAGGAGATTCTGATGGACGGGTTAACGCTGTAATACTTAACTGGTGATTTTTTAATGCGATGAGGTAAAATTTTGCTTTTAAGCCAGAGCTATCCGCAATTTGCGCTAAAAGGCAAGTCTTTTGGGTATTCATAAATTTACCCCGGATAAATTTGCCGTTAGTTATAGATGGGTTATTTTTATCGGTTTGAATACGCACAATGGTATCGCCAAACTTTATCTGGTACCATGCTTTAGGATTTGCTCCGAATTGATTTCCTTTCTTTTCTGTTTTAGGATTGAACGTTATTGTACTGTCTTTTTCAGAAGGATAATCGTTAAAAGTTTCCCCTTGGCTGATCATCCTGGTAGGATATGTTTTTTCAATTTCCTTCTCAGTGCATCTTAATAAGAGTAACGAAAGGATAAAAAGGTAAATGATTTTCCTCATGGAAAATCAAATTACGCATTATCTGCCAAAGTTCCTTACTTTAAATATAAAGGAACACATAAAGTACCTTCCAAGTCTGTTAACTCTCCTGTCTACAATTACGTTATCATAGGCATCGGTGGAAATTCCAGAGTTTTGGTTAAAAAGATCAAAACCATCCAAACGAAGAACACCCATATCCTTTTTAAGGAATTTATATTCCATAAACAGCCTTAAAATGGTAGGGTTATTTACAAATGATGAGTTGAAACCCGAGTTGACCACTTTTGAAAAATCATAACCTAAGGTAAGAACTTTAAAAAAGTAATTACGTCCGTTTATTCCATATTCAAACCGACCCGTCTTTCTGTCTTGAGATGAAGGCAAAGAATTATCTATTTTAATTTCCGAATAGGATGTTTGTAATTCCAGGTTGGTAATGTCATCCAGATCAATTCGTAAGCCTACGCTTTGTCCCCAGTTTAATCTTTTTGCATTGTTTCTATTCCTATCAACAAATGAAACATTATTCTGCATTGAGCCCCAACCGCCATAGTTAAGGGTAAATTTTTTCCCTGTGAAAGGCTTGGTGTAACCGTAATTGCCATTTAGATCGTAAAAGCCGTCTGTATTGGTATAAGTTGTAAACTGATTTATAGTACCCGGTACCAATATTTTAGTTGTTACAATCTTGTTTTGGGTTCGATTAAAAGAAACGCTTGCGTCAAATAAGTGTCCAAGGTTCCAGTCAGACTGTTTGTAATGGGCGTTTATACTATTAACAAATTCGGGTTTAAGGTTCGGATTTCCGGTAATAATATTTTGAAGATTAGAGTTGTCTGATATCGGTTGCAACTGATAAAATCCCGGTTGGTTATTCCTTGTCCAGTAGTTAAGCTCTACCGTTTCCTGTTTAGTAAATTTGTAAACAAATCTTGCAGAAGGAGTAATGTTAAAGGTTCTTTGCATGGTGTTTACGTTTTTACTTACATTTTGACCACTTAGGACAGCTGGTTGTGCGTTGATCCCGAGGGTATAATTGAGTTTTTCGTCAATAAACCTATAATTAACACCAAGCTTATTGGTAATAAACTGGAAATCGTAATTATTGCTCAAGTCATTATTGTACACCTCATTTCCACCAATTACATCCCTTAGATTTTTCTCATTGGAGGTTGCCGACCTGCCAAAATTATAGTTGAACTCCACAAAAGTCTTTTTGCCAAAGGGTTCCATGTAAGATACGCCGGTGTAGGTTCCTAAATTTGAATTGGCCTGATCGTTCAATTGGTTCTGATGCCTTGTAGAGTCTAAGCCAATATTGGTAATGATGTAATCATTTACAGAATTTCTGAAGTTGTTACCATTGGAATAGTTTAAATTTCCCCACATGCTCAGGTTTCTACCACGTTTAGAAAATTTATGATTGTAAAAAATGTTGGTTCTAAAGTTTAGCGAATTGGACGTATTGAAGTTTGTGCTTAACCTATTGGTCTTTAAAGATTCTTGTGTAATTATTGAGGCACCCTTGCTATTTCCATCGTTGTTATTATAGGACAATCCCGGCGAAATCTTTAAATAATTCATGGTATCTGCCTTGTATTCCAGGTTTGCTGAAAAATCATGATTAAAGCGGTCACTGGAATTATTATTGTTGGCGTTTTCTAACCGGGTAAAAGAATGTGCTGAATCTTGGAGGGAACTCCTGGTAAATGCCGCGCTAATGGTGTTGTTTTTTGTATTATCAAAATTGTAGTTGGCATCTGCAGACAATTTAGACCCCCACTCATTCCGATAATTTAACCCCGCAGCATTCTTGGTATTTACTCCATCACCATTTCCGTTTCTGAAATTCGCATTTGCTACCGTACCATCAAATGAAATTTGGCGTTCCCCTTTCATTAAATTGCCGCGCAAGCTAGTATTGTAACGATCTGAACTTCCTCTGCCAGCTGATGCCCTTGCAAAATATCCCTTTTTCTTATCCTCTGCGATTGTAAGGTTAAGCACCTTTTCAGGTTCACCAGTTTTAATTCCGGTAAGCTTTGCCTGATCGCCATAGTCGTCAATGAGCTGGATATTTTTAATGATATCCGCAGGCATGTTTTTTATCGCAGTAGCAACATCTGTACCATAGAAATCTTTTCCATTCACCTTAATTTTAGTAATGGGTACACCCTGGTTGGTTACATTTCCGTCTTTATCAACTACAATACCCGGCAATTTTTTCAAAACTTCATCTACCGCATCCCCTTCTCTAACAGGAAAAGCCGCTGCATTAAAACTGACTGTATCTTCAGTTATTTTAATAGGAGATGTACCTGATATGGTTACCCCATCAAGTGTATTAGATATGGGTAGTAATTTAATGGATGGAATAATTAAAGTTTTGCCTTGAGTAATCTGATATTCTTTTTTGAAAGTCTGAAAACCTAAATATGCTGCTGTTACTGTAAACTGTGCGGATTTCACTTTAGCTAGGCTAAAGGCCCCTGCTGTATTGGTTGAAATGGCAAGGCTGTCTTTAACCCAGTTGATTCTAACTAAAGCACCAGGCAAAGGTAAACCGGCAGTGTCAAGTACTGCACCCCTAACGGTATAGGTTTGCGCAATTCCATAGAAAAAGCTACCTGCAACCAGCAGGCATGATAATGTTAATTTAGTAAAAAGATTCATTTGTTGTGTGTGTACCGTAAAAGTACAACAACCTTTGCCAATGGGATTTAGCGTAATTAATATGTTACATGTAAATTCTGATCGTTTGTGTCATTATGGTTCAGTTAATAGCCCAGATTGGAAAGTCTTTAATATATTAATTATTGTGGCTACATTGAAAAAGAATCAAAGAGAGATGAAGATAAAGACAAATATCACTCGCATATCGATGTTAATGATTGTACTCACTACGTTGATTTGCGATCAGATTTCTAAAAACATTGTCAGGACTGAAGTAGATTTTAATGAGCGTATAAAAATTGGAATAGATAACGTCACTTTAACGAAAGTGGAGAACACGGGAGCATTTTTAAGTGTTGGTAGCTTTTTGCCAGCTTCTGTAAAGTTTATTTTGTTAATTGCGCTGCCTTGCGTTGTGTTGTTTTTAGGATTGTACGCTATCATGATTAATGGTAAACTGCCTAAAATAGTAGTTATAGGCGCCGCACTTATTGTTGGTGGTGGTATTGGAAATCTGTTTGACAGGGTTGTTTTTGGATCAGTAACAGATTTTCTTCATATTGACTTTGTACTCTTTAAAACTGGGATATTCAACGTGGCAGATATGGCCATCATGGTGGGGATGTTGTTGATGGCAATTACCATTTATAAAAATAAAATAGTAGCTTTAAGTAAGTAACAATAATACGCTCAAAGTGAAATATATTTTGACTTCCATCTTCGTGATGATCATCACAAGCTGGAGCTTTTTGCAAAATAATTTAAATATCACTGGTATTTAAAGCCAGTTACATCTACTGTTAAAAAAATCCAGAGAGGAATATCGTTATTGACGAAACCTATTGGGAAATCATGCGGTTAGGAGAGGAGCTTTCTAATAAGTACTTACTTTAAATAAAAAGAGGGATGCTAATTAAAGCATCCCTCTTTTTATTTAACCTAAATGATTTTTACTTTAAGTTTCCGTAATATTCAACGAATTTAGCAAGAGCATTTGAATACCCCCATTCGTTATCATACCATGAAACCACTTTCACGAAATGATCGCTCAATGAAATACCAGCTTTTGCATCAAAAATTGAAGCATGGGGATCTCCGATAAAGTCAGATGATACGACCTCATCTTCAGTATATGCCAACACACCTTTTAAAGCGCCTTCAGAGGCATCTTTCATGGCTTTTTTTATGTCTTCATAAGTAGCAGGTTTTTCTAAACGAACAGTTAAATCAACAACAGAAACGTCAGATACCGGTACGCGGAAAGACATGCCTGTTAATTTACCTTTTAATTCAGGAAGTACCAAGCCAACAGCTTTTGCAGCGCCCGTTGATGAAGGAATGATATTGGAGAAACCACCACGGCCACCTCTCCAGTCTTTAGCCGAAGGGCTGTCAACTGTTTTTTGAGTTGCTGTTACTGCGTGGATTGTACTCATTAGGCCTTCAACAATACCAAAGTTATCATGCAATACTTTAGCAATAGGAGCTAAGCAATTAGTAGTACAAGATGCATTAGAAACGATTGTTTGATCTGCAGTTAATTTATCATGATTTACGCCCATAACATACGTAGGGGTATCATCTTTTGCTGGTGCTGAGAATACCACTCTTTTTGCTCCAGCATCAATGTGCTTTTGTCCATCTACCTGAGTTAAGAACAAGCCAGTCGATTCGATTACTGTTTCAACACCTACTTCATCCCATTTCAAGTTAGAAGGGTCTCTTTCAGCAGTGATACGGATTGTTTTTCCATTTACCACTAGATGCCCGTTTTCAACGGCAATAGTGCCATCAAAACGACCATGGGTAGAGTCATATTTCAACATATAAGCCATATATTCTGGCTCAACAAGATCGTTAATTGCAACGACGTCTAATCCTCTTTTCAAAGCAGCTCTAAATACCAGTCTGCCGATACGGCCAAAGCCGTTTATTCCAATTTTGCTCATTTTGTTAATTTGAATAGTAGTTTAATAGATTGTATATGGGTTCTTTAGTAATTGATGTTATTTCCAGTCGGTATTTTTTTGCTATCGCGCGTATTTCCTCCTGAAAGTTACCTGCCACAATGCCTACAAAATGTATCTCTTTTTCTGGATGTAGTTTTATAGTTGGCAAGAGGTAAGTAGTAAAATAATTGTCAAAGGCATCCTCTAAGATGGTCGTTATAAAGGGATGGTCTCTGTGCTCCAAGTAGAAATCAAAAAAGGAACTCAAAAATTGCTGCACCATCGGTTTCTTGTAAATCCTTTCCAGAACTTGTGGTCTATCCAAGTTGTATTTTGCCGAGAATTCAGTTTGCAGTTCCTTAGGTAATTTATGTTGAATGAATTTCTTTAATATGATTTTGCCAAGGTAATTTGCGGACCCCTCGTCACCTAGCACAAAGCCTAGTCCGAAGTTATTCTTTTCCAGTTTTTTACCATCAAAATAGGCGCAATTAGCACCACTGCCTAAAATCCCGACAATTCCACCATTGTTGTAACATGCAGAAATGGCAGCTCCATATAAATCATCACGGACTTTTATCTTGCTATTTTTAAAAAATAAGCCCAAAGTTTCTGCAAGTTCTTCTCTTCTTTCTTTTGAAGATGCCCCAGCTGCAAACACATAAATCTTTTTAATACTTTCTGCGTGATTGATCAGCGTGGTTTTTTTATTCAGTAACTGAAGAATGGTTTTTTGATCGTTAAAGCAAGGGTTTATGCCGGGCATAGTACAGTCCGCAATGGTTTTTCCATCTCTGGCAATCTTCCAGAAAGCCGTTTTAGAACCGCTATATACTACTGCTACCATTTTTTATATTGACAATACCTTTGTCATTTCTAATAAGTCACTTTCCAGTTTAAAGAAATGCCTTGTAAGTGCCTCTTCAATACTTGTTGTTTCAATGCTGTTACCCCTCAGTCCAACCATATGCATTGTATTTCCTTTTAAAAGCTCATTCACTGCTGCGAAACCGAGCCTGCTTCCCAATATCCTGTCGAAACTGCTCGGACTGCCTCCACGTTGAAGGTGCCCTAATATAGTTACTTTTGTATCATAATGGTTAAAACGTTCTTTAACCTTCTTTGCAATGTCGTAAGCTCCGCCAAATTTATTACCTTCAGATACAATAACGATACTTGAAGATTTCTTAGTTGACGCTCCAGATTCCAGTTGGGCAATAAGCTCATCCAAACTCGTTTCTTTTTCTGGTAGTAGAACAGCTTCGGCGCCACTTGCTATACCACTTCTCAACGCGATGCAACCAGAATCCCTGCCCATTACCTCTATAAAGAACAACCGATCATGAGAATCTGCTGTATCCCTAATCTTATCAATGGCTTCAATTACGGTGTTAATTGCCGTGTCGTATCCTAATGTAAAATCAGAACCGTAAAGGTCATTGTCTATCGTGCCGGGAACACCCATAACACGTACGCCAAACTTTTTACCAAAACGCTGGGCACCGGTAAAAGTACCATCACCACCTATAACAACAAGTCCGTCAATATCACGAGCCTGAAGGTTTTTGAAGGCAATTTCCATTCCTTCTTCGGTTTTAAATTCTAAACAACGGGCAGTTTTTAGTATAGTGCCGCCCATGTGTATTGTGTTACTTACAGACCTTGCATCCATGGGGATAATGTTGTCATTTATTAATCCCTGGTAACCCTGCAAAACGCCAAACATATTTACACCATTATATATTCCAGTACGAACTACTGCTCTAATGCATGCGTTCATGCCTGGAGCATCACCGCCTGATGTAAGTACAGCGATATTTTTAATATTTGGTTTCATAATTATATACGAATATAAGGTGTAATTTTTACACTAAGTAATTTTATTTGTATTTTTTATGTAATTAGGGCAGAGTACCTTTAAATGGTTTTATATTATAAAGATCGCTTTTAAAGTTTTAGTTTATAGCGTCTATCTTGCTACTAAATAATAAGCTGCGTTTATTCATCTTTATCCTTTAAAATCATCATTTTGTTATTTTCGGTTTAAAATCCCTATTTTTCTGAATTATTCCTTATTCTGTTCAAGAGAATCAATATATATTTGCAGCATAGGGCTTTCAAACGTTACAATAAATTAGTGAATCAATAAATAATAAATATTTTGAGCGAAATTTTACCAAAGTTTAATTCTACTTTCTCCATCGATTGCGTGGTGTTCGGGTTTGATGGTGGAGAATTGAAAATTCTCTTGATCGAAAGAAACGAGGAGCCATTTAAAGATTGGTGGGCTTTGCCGGGTAACATTGTTGGAGAACAGGAAAGTTTAGATCAATCGGCCGCCAGGATCTTAAACGAATTAACTGGCCTGTCTAATATTTATATGGAACAGTGCTATACTTTCGGCGATGTGAGTCGTCACCCGCAAGGGAGGGTTGTTAGTATCGCTTATTATGCGCTGTTAAGATTGGGCGGTGATAAAGCCGTTAAACCGATCAGTACTTATGCAAAAAAAGCAAATTGGATAGATGTTAAAGACCTTCCAAAACTCGCTTTTGATCATAAAGAGATCTTTGAAACTGGATTGGAAAAGATTAAAAGAAGGATAAAACACCAACCTATTGCATTTGAACTATTGCCGGAGAAGTTTACACTAACCCAATTGCAAAATGTTTATGAAGTGATTTTAAGTAAGAAATTGGATAAGCGTAATTTCAGAAAAAAGATGCTCAGCTTTGGCGTGTTAAAGGATCTTGAAGAAAAACAGCAGGGAGTTTCTTTCAGGGCAGCAACATTGTACAAGTTTGATAAAAAGAAGTATGCCAAATTATTTGGTAAAGAGATATCGTTTTAAACTGGTTATCGATTAAAATTAAAAGGCCCGGAACAATTGTTCCGGGCCTTTATTATTGTTATTTGTTTGCAATATGCAAATGATAGTCTACCAGGTCATCTATAGGAGATCTTATAATCTTCCCTATTCCCATTTCATATTTATCGGCAACAACACTTAAAATGTCTCTAAAGCTGTAACCGACAGAGCCCACGCAATTTAGTTTGTAGTCCTTATAATTTGGATAATGAACTACTAGATTCTCAAAGAATGCAGTAAAGGCGTAAACAATGGTGTTGTAAGTATAATCTTCATAACTGTCTTTGAAGTCGTAAAGGAATTTACTGAAGTTTGCGCAAAAACGGTTAGGTAGTGGTTTGTTGTAGATATTATCGAATATGTCTTCGTTAGTAAGTGCAAAATTATCATAAAAACTTTCTCTCAGTCCTTTTGGCATATAACCTTTCATATAGTCCGAAAGGATTCTTTTACCAATAAAGCATCCGCTTCCTTCATCGCCTAAAAAGTAACCTAAAGAGTCGATGTTTAGGCTGATGTCTGTACCATCATAAAGACAAGAATTTGTTCCAGTACCTAAAATAGCAGCAAAGCCAGACTCATCTCCAAGCAATGCGCGGCAAGAGGCCAATAAATCATGCCCTATACGAACGTCAGCACCTGTAAAGACTTGCTTCATTGCATCGTAAACTATTTTGCGTTTTGCATCCGTAGAACAGCCCGCGCCATAATAATGAACTTCTGTAAGTTTTTCTTTTTCTAAATGATCAGGTAAAGAATTGTTTAAAGATTCCACAATGTACTCTTCACTTGAAAAATAAGGGTTATAGCCTTCTGTGTTAAAAAGAATCTTCCTGCCCGCCTCATTAATTAAACACCAATTGGTTTTGGTTGAACCACCATCTGCAATAACTATCATTTTACTTAGAATTTAGAATAAAAGTAAACAATCCTACTGCCTGTACCTGGTTTTCTTTCATAAATTTTGTCTTTTAGTTTTGGTTGTTTTAAGTTTTTATGTGTTAAAAAGGCTAAAAAAGGCGTTTTTTAACACATTGCTCGTCGTTTTTGTGTTACCATATTGTTAAATAAACACTAAGCTAAAATACACTTGTTATTTTAATTTCCAAATTTAAAATTGTTTCTTTCCTTTTACAGTTTAAAAAAGTATCGGATATTGCTGTTAAGGCAGCGAAATAGGCCCTCATTTCTCGTTTTTTTATTTTCGATGAGCCTGATTAAAACAAAAAAAATGAATATTTGTGTTCAGTAAATTTTATGGCAATATTAGTCGATTTAAGAAGTGATACGGTTACAAAGCCAACATCAGGAATGTTGGATGCGATGATGAGCGCAAAAGTTGGCGACGATGTTTTTGGTGAAGATGAAACGGTAAGTGCGTTAGAAGCAAAACTTTCTGCGCTATTCAATATGGAGGCTGGTATGTTCTGCCCTTCGGGCACCATGACCAATCAGATTGCCATTAAATGTTTTACAAAGCCAATGGACGAGGTAATCTGTGACCAAACAGCGCATGTATATCGTTACGAGGGTGGAGGAATTGCTTATCATTCTATGTCTTCTGTTCGATTGCTCAATGGCCCGCGTGGTATTATTACTCCCGAAATGATTGAGCCAGAAATTAATGAACCTAACATACACTATCCAGATTCCACCCTGGTGGTATTGGAAAACACGGTAAATAAAGGTGGCGGAGCATGTTATAAACGCTCGCAAATAGAACCCATCAGTTTGCTTTGTAAAAACAAAGGCTTAAGGTTACATCTAGACGGGGCAAGGATATTTAATGCGCTCATTGCTACCGGAGATCAGGCGAAAGACTACGGACAATATTTTGACGGCCTTTCTGTATGTCTTTCAAAAGGACTTGGTGCTCCGGTGGGCTCAGTGCTTTTAAGTTCAAATGAAACCATTAAAAGGGCAATAAAGATTAGAAAAGTGTTTGGTGGAGGTATGAGGCAGGCCGGCTATCTGGCCGCAGCAGGCATTTATGCCTTAGACCATCATATTGATCGACTGGCAGATGATCATCGTCATGCAAAGGTTCTTGCAGCGGCCTTAGCGGGGGTTACCTACGTTATCAGTGTAATGCCTGTTGAAACCAATATCGTAATCTTTGAAGTATCACCTGAATTTAATGCTGCTGAGATTGTGGAGCTATTTAACACGAAAGGGTTGGCCTGCAATACCACCAGCAATAAAACCATTAGAATGGTTACTCATTTAGGTGTTTCAGCTGCATTAATCGATATGGCTATCGAAATTATTAAAAATTTAAAATGAAGAAAATTCTGATTGCCAACAGAGGCGAGATCGCTCTGCGTATTATGCGCTCTGCGCGTGAAATGGGAATAAAGACTGTAGCCGTTTTTTCAGAGGCTGATAGGGACGCCCTTCATGTAAGATATGCTGATGAGGCGGTATGTATCGGTCCGCCGCCTTCTAATCAATCCTACCTTGTGGGAGAAAAAATCATCGAGGCATGCAAAAAAACTGGTGCTGAAGCAATTCATCCCGGATATGGTTTTTTATCTGAAAATGCTGCTTTTGCAAGATTAGTCCGCGAAGCGGGATTGATCTTAATCGGACCAACCCCAGAGGCCATGGAAATAATGGGTAATAAACTTTCTGCTAAGGCTGCTGTGTTAAAATATAACATACCTATGGTACCCGGCACCGAAGAGGCAATTAATGACATTTCCGAAGCAAAGAATAGGGCTAGGGAAGTCGGATTTCCAATTCTCATTAAAGCCGCCGCCGGCGGCGGCGGAAAAGGCATGCGTATCGTTAATTCTTTAGAAGAGTTTGAAGAACAGATGCAGCTTGCCGTGAGCGAAGCAATCTCTGCATTTGGTGATGGAGCTGTTTTTATTGAGCGCTTTGTGACTTCACCACGGCATATTGAGATTCAGGTACTCGGTGATACTCATGGTAATATTGTTCATTTGTTTGAGCGCGAATGTTCTGTGCAGCGCAGGCACCAAAAAGTAATAGAGGAAGCACCTTCAAGTATACTAACGCCAGAGATGAGGGCACAAATGGGTGCTTGTGCAGTCGATGTGGCAAGAGCCGTAAATTATGTAGGCGCAGGAACCGTAGAATTTATTCTTGATGAGAACCTTGATTTTTTCTTCCTTGAAATGAATACACGCCTTCAGGTTGAGCATCCAGTAACGGAACTGATCACAGGTTTAGATCTTGTTAAGGAACAGATCAAAATAGCCCGGGGTGAAAAACTTAATTATCGGCAAGAAGAACTTAAAATTAACGGACACGCCATTGAGCTTAGGGTGTATGCTGAAGACCCCCTAAATAACTTCCTTCCTGACATTGGTACACTGGAAACCTATAAAACACCCAAAGGCAATGGTGTTAGGGTAGATGACGGATTTGAACAGGGTATGGAGATTCCCATTTACTATGATCCTATGATTGCCAAGCTGATTACCTATGGTGCTTGTCGTGATGAAGCCATACAAAGAATGATCAGGGCCATTGATGAATATGACATAACCGGTATTAAAACTACACTTAAATTTGGGAAATTTGTAATGCAGCATGAGGCTTTTAAGTCTGGTAATTTCGATACGCATTTTGTAGACAAATATTTTAACGCCAATAGTTTAAATGCAAACGATCCTGACGAGGCGTTAATTGCTGCTATTGCTGCAGTCCTTGCCATTAAAAAAGGCCAATCTGGAGTTGAACAAGCCTCCTCAAAAATAATAGAAAGCAATTGGAGAAAGAACAGGCTCAAATTTTAATAATCATATGTTTACAGGTATAATAGAAACTCTTGGCCATGTTACCCAAATCGTTAGAGAAGGTAGTAATGTGCACTATACAATTTCATCAGACATAAGTACGGAACTGAAGGTAGACCAAAGCATTGCCCACAATGGTGTTTGTCTTACAGTAGTAAGGACAAATGAGCAGAGTCACACCGTTACCGCTATTGAGGAGACACTTCAAAAATCCAATCTGAGCAGCTTAAAAACGGGTAGTAAGGTTAACCTGGAAAGGTGCATGCAGATGAACGGTAGGCTGGACGGACATATCGTACAGGGTCACGTAGATCAAACAGGGGTATGTATTAAAAGAACTGAGCTGGACGGAAGTTGGGAATATCGTTTTCAATACGATACTTCTAAAGGCAACGTTACGGTAGAGAAGGGTTCTGTTTGCATAAACGGCATCAGTCTTACTGTGGTTTCATCAGAGGATGATGCGTTTTCGGTATTTATAATTCCTTATACTTTCGAACATACCAATCTTCAGGAAGTACAGGTACAGGATATTGTGAATATTGAGTTTGATATCATAGGAAAATATGTTGCCAGACTAGTTAAACGATAACTATTTTTTCAGTTCAATAATTTTGTTCTTTATAAAGGTAATTAGCTTTGACTGCTCTTTTTCATTGATCGTTTTTAGGTATTGCTCATAGTAACTTATTGCATTTTTCTTATCATTCAGTTTAGTCTCATAGACTAAAGCAATGTTATAAAATAAGCTGCCGTTATTTTCAAACAGCAATCCTCTTTTATAAGCGGTGTTGGCCTCTTCATTCTTACCAATCTCTTCAAAGGAGTCGCCAAGTAGTCCGTAATAAGAGGCTATTTTATTGGACACTCCTTCTTTTATCGCTCTTTCAAAATAAGGAGCGGCATTCTTATAGTCTTTGAGACCACGATAACTTAGTCCGATGTTATAAAACAGACCTTCATTGTCGAACGATTTATCATTGATAATCAGGAAGTATTTTAAGGCATTTTTATACTCAAGCTGAAGGAAATAAGACTTAGCTAAATTGTTTAAAACAAAAGTAGTGCTATCACCATAGTTCATCAACTTAACTCCGGCGGCAATTGATTCTGTATATTTCTTATTGGCCATACTTATAGGCATTTTCATTTTCAGCAGTTGCAAGTTGGTAGTATCTGCCTGTAATGCTGGCTCAAGGATCTTACTAGCCTCAGCAAAAAAGTTCCTCTTAAAATAAAGCTCGCAAAGCTCATAAACCACTTCAGCATCTGTGGGATTTAAAGTGTTCGCTTTTTTCAGGTAGTTGATCTTAGCGGGAGTGACATCTCCCTTGTCCAATCGAGCCAATTGCTTATAGACATTGAAATTTGTGCTGTCCAGCTTTAAAATTTCCAGGTAGTATGCTTTTGCTTTCTCATCGTTTCCTCTTCTAATGTTGATGTTTGCTAGGCTAAATAGGGTAATGAGATTTGCAGGCTGCAGTGCATACAGCTTTAAATAGCTTTTTTCAGCATCAGGTAACTTGCCTGCCATCATATTGGCATAAGCAAGCTGTGCCAGTTCTTTTGGGTTTTGTGTATCCTCTTTATAAACTCCTCGAAGGTAGGTAGCGGCCTCGCCATATTTTTGGGTCTGATATAACTCTAGTAGTTTCTCATTATCCAGTGCGGTCTGTGCCTGAAGTGCAAAGGCATTAAAAAGAGTAAAAGCAATTATAAGGAGGAGTAATTTTTTCATAGTGTAGGAATCACGAATAACTAAAATATTAGTTATTTATTATTTATTCAAATTTTAGTAGTTTGTTTTATCTCTTATTGTAAGCTAACAATATGCCGGCCATTCTCTTCATCAAAAGATTTGGCAAGGTAATTGGTTAACGATTATAGTAATTAATTGATAATCTAACTAAAAACAAAAATATGAATACTTTAAAGAAGTTCGAGCTGATGGAAAAAATTGTAAGAGAGCTGGAAGATTTACAACATTCGCAACAGGCAATCATACAAAAGATAGGCAAAATAGAAGTAGATAATATTGAGTTAAGTGATAAGAAATTGGATAAAGATCTTCCTGATATGCATCAGAGGGTTGCAGATAATTTGGATACCATCAAAAGCATTTTAGAATACTTCGCAGACAAAACTGATGAATTTGGTTCTAAGAATAATGTTGATGCTTTAAAAGAGCAGCAAGCTATTGACGAAGTGACGGGTCATTAGCAATTAATTTATATCAACGGGAAGGTGCAGACAAAATTTTGCACCTTTCCCTTTTTCACTAGTAGCTGTAATACTGCCTTCATTCCTTTCCATAAAGTCTTTACAAACCACCAATCCCAAACCAGTACCTTTTTCATTCATTGTGCCTCTTGTAGAGAGGTTCTCTCCATTAAAAAGTTTATTTAACACCTCTGGAGGTATTCCCACACCATTATCCTCAATACATAGTTTAATCATGTGCGCTTTGGTGTAAACTGCAAATATATTGATCTCGCAGCCTTCATGACAAAATTTAATGGCGTTGTTAATGATGTTTCTAATCACAATCTGAATCATCAACATGTCTGCATAAACCATTTCGCCTGGAAAAACGTCCTGAACAATATTGATCTTTTTCGCTTCCGCGGATGGTAGGTGATAGTGTACTTCATTTACAATCAGGCCTTTCAAATCAAAAAACTCTTTATTAATTCCATAGCCCTTAAGCTGACTTCTAGACCAGTGCAAAATGTTTTCTAAAAGATCGGTTGTATAAATAATATCTTTACTCAGTACAGGGGATAATTCTTTAAACTCTTCTAATGTGATCAAATCGTTTGATATCATTTTTAGTACTTCAGATAAATTTACCAGCGGAGCCCTCAAATCGTGTGCAATGATGGAGAATATGCGGTCTTTCAATTGGTTTAGCCTTTTAAGTTCTTCTGCTTGCTGCTGGGATTTTAATGCATCCTGCCTAAGCAGGGTAAGGTCTTGCATTTTAATAATAATAGCTTCGCTGTTCAACTTATTTTCGTTCAGGTATCCGATGTGTGCTTCCAAATCATACACGTTTCCAAGGCTTTCTACCTTTAATTCTATTTTACCGGATTTATGTTCATTTATAAAACTTAAAAAATCAGTTTGTCCAGGTAACAAGTCATTAATCGCTGTGCCAATAATATTGCTTTCTTTAACGTATGTCAGGTATTTTTTAAAAGCGTGGTTATAGTCAATCACGCGATTTTTGCTATCCAGAATAACAAAACCGTCCTGCATTAGGTCCATTACTTTTTCGCGGGCAACAGGTACTATATCAAAAAGCTTAAACCTGTATATAGCTATAGCAATCAAAAAGATGGTAGCAGCAAAGGCAAAAGGTGTGATGTCCAAATTCCCCATAGGCCTTAAGCCAATAAGATAGGAAATATTAGCTATCCAGGGAATAAGGGAGGAAATAATGATCAGGTAGTTTTGATTCCTGTAAATCGGGTCTGCCTTCTTAAATTTAGCGAACAATAGATAGTTGCCAATTCCCAGCAGCACATAAAAGTAAATTGTAAAAAAATGATATCCCATACCGGGATCAATCTTCACCATCGGGAAATATCCCGAATAATCCATGGTAAGCTTGTTGTAATAAAAATGATGGTATTGGTTAGTCCACACCATTATTATAGTTAGCAACGTAATAAACAGCAGGGGGCCAATATTCATTGGTTTTTTGTACCAGCATTCCTTGCCTGATAAATGCAGGCAGAATAAGAACCAGGTTAAGGGAAGCGTAGTGATGCCAATATATTCTATGTTGATAAAGAATTTAATCTGATGGAGCGTAGAACTAGCCAATTCAAAGCCGTATGCTATTGACCAGATGGCATTTGTAAACATCATTAATCCAAATAGCCTAACAGCACCACCTTCTTTTTTAAATATATAGTACGATAAAAAGAGGGTAAGCTTGCCGAAGAAAATTAGGACGAGTGCGTAAATATTAAATTTTAAATCCATTACTTGTCCTAATTTAACGCAGAGAAAATACCTAAAACAAAATCGTAGGTATTCATATTTGATATATAAAAGTACACAATTAGTTTTGAATTTAAAATATCGCTATTTTTACTTAATCAAACAGTCAATCGAGCACTAAATTTTTTATTATGAAAAGAATTATTTTATCAACGTTACTACTTTGCGCTGGGTTTGCAGCCTCAAGCCAGATCCTTCCAAGCTTTCAGTTTGGTGTTAAAGCGGGAACAAATCTATCAAAATTAAGCACAGATAATACACTGAGCAGTGACAACCGCGCCGGGTATTATGCAGGTATATGGACACGGATAGGTGCGGCGGGCATTCACTTGCAGCCTGAATTGTATTTGAGCGGAAAAAATACTACCCTAAAAGACGCCAATGGTCTAGAGAACAAAGTTAAGTTTACCAGTCTAGATCTGCCTATATTGGTGGGGACCAAGATTGGTGCTGCAGGCGTTGGCTTAAGGTTAAACACAGGACCAGTAGTGTCGTTTATTTTAAGTGATGACCAGTCTTTGGGACAAGCAGCAAGTAACGCCTTCTCTGGCAACTTTAAAGGACAAAATTTTGCATGGCAGTTTGGTGCAGGATTGGATATCAGTAAATTAGGTATTGATGTAAGGTATGAGCAAGGCCTTTCCAAAATTGGCGAAAATGGCTACAACGATACTAAACTTAAGTTATTTACTGTTGGGTTAGCCTATAAATTATATTAGTAATATAAGTTTTCAACATTTTTTCTAAAAGGGTAAACATTTAGCGTTTACCCTTTTTCTTGGCTTTAAAATTGATGTTTATCCTCTACTAACTCAACTTAAACTGTCATGAATATCAAAGAACTATTGTTAAACGGACAAAGCTTCCTCGAAATGCTTAAACAATTCTCAATTGATGCGGCCAATGTGAAAATACAAGATGAAGATATTATTCTAAGCGACCAAAATCTTGAACACCGTGAAATTGTTAAAGAAAGTATTTGTATCGAAGGTAGAAACCAACAAGGTATAATTAACTTCTTTGGAACACTTCATTATAACTTTTTAAACAAACTTGCCGTATTTGAAATGGAAGGATTTGAGCAGATTAACCAGCCAAAAGTTGCTTAAGACTCTTTTGGAATCTCTTTGATCTCGTAATTATATGTGCCCTTTATTGCCCTTATCGGTGTTTCTCTAGAATCACTCAGGATCTTTACATAGCAAGCTCCAAAATAAAATATAAAGGACGAATAAAATACGAAGAGCATGATCAGCACAATTGATCCTGAAGTACCGTATATATTGCCGATGCCACTAAGTGGTAACATAATCCTCAATATGTATTTACCGATGGTAAAGAGTATTCCTGTCAGTATTCCTCCCCTTAACGCAGTAATCCAGGTTGGCCTGCCATTGGTTAGATACCTAAACAAAACTGTAAACCAAGTGGTCACAATGGCCACAAACAATAATTGATTCAATACCAATAAAAATATCCTACCAAAAGTAGGAGATGCATTATTAATGTATCCGCCAATAAACGCCTGCATACTGTCTGTCATAAACCCAGTAATAAATAAAATACCGGCTAGTAAAATGATCACCATTGACCTGCCCCGTAACTTCAACTTAAAGAGAAAACCAGATTGGGCGCTTATACCAATAGACCAAATCTGATCCATCGAGTTTTTAATTACATTAAATAGCGTAGTGGCAACGAATAGGAAAAACACAAAGCTAATCAGTGTGGCAAACCATTGATGGTCAATTCCTCTTATGTTTTTAAGCGTTTGCCTTACCTGTAACGTGCTACTAGCGTCTAAAATGTCTGCAAGCCTTTCAAATAATCTGGAAGCCAATATTTTTCTATCGATAAAGAACCCAAACAGCCTTAACAATATTAATAAGATGGGCGGTAGGGCAAAGTTGGCAAAGAATGCAGTGGCACCAGCCAGTCGCAATGGGTCATTTTTTTGAAACAGCGCAAAGGCATCTTTAAGTCTTTTAAAAAGAAGTTTTGCTCTGCTAATGTTGTTTATTGCCATCCCCGCCATGATATTATAGTCCTAAAATAGCAAATTATTTTTTAGGATTGTGCTCCCTTTCGCTGGATGTAGCCATTGCTCATTACGTTACTACTGATTTTTCTATCCTGGCCCTTAAAAAATAGCCCAATAAATAATATCGATGTTAACTATAAACACATCAGATCTTAGTCCGGCGCAATTGCAAAACTATCTTCAGTATAAATAATATCAGGTGCTGTAAGTGTTAAAGACCGTTTGTTGTACGCTTAAAGGATACTAATTACTTTGATGAAACGCTTTTTGTAGAAACCTTCGTCCAAACTGGAGATGGTAACGCCCCGCGCATTGCCTGAAGAAGAATGAATAAACTTTACCTCATCACCATTAATAGAATAAACAATGCCCACATGCCCCGGTGTACGAGATCTGCTGTCGGTGCCGGTAAATAAGATCACATCCCCAATCTTTGCATCTTCAATTTTCTTACCCACTCCGCTCGCCGCAAAATCCCTTGATGATCGGGGAACCTTAAAGCCAAAGTTACTAAACACGTAGTTTACAAAACCAGAACAGTCAAAGCCAAGGGTAGGGCTGCTGGATGCCACTCTGTAACGAATGCCAAGCATAGATTTAGCAAAATCAAGAAGTGAATTAGGATTGGTAGTGTTGATGACAGCTTCCTTTTCTTTCTGTTCAGGAAGCTTGTTAATCAGTTTATTAACCATTTGCTGGTATTCAACCGGAATAGTGGTTTGCGACTTTGCAACCGACACACTAAAACAAATTAAACTGAAAAGTATGAAAGTTTTTCTCATATCAATAAGTCTAATATATAGATAAATATCTTCCGGCGTATATAATGTGGAAAACTTGTTATGGGGTAGTTACTGCTACAGGTAAAGTTTTACCGTTAAAGAAACGATGCCCCGTTCTTGCAAAATCAGCTACATACTTACCCATTTCAAAAGCCATTACCGGCGATTGATAACCCGGGAAAGCCGCTTCCAGCATTTCTGTTTGAGCAGATCCCAAGGCTAAACAGTTAACTTTAACCCCGGTTTCAACCAGTTCCTGAGCTAAACACTCCGTTAATGTATGTAATGCAGATTTGCTGGATGAGTAGGCAGACAAACCCGGAAACTTTACACTACCCTGGAAACCACCCATACTGCCAATGTTTAAAATATGACCACCAGAAGCCATCAGGGGCAGCACATTCTGGATCATGTTAAAATGTCCCATCACATTACTTTCCAGCATTTGCCACATATCAGCAGGTGTGGTTTCTAGGAAGGGCTTATTAACCAAAGAGCCCGCATTGTTAATTAGTATGTCAACCGTGCCCAGTCTGTCTTTTAAAAAGGGTATCAATGCTGCATAATCGTCATTTACAATATCAAATTCTATAGGAAGCAAGGTGCAATCTGGCGTTATACCCTTGGCTATCTCCAAAAGTTTACGCAGTTTATCAGCGCTTCGCGCGATACAAACTACTTTGTTTTCCTTACTCAACGTAAACTCTAAAGCAGTTTCAAAACCAATTCCGCTGCTCGCTCCTGTAATTACAATGTTCATATTTATTATTTTATTAAATGCCTAATTATGGTTAGGCATTATGTCATTGCGAGGTACGAAGCAATCCTATGATGAGATTGCTTCGTACCTCGCAATGACAACATATAAAGGATTTTTTTCTTAATCCCTAACAGTCCTTCATCTCCAGGTAAATCCTAACTTCTTTAGTTAGATCAGTATAGATTGCCTTGTGGTGCAAAATCTCTAATATTTCCAGCCAAGCCAACCAATCGTTCCCGTGTTCAGTCTTTAAACTCTTTAATAGTCCCCGTAAAAATACATCACTTTCCTCACCCTGCCGAATTTCAATGAAATTTTAAATGTAGATTATCCTTACCGGCACATAGATCATCAATAAATATGAAGAATTGATAAAGCAGTAAAAGCACCGAATTTTCGGTGCTTTTACTGCTGATAATGGTTATGCTGATTTAACGCTATTTAAAAGCTATATCTCAAACCCAACTGCATCTGGTAACGAGATGCAAAGAAATCCTTTGCGTATGAAGTAACGTTTTTCTGAGCAAAAGTGTAAACCGGATAAGCGGTAGGGGTACCAGCGGTTGCCACTTTTATACCTACACTCGCCATTGAATTATAGGTGTTTGGAGAGAAGTATTGAACGCCCCAGTTCTTGTTTACCAAATTGGTTAAGTTTATAACATCATACGTTAAAGTCAACAAGTGAGGGTGTTTGCCTTTTGAGGTCTGTAGATCTTGAGAGAACCTAAAATCTGCCTGCACGTTCCATGGAGTTCTTGCGCCATTTCGCTCTGTGAAATCTCCGCGACGGCCAGCTAAGTATTTATCATTATTAATGTAAGCATCAAATGCTTCAGCCTGTGCAATTCCATCTGGAGTATTTGCAAAGAATTTGTTGGTTTCTCCTGCTGCAGGGATGTATAACAGACTTACAGTTTGTCCTGTTCCATTAATCCTGGTATTAACTAATCCCAATGAATAAGGAGAACCTGATTGTCCGCTAAAGAATAGGGAGAAATTAGAAACGTATTTACCATTCTTAGCCCAGTCCAACCTATAATTCATGGTAGAGATAATCCGATTACGGATATCAAAGTTTGAATGAGCCAAACCTGGCTTATTTGGATTTAAAGCTTGATTCAACTGCCAGTTAGATTCCATTGAGTTGCGGATCCCATTTGCAATATCTTTTGATTGTCCGTAGGTATAGGCTACCATTAAATCTAATCCAATAGGCAAGGACTTGCTAACCTGTGCAGTTAAACTGTACTTATAACCTTTATTTGTATTTGATAAAAGGTAAGCATTTGTATACAAAGGATTGATCTTTGCAGAATAAATTGGCTGTTGCTTTTGTAAATCATAAACCAGGTATTTAGGATTGTCAACATAATTGATCTGCTGAAATTGTACATCCTTGATGGTCTGACTGAAAATACCCTCTACGGTAAACTTCCATTGGTCATCTGTTTTATAATCAAAAGCCAAATTACTTCTCCATGCTTTAGGCATTTTAAAATTATTGTCAACTAAATCTACCTGCGTTGCGCCAGATGCATCCTTTACATTAACACCTTGCTTAGCAGCAAAACCTGCTTCGCCATTACCTGTTAAAGCATCCCTAATTGGATCTGATCCTGCAACAGGCACTACCGGAGTGGTGCCCGTATAAGTATAACTCTTATCAAATGCACCATAGTTTACACCATTGTTGTAATAAGCATAACCGATCCAGGCAAAAGGAATGCGACTAGTAAATAGCCCTGTTCCACCACGTACAATCAGACTTTGATCTCCAAGGGCATCGAAATTAAAACCTAAACGAGGAGAGATTTGTACCTTATTTAAGAATTTTCCGGTAATTGCTGATGGTTGAGTATAAGTATACGTTGTACCATAGTTAGCGTCTACAGGAGAATTTGTTGTTTTACTACTTAAGGTTGGCATGGTAGGCAGATTAGCCATATCGAACCTTAAGCCCGGTGTTAACTTTAAACGGTCACCTACCCTAATTTCATCCTGACCATATACACTGTACATATTTACATTAAATGCTGCGGTTGGATTTGCGATAATGTTATCGCGACTATTGTCGTCATAATTATAATTTGTACGAACTCTGCTAGGTTTGTTGCTTAAGAAATCAGCAATGCTTCCGTAAGCTACACGGCCATTCCATGAATTTACAAAACCATAATTGATGTTGTAAAACTCGTTATGTGTACCAAGTGTAAACGTATGATTGCCCTTGCTAAAGCTATAGTTATCTGTAAATTCAAAAGTGTTTTGCTTCATGTTAAAGATACTCGCTTCACGATCAGTACCTAAAAACAACGTTCCCCCGTTTGAAGCGATTTCGATTTGTGGCAAAGCAGGATTAGACGTTGGGTTACGAAAATCGTGAACAGTAGAGTACCCAACAATTAAATTGTTTGTTGCAGAATTTTCAAAACGGGTTTTTAAATCAGCCACTGTAGATGACTGGTTGTTGTTTTGTTTAAAGTCGATACTTCCAAATCTAAAGTTAGATTGATCTCGCTCTAAATTGGTAGCTTTTGATAAAATAGTATTGTTTCTGATGGTTAATTGGTTGTTCTCGTTAATATTCCAATCTAAGCGGTTAAAGAACTTATTAGACTGAGAATAAATATTGTAATTATCAAAAGAACCTGCCTCTACACCATAGGCGGTCTTCATATAGTCTGAAATCTGTTGCGCTTCTAATGAGGTAAGCAATTTCATATCAGAAGAACCAGCCGCCAGGATTATCGGATCCTGTCTGCGGGTAATTTCCTCATTAGTAAAAAAGAACAACTTGTTTTTTATGATTGGGAAACCAACACGGAAACCTGTTTGGTAATCATGAAATGCTGAAGGTTCTTTAGCATTATCGCCAATTTTATTTTTACCAATTAGGGAAGCATTGCGGCCATACCCATAAACCGAACCGGTTACATCATTTGTACCGCCACGAGTTACCGCGTTGATGCTTCCGCCCAAAAAGTTACCCACCTTAACATCATAAGGAGAAAGTAAAACAGTTACATCTTGAATGGCATCTAAGGAAACCGGATTGGTACGTGTACTGCTTCCGGGCATGCCAGAACTTCCACTTTGACCACCCAACGATGGGCTAAAGCCAATTGCATCGTTATTAATGGCGCCATCTATTGTTACGTTATTGTATCTAAAGTTGGTTCCGCCGAAGGTATTGTCTTTGCTTCCCTGAGGTGTAACACGAGTTACATCCTGTAAACTACGATTCATTGTAGGCAGGGTTTTAATCTGTGCCTCGCCAATTCTTGTACCAGCACCAGATTTTGTTGCTCCCTTCTGGGCACTAACCGTTACTTCGGCAAGTTGGTTGCTTTGATCTTGTAAATCAATATCTAACTTTTGATCAGAACCTAAGGTTAAAAAGATGTTTTCTTTAACTACGGGACTATAACCTACATAGGTTACAGTGATTCTGTACGGTCCACCCGGATTTAAGTTTCCGATACGATAAAGGCCTGTTTGGTTAGATGAGGCTTTATTAACCGTGCCTGTAGGAACGTGTACCATAACAATGGTAGCACCAGGAATGGATCCTTTTTCGTCTTTTATTTTTCCATTAATACTAGACGTGGTTACCTGAGCCCGGGCAGCGGTAATGAGTAACATGAAGATACTAAAGAGACAAACTAAACGTGATTTCATTTTATGTTGATTTATTTTGCCACAAAACAACAGTTTTAATGTTAATTTAATATTACCATTAAATTAACATTAATGATATTTTAATATAATTTAAACATAATAGAAACCATAAGGAAACACCTCCTTAATGCAAATGGGTTTGCAGGGGTATGGCGAAGAAATAGTTTTGGTAAAAATCGTGAAGAAACATGAAGATTTGATGAAGTTAATAGTGCAGCTCATTTCAGTATATAAAAAATGAGCCCAGTAAAGTTGATTGGTTTTTACTTTCTAACTCTAAAAGTAAAGTGCTTCTGCAGGAAATAACTGATTAAGGAAAGAGTTATGGTAATAAGCGCTTGGGCAATAGATGGATAAAAGTTAAGACCTTCTACCAAATATTTAATGAGTGCATAGTTTAATACCAAATTCATACCCAACACTGCAGCATATCTAAACATCTGTATCCTTCCTTTTAAGTTGGATTGTGTAAAAATAAGGTACTTATTGAGTACAAAACCAATAACAAATGCAACAAAGGTACTCATGATAAGCGCCGCAACATGGGCGGTTACCAATTTAGGTACTAATGGGATATTTACATGGATATCCTGCTGATGCAAAACATAGTTGTAGGCCAAATAGAAACTGACAATACCAGATGCTGCCGTACTTCCCCCAGATACCATGTACCGGAACGTATGCAAGGGCAACCACCGTGAAAAGGGGGGATAAAAAAAGTCTATTATTTTTAATAAGGCTTTACGCATTCAGCTCATTTATATTGCTGCAAAGTTATCAGAACCTTTTATAATACCATGTAACAAATCATTTATAGGAACAAAGTCGAAGCTAGAACCTATTAGGAGCGGAGAGTTTATATCAAAAAATTTGTTATCTGATATACGGTTTTTATAAGCTGCTTATTATTTAATGCCAAAGACAAATGATAAGACTTGAAAAAAACTTAGTAAAGTTAGTTCGGCAGGGCTACAAAATCTGTAACAGAACAATATTTATAACCTTTATGCCGCTGGATACTTACCCCTACAAAATTGAATTTATAATCATCACTAATAATTATTTTTCTGTGCCCCAGATCCGGAACGCCCCTGTCAAACAATAACATACAAATATTGGCCAATCCTGTTGAGTAACCAAAAGCAAGATTCTCGCCACATGCTTTTCTGGGATACATCTTACCGATCCTATCCTTTACTGTACGCCCATCCAGAGAAGTATGTGTTGCGTAATTGTTCTTATTCATGTCTTTGGCATGTTGTTTGGAAACCCAACTCATGGCCTCGTCTGGCCATAAAGCCGGTAAATTTTTTATTTCTTTTAGGTCATTTTCTAAACTCTTGTAATACTTATCTGTACGGGAAATTTTCAGTTCATTATAATTGCTGTATTGCTGCATTTGCCTGTTATGCTTGTCTACATAATCTTGAAAATAGGTGTTAAAGAATTTCTCCCCATCCATACGAACCAAGTTCATGTATATCACTATATCCTTTTCCTCACCGGTAAGATATTTGGCATCTCCAGCAGTGTTGGCATTCATTAATTCTTCTTTTGACCAAGCATCTTCTGTTTGTGATTTTACCTTTTCAATAGGAAAAATGAAAACCATTAAAGTAAAAAAGAGGATAAAATTCATTAAACGCATATTTTGGTAACGCAAAATGCGAGCCTTAGTTTATGAATAGTGCTAAATAAATTAAACCACTAAAAAAATTACGCAAGAATAGTCACCTCGCCTAAATATTCATTGGTGGATGCAAATTCCAGTTCTTTTGAATAAAAACTAATATAGCAATGGACATTTTTACCCCAAAATTCTTCAGGAGCCATTAGTCTGATTGTACCCGCTGCTCTTATACCTCCATCAGTTAGCAAGAAAAATCCTTTTTCTTCAGGACAGTATATCACCAACAAAACCTGATCATCTGCACCACGCAAATTATTAAAAGGACCATTTATCCAGTTAAAATCTATCGATTTACTTTCATTAGATACTACACTTGGAGACCACGTACCGTGTAAATCGCCTTTGCTGATAATCAGATTTGGAAAGTCTACGTACATGTCTGGATAGGTACCCGTTACGCTATGTGTCATGTTGTGTGAAAGCGCCCCATTCATTGCCGACGTTTGAACGTAATTTTGAAAGCAGATCTCTATAATTTCTTCGATTCCTAAAAGAAAGCCCCTTAATAATATCATTTTCATCCGTTGCGCCAGCTGTTTTTCTGTCGCAGGTTTATTTGATATTCTAGGTAAACTACGCATGTAGTCTATACCCCGCCATGAGGCGCCAATTACAGCACCTATCTTGCCCGAAAAAGCACCTAATATTCCATTTTTATACTTACCCACTTGTTCTAAGAGTTAATTTAAATTGGTTGTTAAATTAAATATTTTTTATTAAATTACAAAATAAGACTAGAGTCGGGATAAGGTATCGCTTGACTTATATGAGCTTGTAGGCAAAGTCTCACCTCAGGCACACCTTCTTCACACATTCTTCACAAAAAAGTACCTGATTGTGGTTTTAGTGTGAGCAAGGTGTGAAGAAAGTGTGAAGAGGCCTACAACCTGTGAAGAAGTTAATAGCGCGTTGACCTTATGTTATTACGATTTTTTTCTTTAATTTAATAACATTTAAGAGCGTTTGATATAAAATATACCTTGTTGAAATTACTGCCGATTTTATTAATCTACATTCCTTTCTTAATTATTTCATTTTATTGGTTTGTGAAGAATGCAAATTCAGATAACGTGCTTTTAGCTTTAGGAGGTTTTGTATGTGTATTGGGCGCTATGGTGCTCACTATATTTAGCTTTGTGCCACTCAGCAATAAAAAGTAGGTGTAAAAATTTTATGTATAAAAAATGCACTGTATGTTAACATACTATACTATTTTAATAAGTTTTTCCAGCTGGTTTTGCTTTCAATTAACGATTGCAAATCTTTAATTTCAATACGCTGTTGTTCCATAGTATCGCGGTGGCGAATCGTTACTGTATCATCTTCCAGAGTTTGATGGTCTATGGTTAAGCAAAATGGTGTACCTATAGCATCTTGTCGGCGGTAACGCTTTCCGATAGCATCTTTTTCTTCGTAAATACAGTTGAAGTCTAATTTTAAGCTATTCATGATCTCCCTGGCTTTTTCAGGCAAACCATCTTTTTTAGTAAGCGGGAAAATAGCAACTTTGATAGGAGCCAGGCAAGGGTGCAGGCGCAATAAAGTTCTGCTATCTTGTTTGTCTTCCGTGCTTAGATCTTCCTCTTCAAAGGCATTGATCATTGTAAGTAGGAACATCCTGTCTAAACCAATGGAAGTTTCGATAACATAAGGAATATAGTTTCCATAAGGTTTACCATCTTCATTCAGTTCAGAATCAAAGTATTGCATTTTTTTACCTGAGAATTCCTGATGCTGAGAAAGATCGAAATCTGTGCGACTATGGATACCTTCCACCTCTTTAAATCCAAATGGGAATTCAAATTCGATATCAGTTGCGGCATTGGCATAGTGAGCCAGCTTAACATGATCGTGAAAGCGGTATTTCTCGGCAGGTGTACCTAAAGCCTTGTGCCATTGTAAACGTGCTTCTTTCCAGTAAGCAAACCATTTTTTGTCTTCGCCGGGACGAACAAAGAATTGCATTTCCATTTGTTCAAACTCGCGCATTCGCATAATAAACTGGCGCGCAATCACTTCATTTCTAAAAGCTTTACCTATCTGTGCAATACCAAAAGGGATTTTCATCCTGCCGGATTTTTGAACGTTAAGGAAGTTAACAAAGATGCCCTGTGCAGTTTCTGGTCTGAGGTAAATCTCTTCCGAGCCTTCTGCCATGGCACCAAATTGTGTGCTGAACATCAAGTTAAACTGGCGTACATCTGTCCAGTTAGAAGTTTTAGAAATAGGGCAAACTATTTTATAATCTACAATTAAGTCTTTTAGCTGAGTTAAGTTTTCAGACTTAAGTGCAAGGTTCATTTCTACTTCTAGAGTTAAGCCTTTTTTAACGAATTTCCAGCTTGCTTCATCCATGAAAGGATGCTTATCTTCTGTAATGTCATTGTTTTCTAAACTTTTAAAACCTGGTAGCCAGCCAGCCAGATTTTCATCTGTCCAAGAAAGGATATTGGTCTTAAATCCTTCAAATTTAGCTTTATTCTCATCGCTGAAAGTTGCTAACTCAGAATACAACTCATCAATTTTATTTTCCAGCAACTGATCAGCACGGTAGCGTTTCTTAGAATCTTTATTATCAATCATTGGATCGTTAAAGCCGTCAACATGACCACTTGCTTTCCAAATCTTTGGGTGCATAAAAATAGCAGAGTCAATCCCTACAATATTTTCGTGCATTTGCACCATGGCTTTCCACCAGTAAGATTTAATGTTGTTCTTTAATTCAGCGCCAAGCTGTCCGTAATCGTAAACTGCGCTTAATCCGTCATAAATTTCACTGCTTTGAAATACGAAACCATACTCCTTGGCATGTGATATCACATTTTTAAATTGCTCGTCGTTGGTGTTTTTTGCCATAATAGTGCAAATATATAAGTTTCATCAATCAAAATAGCGTTGATCTGCTATAGACATTTTTATTATTAATGGAATATTTGGTATTTTTGTTAGCATGACAAAATCCTTAGCAGGATTAATAATGAAATTAATAAGCTAACAATGCATCCGTATAGTTTCTTTAGAACCTTCAAACCAATCCAGCTGGCAAATTCGCGTTTTGATGAGCATTAAAGTAGAAAACCTTTCTAAACATTACGATAAGCAGAAAGCAGTAGATTCCATCAGTTTTGAAGCGGGTCCGGGTAAGATATTAGGTTTCCTTGGGCCAAATGGTGCAGGAAAATCCACCACTATGAAAATGCTTGCGGGCTACCTTAAGCCTACATCTGGAACAGCCGAACTTGGAGGCTTTGATATGGTGCAGGAGCACATTGATGTAAAAAGGATTTTGGGTTATTTACCGGAAAATACGCCTTTATACCATGATATGTATGTTAAAGAGTTTCTGCAATTTGTAGCCCATACCTACGGATTAACGGATATTCCAAAGAAAGTGGAAATTGCAATAGCGCAGGTTGGGCTAGAAGCTGAGCAGCATAAAAAGATCAGCATGTTATCTAAGGGATATAAGCAACGTGTAGGCTTAGCACAAGCTATTATTCATGATCCGCAGGTGTTGATATTAGATGAGCCTACATCAGGGTTAGATCCGAATCAGCTGGCAGAGATTCGTGAGCTGATTAAAGAACTGGGTAAAAGGCGGACAGTAATTCTATCTACTCATATTATGCAGGAGGTTGAAGCACTGTGTGATCAGGTAATTCTGATCAGTAAGGGTGTTATAGTGGCTAATGCCAGTCTGACAGCGCTAAAGGCAGCGCACGCTCCGTTATCATTAGAAGATATTTTTAGGAAATTTACAGCCTAATTAAGATTTTAATTCAATGCCCCAATTTCTCTACACTAGTTGTTTTAAATTATAAGGCTGACTATTAGCTATTTAAAGTCAGGTATTCGATATTAGCATTGCCTTGGCCTGGAATTTGTAATTGTGTGTTCAATTAAATTAAATTTTAAACATTTTAATTTTTAAAATCATGAAAAGATTAATTTTAACAACAGCAATAGTTGGTATTTTAGGGTTTAGCAGTGCATACGCACAAAAAAAGGATCCGGCAATGAGTGGATCTAAACTAGGTATAGGTGCAGAATTTGCTTTTCCAACGGGTAACAGTGGCGATGCTTACGATTTTGGTTATGGAGGCTCATTACAATTTCAGAAACCAATTGCCAATAGCTTGAATTTTACCGCCTCTGCGGGATATCTGAATTTTAAAGGTAAGGAATATGCTTATGGCCCAGTTACCGTAGCTGCCAAAGATTTTTCTGCTGTGCCCCTTAAAGCAGGACTGCGTTATTTCGTTGCAGAGAATGTTTATTTAGGAGGTGAGCTAGGTGCGGCTATAGGAACAAGTGACGGTGCGGGTACTGCTTTTGCTTATGCACCTAGTGTTGGTGTAGAGTTTCCAGTGTCCAATAAAGGTTCAATTGACCTTGGAGCGCGTTATGAAGGATGGTCCAATAAAACCAACAATTCCTATTTACCTGTGAAGAATTTTGTAGGTTTAAGATTAGCGTATAACTTCGGTTTGTAAATTATATTATCGTCTTAATAAGAAAGGCCTGTTATCTTTTTAGATGACAGGCCTTTCTTATTTTATAACAGAATTCATATGCTTTCATTTCGCCATTGCGCTCTTCAATATAATCTATTTCCTGCTGGGCATGCGTAAAAAGGGTACTTTTGCCTATCTGGTGCGAGCCGAGAAGAATAATTGCCTTTTCGTCTTTTAAATGATGTATAATAGAATCAGTAATTACAATCGCAATATTAATGATTTTTGCTTCGACCACTTATATTTCCTAATATCGCTGAACATAATAACAACCTTTTAAATGAAGAAATATTTAGTGCCATTAGTTCTGGTTTGTCTTTTAGGATCATTTGCAGCCCAGGCACAAAAAAGTGGTCCGGTATTGGGCATCGGGTTCGATTTTGCATTTCCGCAAAGCAATTTTGGTAATCATACCAATTACGGCGCCGGCCCTTCTATTGTGTTTCAAAAAGGCATCAGTAAAAGTCTTAATTATACAGTTAGCGTTGCTTACCTAAGGTTTAATGGCGATGGTGAATTTGTAAATGTAAAATACAGGGAAGGTTTTGTGCCGATAAAAGTGGGATTACGGTATTTTTTTAGTGAATATATATATGGAGGAGGGGATGCCGGTGTGTCTCTTTCTTCTGCAAATGGCTCCGGTAGCGGTACTTCTTTCGCCTATGCGCCAACATTGGGTGCAGAATTTCCTGTAAGCAATAAAGGCAGTCTTGATTTTGGTGTAAGGTACGAAGGTTGGTCCCGAAGCGGGGGCACCCGATCTTTTGTAGGACTAAGGGCTGGATATAACTTCTAATATAACAGATGTACGCAGTATTTAAACGAGAATTGTTCAGCTTGCTGAATTCGCTGATGGCTTACATTACCATAGGTATTTTCTTGCTGGCTACTGGTTTGTTACTCTGGTTGTTTCCTGATACTTCTATACTGGATTACGGTTATGCAGAGCTTTCAGGCTTCTTTAATCTCGCACCTTTCTTATTCCTTTTCCTAATACCTGCGCTAACCATGCGTTCGTTTGCTGAGGAAAGAAGAGAAGGAACTTATGTATTGCTGGCTACACGGCCGTTGAGTGATTGGCAGATTATAATGGCTAAATATTTTTCTTGTTACCTATTGGTCATTTTCTCGCTGCTGCCCACGGTAGTATATTACTTCTCTATTTATAAGCTGGCCTTGCCAATTGGGAATGTGGATAGCGGCGCCGTGATCGGCTCTTATATTGGTTTGTTGTTATTGAGTGCTGCTTTCACTGCAGCAGGCATTTTTGCTTCATCAGTTACAAAAAATCAGGTTATCGCCTTTGCGGTTTCTGTCTTTATTTGTTTTATTGCTTTTAGCGGCTTTGATGCCATGAGTAGAATATTTGGATTGAGCGCATTGGAAGGCATATTACTTAGTTTGAGCATCAACGAGCATTACCAATCCATAAGCAGGGGAGTGCTGGATACGCGCGATCTGGTTTACTTTGTCAGCTTTGTGCTTTTCTTTTTAGGATTAACCAGATGGGTTTTGGGAGGCAGGAAATGGTAAAGAGGAGTAAGAGCAAGCTCATTAATGTTCTTGGGTTTTTAGCAGCAATCATCCTGCTGAATGTTTTAGCGCAGTACTTTTATACCCGTATAGATTTTACAAAAGATAAAAGGTTTACGCTAAATCCGGCTACTCGTTCTTTGTTAAAGAATGCAAAAAAGCCAGTTACCATTACTGTGTTTCTGGATGGGGAGTTGCCAGCTGCTTTTAAACGCTTAAAAAGTGCAACATCGGATTTGCTGAACGATTATAAGGGTTACGCGGGAAGTAATGTTCAGGTAAAGTTTATTGATCCGATAGCCGGTTTGTCTGGAGCTGACCTGGACAGCACGCTAAGCTATTTACATAGACTTGGCATAGAGCCAACTACGATAGATATTAAGAACGACAATGGTTTTGCTCAAAAAACATTGTTCCCGATGGCACTTGTAGAAGGTGATGGTTTCGGTTTTCCTGTTAAGTTGCTGCAGAATCTTGATCCCGGAGTGAGTTATGAGGAGCGCATTAATAGTGCAGTGGAAAACCTGGAATATAGTTTTACTTCTGCCCTGCAAAAAGTTTTAACCGGCTTACACCCCCGTATAGGATTTACAGAAGGTAATGGGGAGTTGAACGATGCACAGCTTAGTGATGCCATCAACAGCTTGTCGGACACCTATGAAGTGGGCAGGGTAAACCTGGATGTGGTTGACAAAAGCGGATTGGATAAACTAAAACTCATTGTAATTGCTAAACCTCAGCGTGAATTTACGGAGGCCGAGAAATTCAAGCTGAACTATTTTGTGATGAATGGAGGCAGGGTGCTCTGGAGTATAGATCAGGTAAGTGCCGAATTAGATAGCATGAGCAGCAAAGGGGAGCAACTGGCATTTAACAAGAAACTGAACCTGGACGATATGCTGTTTATGTATGGCGCCAGGATAAATTATAACCTGATAGCAGATGCCAATTGCGCGGAAATCCCTTTAAGTACTGGCGGTGGGCAGGGACAAATCCAAATGGCGCCATGGGTATATTATCCTTTGCTGATTCCGGATACCAGCAGTACCATCGTAAAAAACATAGATGGCGTAAGGTCGGAATTTGTAAGTACAGTAGACACCATTGGCGTTAGGGGATTGAAGAAAACAGTAATTCTGCATACTTCAGGATTTAACAAGGTGCACAACACACCTAAATTATTGACTTTGCAAATGGTTGCAGAACAACCGAATCCGCGTGATTATGCAAGTACGCCACTAATTGCGGGCATATTGATAGAAGGTAGTTTTCCTTCGGTATTCCTGAACAGGTCGGTGCCTGCCGGGATTACTGAGCCCTTTACGCTACCTGCACAAAGCGAGCCGGGTAAAATGGTGGTAATAGGAGATGGGGATATATTTAAGAACCAGGTAAGCAGCAAGGACGGATCAGTCTTCCCTTTGGGTTACGACAGGTACTCGCAGCGTACTTTTGGAAATAAATCATTGTTGTTGAACCTTGCAGACTACCTGGCAAACGACAATAACCTGATCGTTTTACGCAATAAAGAAGTGAAGATCAGGTTGCTGGATAAGGCCAGACTGAGAACTGAAAAAGTGCAATGGCAATTGGTTAATATTTGTACTCCGCTAGCAATGTTGATATTGTTTGCGATTTTTCAACATTATTACCGCAAGCATAAGTATGCAAGGTAATTTTTATATTTTTGAGAACTGACTAGAGCGAACTATGAGATTTATTGTTTCCACATCAACATTATTAAAACACTTGCAGACTGTAAATGGTGCTTCAAGCAGCAGTACTGTTTTGCCTATTCTGGAAAACTTTCTTTTTGAGATAAAAGACGGAAATTTAACCATTTCAGCAACGGATTTACAGACAAGCATGACTACTTCTTTACCAGTTGAATCTAAAGAAGGTGGTAAGGTTGCTGTGCCCGCAAGAATATTATTAGATACTTTAAAAACGCTTCCAGATCAGCCGATTTCCTTCAATATAGATGATGCCTCTTTCTCAATAGAGATTAGTGCGGGTGATGGAAAATATAAATTAAGCGGAGAGAATGGTGATGATTTTCCTAAGATCCCTGTGGTTGAAAACGCGTCGTCTGTAAACCTTCCAGCCTCTGTATTAATAGAGGCCATAACAAAAACAATTTTTGCAGTAAGTAATGATGAACTTAGACCGGCAATGACAGGTGTGTTTTGCCAGCTTTCTGATCAACACATCACATTTGTTGCTACAGATGCTCATAAACTAGTAAGATACAGGCGTTTGGATAGCAAGGCAGATAAGACTTCAACTTTTATCTTGCCAAAAAAAGCCTTAACCTTATTAAAAGCAGCACTTCCATCATCGGATGTTAATGTTTCTGTTGACTATAATGCAACCAGTGCTTTCTTTAAATTTGAGAACATTAACTTGGTTTGTCGCCTGATAGATGAACGTTATCCGGATTATGAAGCAGTTATTCCTGCCAACAATCCTAATAAGCTGATTATTGACAGGGCTTTATTTTTAAATACTTTAAGAAGAGTTGTGATATTTGCCAATAAGACAACCCATCAGGTTCGTTTAAAAATCAATGGTAGTGAATTGAACATTTCATCTGAAGATCTTGATTTTGCCAACGAAGCTCATGAGCGTCTAAGTTGCCAATATGAGGGTGAAGACCTTGAAATTGGATTTAATGCACGTTTCTTAATAGAAATGCTTAGCAATTTAAGTGGTGAAGAAGTGACTTTGGAACTGTCAACACCAAATCGCGCAGGTCTTCTAATTCCTCAGACAAATGATGAGAATGAGAATGTACTGATGTTGGTTATGCCAGTAATGCTTAACAACTACAATTAATTTAACATTTTTACGTATTATAATGGCTTGGTTATTAACCAGGCCATTGTTATTTTTGCGTATTATTTTATTGCTATTTAAATAAGAATTATGAAAAGAATCCTTTTTTTAAGCCTTGGCCTTTTAATATTAGTGTCTGGTTGTGTTAAAAAAAATGATACACCTGTAGGTGAAGCACAGTTGAGGTTTGTAAATGCAGTTTCAGGCTCTACTGCGCAAGATGTTTACGTAAATAATAACCTGGTGACAAGCAAGAGCCTTGGCTATGCCCAAACTACCGGCTACATGAAAGTGCTTTCAGGCATTAATTTGATTGCTTTTGCTGATGGCAGTACTTTAGCATCTAATGCCATTATTAGTTACGGGACGGAAATTGGCAGTAATTCAAGTGTATACTATTACAAAAATCTGTCTGGAACATTAGTTGCAGGTGCAATTAGAGATGATATGAAAGCGCCGGCTGCAGGAAAGGCAAGAGTTAGGTTTGTACACTTAAATAATTTTTTAAACAACTCTTTAAGGGTTAGTGCAGTTGGTGGCGCAGAGCTGTTTCCTACTTTGATTTTTGGAAGTGCATCTGCATATTTTGATGTAGCGCCCGGTACAAAATTCCAAGCAGCTGCTACTGGGGTAACTATTTCTCCTGAGATCAGCATTAACGTGCAATCTGGAAAAGTATACACTATAGTATTGACAGGCTCTACAGCGACTGAACTTTATGCTTTCTCTCTCTTACAAAATTAATTTTACCGTCTGAAACATAAAATATCATGGTAATTGCCATGATATTCATATTTTTGGGCTTAATCTATAAAACTTGGAACTACTACATCATCTAATGGATTTCATTCTTCATATCGATAAGCACCTTGCTGATATTGTAAATGAATATCATACACTTACCTACTTAATTTTATTTCTAATTATTTTTGCTGAAACAGGATTCGTAGTTACCCCTTTTTTGCCGGGAGACTCGTTGCTATTTGCTGCCGGAGCTTTAATTGCTGGAGGTAGAACTGATTTGAACATTTGGTTAATGCTACTTATACTCATTGCTGCATCCATTTTAGGGAATACTTTGAACTACAAACTTGGCAGCTTTTTTGGTGCCGGTGTTTTTAAAGAAAATAACAAGATACTTAAACTCAAATATTATCACGACTCTCATGAATTTTTTGAGAAGCATGGCGGGAAAGCAATTATATTTAGTCGGTTTCTCCCTATTTTTAGAACTATAGCACCATTTGTTGCTGGAATTGCAAAAATGCCATTTGGCCGGTTTACCCTGTTTAATGTGGTAGGAGGTGTCTCTTGGATTTTTAGTCTGCTTATTTCAGGTTATTTGCTTGGACAAATCCAGTGGTTTAAAGATAACTTCGATATTGTTATTGTTCTGATAGCGGTGGTTACTTTTATACCGGCGGTTTGGGCTGCAATAAGAAGTCGTTTTCAACCAAAGAAGATTGACGAAATGATACTTCCAAACAAGGATTAAAATCCTTCAAGAATGGGCTGACCTGCATCTACCCATGCAGAATACCAATAACTTCCTATTTGGAGAATAGAACCTCGCATTTGTCGCTCTACCATTGCATTCATTTTAGTGTGATAGGCTCTTGAGTATGCTTTTGAATACTGTTTTAGCAATTGGGTTTTCCGTTTGGAAAAATCTGATTTCTGATGGGCGCGAAATTCCATACTTACCTCTTTTTCGCACCACAGTACTGAGTCTACCAAACTATGGGTATGTTTAACAATGTCCCAAGATTGCTTTAAAGGCTGGTCTATATAAATTGCTTTGCCTACTGCATAGTTATATTCCTTTGAAAAAAGCTCAGGAAGCCTGCTCTCCCAAAAAGCGTGTATGCCTGTTTGACCCGTTAGCTGTCCATTGTGGTTTTCTGTAGTATGCAGAGGTACGTGTGCATCTGCCAGGTAATGACCCAGGTAGGCAGAATAGATTAGGATTTTAGCAGAATCACGGTCTTTAAACGCTTGTACCAGTTTATAATAGCTCTTAAGAATCTGCCAGGGCAGTATACCATTTCGGTTTAGTTTTGCAGCTCCGTATTTCTCAATGGCTTTATCCCATTTTTCTGGAATACTATCTATATTTTCCTCGTATAGCTCCGCATCTAAGTAGTGTCTGGCTGCTTCTGCAGTATCGGCGTATCGCCTTTTATCTGGATCTACCGCATGTTCTGCTAAATAATCTATATTGGATTTATAGAAGCGGATGAGGCCGTTGGGAAGCGTAAAAACTGCAAGCTTGTTTATTTCCTGATGGGCAAAGAACCCCCAGGAAGCACAGGTAGCAATAATAGCGATAAGAAATGCTGAAATGACAAAGTGTTTCAATCTTATTTATCTACACTTTTTCCTTTCATAGCTGATGATACTGCCACATCCATCACTCGCTCTGCAAAAGGCCTGGTAAACTCATTAAGCTCATCGGCTTTTTTAAGAATATCGTCTTTAATGGCTGTTGCTAAGGCAGCTTTAAGTGCCTCAATATGTTGGGTGGTTTCAGTGATTTCTTCCATAGTTAAGAATTCACCATGTTTGGTTAAGAATCGCTCTGCGGTATAGACTAATTGTTCGCCTTCACTTCTGGCTTCTATGAGCATGCGTTGTTCTACATCGCTTTTGGCATGGGTGATGCTATCGATCAGCATTTTCTCTACCGTGTCGTCTGTTAGTCCGTAAGTTGGTTTAACATCTATTTCTTGTTTTACTCCCGAGCGCAGCTCAATAGCCTGAACAGTTAAGATGCCATCTGCATTTAACAAGAAGTTGATATCTACCTTAGGTAACCCAGCGGGCATTGCAGGAATGCCCCTCAGTTCAAATTCTGCCAGCTTTCTGTTCTCTGCTACCAAGTCGCGTTCTCCTTGGAATACAGAGATTTTCATATTCACTTGCCCATCTAAAGAAGTGGTGTATTGTCGACCCGCCTTTGTAGGTACTTTAGCATTTCTTGGGATGATCACATCCATCAATCCGCCAATCGTTTCTATGCCCAATGATAATGGAGTAACGTCCAACAACAAGATATCAGAGCGGTTTCCTGCAAGGATATCTGCTTGTATGGCAGCACCAAGCGCTACTACTTCATCGGGGTTGATTTGATCGTGTGGTTTACTGCCGAAGAAAGCTTCTACCTGTTGTTTTACATATGGCGTTCGGGTTGAGCCGCCAACCATAATCACTTCATCAATAGCTGTTATATCTAGCTTTGCATCGCTTAGCGCATTTTTACAGGATACAATTGTTTCAGCTACTTTAGGGGCAATTAGATTTTCGAATGTTTGTTTATCAAGTGTACACCAGATTTCACCAAGTTTTTCATTAAAAAGGTTCTGCGTACTCAAGGCCTTTTTAGCTTCTTCCGCCTTTAGGCGAAGTGATTGCATAAGTCCGAAATCAGCATCAAGTTGGTCTTTTTGAATATTATTCTTCTCAACCCAGTAATGAACAATGGCGCGGTCAAAGTCGTCGCCGCCAAGGAAGGTGTTTCCATTTGTGGACAATACTTCAAATATTCCATTTTGAATAGATAAGATGGAAACATCGAAAGTGCCACCACCTAAATCGTATACTGCTATTGTTTTTTGTTGTGTTGGATCAAGACCTATTCCGTAAGCCAAGCTTGCTGCGGTTGGCTCATTTACTATTCTCAATACATCTAAACCTGCAAGTTTGCCTGCATCGCGTGTTGCTTGCCGCTGACTATCGTTAAAATATGCTGGCACAGTAATAACGGCCCTGTTGACAGGTGTTTTAAGCGCATGTTCTGCGCGCCCTTTTAGCTCTTTTAAAATCTCTGCAGATAATTCTATAGGAGTATAAAAGCGGTCGCCCACTTTTATCTTAACCAAGGAATCATTTTCATCATCAATGATTTTGTAAGAGAAGATATCCTGATGAGCGGCCAGGTCTTTATAAGATCTGCCTAATAGTCGTTTAACTGAAAATATGGTATTGGAAGGGTCAGTTATTAAAAATTCTTTGGCTTCATTACCTACCAAGGCATCGCCTTGCGTATTAAAGTGAACAACAGAAGGAACAAGTAAACCTTTGCCTGTATCATTAATTATCTGTGCATTTTTTTCAGGATTAATGAAAGCCACCAAGCTGTTGGTAGTGCCAAGGTCTATACCCACAATTATTTCTTCTTGCTGGAAAGAACCTGTTGCCAGGTTAATGGAAATTTTTGCCATAGTGCGCCAAATTTACAAATCTTTTTTATGGATATTGTAAAGCCAAAGTACTATATCCTGATAGCTGTCGGTACCTTTTGGCTGGCTATTGAGCTTTAAAAAGCGGTCGAATGCCACATCAAGATAACCGAACATCTCGTTGTTATATTTGCGCCAGAAGTTGCGGTCTTCTTCAAAATCTTTAACCGTCCCTTTATTTACCGTTGCATATAGGCGGTCGTAATCTTCTTTTGACTTTATACGGATCTCGAACAGGATGCTTTTTAGCATGGCATAAGATGCCGCGTAGCGAAAATAATCGTTTTTGCTATTGTTGGCCACTAGATACCCGATCAGGTTAGCTTCATCTTCTCTCCCAATGCCCAGTTGGTGGGCAATTTCGTGGCAGGCAACGAAGGGAAGGGCTACTGAAGGTAATCGCATGTTTACATTGGCTTCGCCGGACAGTGGATTGTAATAGCCTTCTATACCTATTTTGGTTATGACAAAACTGTTAATTACAGATTTTACAGCCGGAATATGATAATCGAAAAATGGGTTTTTAAGCTCCATATCATCATAACCCTGACTAGATATCTCACGAAGTTCATTAATGCTGAACCTGGTTTTCTTAACGTTTTGCAATTCATTAAGACGCTTTACGAAGAATTCCCCTAGCTTAACCAATTGCTGCGTATTGTATTTCTCGTTGCTGATGCCGAGTTGTTGGGCGATGGAGGGCCGGGAGTAGTTTAGTCCCCATGTAAGTTTAAAAATGAGGTAAAGCAACAAACAAAAATTGATTGCTTTGAGCGGTATAATTACCCAGTCTGTTTTCTTTAAATAATTTTTGAAGAGCCTTCTAAAGAAAATATAGGTTTTTCTAAGTACGTAAATAATCAGTGCCAAGTACAGAAAATCCCCGATAGCGAAAGGAAGTATTGAACTTATAAAACGCTGAACAATTGATGTAAATAGATATATTCTTTCGGAATACACGCATTCTACTAGTTGTTCATTTATGCTTAAAAAAAAAATGACAAGCGCAATTACGGCTAGAAAAAGAAGCCGTTTTAACGGTTTTCTATAGGCTCTGTTCATTACCTGTTGAAGGTTAATCGCTTCCCTGTTTCATTAGTTGTGAATTTTCCTTTCATATAGGCAAGGTTGCCGGATACGAAGGTATGCGTAACTTCAGCGCGAAAGGTTTGCCCTTCGAAAGGAGACCATCCGCATTTATACAACACATTTTGGCGTGTTACCTTATAAGGGTCATTCAGGTTGACTAGAAAAAGATCTGCCCAGTATCCTTCGCGGATAAAACCTCTTTTATCCAGATTAAAACAAGTGGCAACATTATGCGCTGTTTTTTCAGCAATCTTTTCCAGGCTTATTTTTCCTTGAAGGTGCATCTCCAATAGTACTGAAATAGCGTGTTGAACAAGTGGGCCTCCTGAAGGCGCATGTATATAAGGCAGTTCTTTTTCTTCAATAGTATGTGGTGCATGGTCAGTAGCGATGATATCTATATGATCATTAAGTACGCCTTGCAGTATACCAGCTTTATCTTCCGCAGTTTTAACAGCGGGATTCCATTTTATCCAATTTCCTTTTTCATGATAATCGCTATCATCAAACCAAAGGTGATGTATACAAGCTTCGGCGGTAATGCGTTTGTCTATAAGCGGAATGGTATTATCAAACAGACCAACCTCTTTTGCCGTAGAAATATGTAAGATATGCAACCTTGTATTGTGTTTTTTAGCCAATTCAACGGCCATAGACGAGGAGATGTAGCAGGCTTCTTCACTTCTAATAAGCGGATGCATTGCTGGTGTTAGTTGATCGCCATATTGTGCTTTAAAAAGAGCCAGGTTTCTTTGAATGGTTTTTTCATCCTCACAATGTGTAGCCACCAGCATAGGCGCTTCTTTAAAGATATTTTCTAACACAGTTTGATTGTCTACCAACATATTACCGGTAGAAGAGCCCATAAATACCTTAATGCCACACACTTGTTTTGGGTCAGTTTTTAAGACCTCATCAAGGTTGTTGTTGGAAGCACCCATAAAAAAGGAATAGTTGGCTAGCGACATCTCTGATGCGATCGAATATTTATCAGCCAAAAGTTCTTGAGTTAAGGTATTTGGAACTGTGTTTGGCATTTCCATAAAGGAGGTAATGCCACCAGCTACTGCCGCCATACTCTCCGTAAATATATCAGCCTTATGTGTTAAGCCCGGCTCACGAAAGTGTACCTGATCATCTATCATTCCAGGAAACAGGTATAAACCTTCAGCATTAATCTCTTGGTCTGCTGATTGATCAATTACAGGTGCTATCTTGGTAATGAAACCATCTTTGATGAGTAGGTCGGCCACAATGATCTTTCCTTCGTTTACAATGGAAGCCGATTTAATAAGAATGGTTTTCATGTTTGATCGGGATAGTGCCATGTTTTAAAAGGTGTGTTTCGTAGGTTCAAACTTAGAAAAAATTTCCTTCTGCACATACGATAAAGAATTTATTTAAAGAAGAGCACTAATAGGCAATGCGGTAATGGGAATGTGGAGCCGTGTTGTTCCTTCGGCCAAATGGCACTAAATAAATTTTGACTATTTTTGCAAAATGCCAAAAGAATTTGAAGAGTTTAATCTTAACCGACAGTTGCAAAATGCGATAGCAGATGCTGGATTTACGGTTGCTACCCCTATACAGGAGAAAGCAATTGCCCCTATATTGTCGGGCCAGGATATTTTTGGTATTGCTGAAACAGGCACGGGCAAAACAGCAGCATACGTATTGCCCATTTTAATGAGCCTAAAATATGCACAGGGTGATGCACCTAGAGCTTTAATACTTGCGCCGACTAGAGAACTGGCGATGCAAATTACAGAGCATGTTAAGATGTTTGCAAAATATACCGATCTAAGAACTGTGGTGGTTTATGGAGGTTTGGGGCCGAAGACCCAAATAGAGCAGATTAAAGCTGGGGTAGATATTATTGTAGCAACACCTGGAAGGTTTTTAGATATTTACCTGGCTAACCACATCAACACCCAGTATTTAAAATTCTTGGTGCTGGATGAGGCAGATAAGATGATGGATATGGGGTTTATAGGCTCTATCCACCGGATATTAGAAATAGTGCCGAGAAAACGACAGAATTTGCTGTTTTCTGCGACTATGAGCGATTTGGTACAGAAGATTGCTGGTGATTTTTTAAAGAATCCAACAATAATTGAAGTTGCACAGCAAGCAACCCCCGCTGCTTCAGTAACGCAGGCATTATATTACGTACCTAACTTTAAGACAAAAATTAACCTACTGCAGCATCTTTTAAAGAATGTTGAAGAATTTACCAGACTGATTATTTTTTGTAAAACCAAGACAGTGGCAGATAATATCTTCAGCTTTATAGAAAGGAGATTTGGTGCAGAAGTGGTGAGGGTAATACATGCCAATAAAGGACAAAATACAAGAATTAATTCCATCAATAGCTTTAAAGAAGGTAATGTTAGGGTGTTGGTAGCTACAGATGTGGCATCAAGAGGAATAGATGTTTCTGAAGTGAGCCATGTGATCAACTTTGATGTACCAATAGTAATTGAAGATTACGTACACCGTATTGGAAGAACAGGGAGAGCCTTTGCAAAAGGGGATGCCTTAACTTTATGCACAGATGCTGAAAAATATTACATTCAGAAAATAGAAAAATTGATTAGACAGCAGATCCCTATTGTACCTTTACCCGCTGAAGTATTTGTTGAGGAAACACCTTATGAAGAACGACAAGCCATTAATAGGGCTATTGACGATCAGAAACGTAAGGAAGATCCCGACTTTAAAGGTGCATTTCACGAAAAGAAACATGCAGCAGCGATAGCTGCTGCGGCAAGAAATAAAACGAACAAGCAGCCTTCCTGGAAGAAAAAGAAGTTTAAAAAGTAAGATCAGCAGTTGAAGATAAAATTAACACCCTTAAATATTGTATCTGCAGTGTGTTTAACTGCAGCCATCCTGTTGCTTTATAACAGGAGGGGACTGGGGAGCGATGGCGCAACATCTACTGTACTTGTATACATGACAGCAGGTCTAAGCGTTCTTGCCGGTATCATTGCTTTCATCTCAGATCAAGTCTTTAGAAAATTTGTACCCAGCTTGAAGAAGTTGTGGGTGATAGAAGGCGTGCTCGTCCTCTTTATGATCATTTTAATATTTATAATAAAAACAAGTACCCGCTAGATGAAAACAGCAGAAATAAAAATTACAGTTGAACTGGACGATAACAATGTTCCTGAAAATCTTCTTTGGGAATCAACCGATGCAGAATCACAGGAAAAAGTACCTGTTAAATCAATGATGCTGGCTTTGTGGGATCACAATTATAAGAACTCGATGCGTATTGATCTTTGGACTAAAGACATGCCTGTAGATGAAATGAAAAGATTTTTCTATGAGACGTTGCAAACCATGGGGGATAGTTTTCTTAAAGCAACGGGAGAAAAGCTTATTGTTGAAGATTTGCGTGATTACTGCGCTCATTTTGCGGATAAGATGGGTATTAACACTCAAGGGTAATTAGTGAGAACACAGGGGATTATAGGAGCTGCGATTATGGCAGTTGGGGGTTTGAGTCCGCTCATACACATCCCGATACTTGGTAACTGGAATTACTTTGATGTAGACATGAGGTTCGCTATTGCATTTTACATTTTGGTAATACTGGGGTTAATTGGTGCTTTTGGAAAAGAGACCGGGCTGATCAGGTTTGCAGGCTGGGGTACTATATTATTGATCCTGATCACGTTATTTGGGATTTATTTAAAATCACATGACTCCTTCAGTTTTCTTCATTTTAAGAATCTTGTTAATCTTGCAGCTGGTTTGGTGAAATACAAATGGGGCTGGTACGTAATCGCTGCCGGAGCATTTATATTAATTACAGTCAGGAAACCAAAGGTAATAAAGGTGAATTAATTAGGTGTCTCCTAATGTTTTGTGTTTCCTTTTGTGCTTAATTTGAATATTCTTAAAGTGTTCATCTTTGCTAATGATGCTGATGTTTCCATCTACCTCTAGCGTAGCAAGTTTTACATCGAGAAAATGATCAATACCATGTTCTCTCATAGACTCATGAAGTTCATCATTGGTAATGCCCAACCTACTTAAAAGTGTAAAATCAAGTTTACCGTTGTGTATCAAAATTTGCGGCTTATCGTTAATCAGCTCGCGAAGCCACTTATTTTTGAAAAGGGTCTTTTTAAGAATGTAATTCAGCAGGAAAAGTACAGCTGCTGCTACTATTCCTCCTATAAGGGAGGTATTTTGGCCAACCATAGCATTTTGAACTGCGTTACTGATCAGCAAGATTAGAACTACGTCCGTAGCATTTAATTGAGACAGTTCCTTTTTGCCAGACAGCCTTATGGCAACCAGCATGAAGACATAAACTGCGGTACTTCTTAAAGCAATATCCAGGTAAGGATTCATAGTTAAAATTTAAGTTCAGTTTGCCCTTTGTTGGCTATTTCCCGTTCATGTTGCAACAGCCACTTCTTTCTCCATAAACCACCTGCATAACCCACCAATTTACCGTCACTTCCAATAACACGGTGACAGGGTACTACTACTGCCAACTTGTTTTTGCCATTTGCGGAAGCTATTGCCCTAATGGCTAGTGGCTTATGTACTGAAAACTTAGCGTATGAGGTTGTTTCTGCATAGGGAATAGCCATAAGAGCCTGCCAAACTTCCTGTTGAAAATCTGTACCCCTTTGTTTAAAGGGAAAAGAAAAGGTGGTTAAGCCCTCTTTAAAATAGTCATTCATTTCACGAGCGGCGAATTTGCTTAATTCGTTTTCTGATAAATCCTTTCGCTCAATTGCCGCAAAAGTGATTTCTATCACAAAATCCTCATCAGCAAAGATGCTGACAGGTCCAACAGGCGTATCAATAATTGAGCAATACTTTGGCATTATTTTTTTTCAGGTTGTATTGGTAACCAATACAATATTACAACAATTTTACAGTCTGTTAATTTACTAATAATATATCTTTGTTGCTTATGCAGTTTGTAAAGGAAGTTAGGCATCTATTGTACAAAGAGGTGATGTTAGAGTGGCGTTCTAAATATGCGATCAACAGTATTCTTTTATACGTAGTATCTACGATTTTTGTATGTTTCTTGTCTTTTAAAAGTATAGAGCAGAAAATTACCTGGAATGCTTTGTTCTGGATAATCATGCTTTTTGCTTCTATTAATGGGGTTTCTAAAAGCTTCCTTCAGGAAAGCAAAGGCAGACAACTTTACCACTATGTTTTGGCAAGTCCCGGAGCAATTATTTTATCTAAGACAATTTACAATGTATTGCTCATGGTGGGTTTGACTTCAATTGCTTTAGTTGTCTATATTATAATTTTCGATTATATACCGCCAGATTTGCCCATGTTTTATGTATCGGTTATATTAGGTAGTTTAAGTTTCTCTACTATATTTACTATGGTATCGGCAATTGCCGCCAAGGCTGGTAATGGAGGTATGTTAATGGCGATACTAAGTTTTCCTCTGATAATTCCCGTGATGATTATCCTGATTAAACTTTCCAAGAATGCGATAGATGGTCTAGACAGGTCCGTTAGTTTAGACGAAATTGGAATGCTGATATTTATTAATGTTATCACCGTTTGTGCATCTTTGCTGTTATTTCCCTATCTCTGGAGGGATTAAACTATGAATTTTAATACGTCATGCTAAATTTCTCGTTACCTTTACCGAGGATTAAACTAGATATAAATGTATAAAAGCTGGTGGAAAATTTTAGGCTCGGCCTTGGTAATCTATACAACCATTGGTGGACTTCTTTTGGGCGTTCCTAGGTTGGCTATCTTAAACGAGACCATTAGAAACCTTTACTTCCATGTGCCTATGTGGTTTGGAATGATCACGTTGTTTTCTATTTCTGTATTTTATAGCATCAAGTACCTTCTGGGTGCAGATGATGAAGACGATCTTAAAGCTGTTGAAAGCGTTAATGTAGGTATTGTGTTTAGTATTTTGGGATTGTTAACAGGTGCAATATGGGCTAAGTTTACCTGGGGTCAGTTTTGGAGTTTCGATGTTAAACAAAATTTCACTGCCATAGCTATTTTATTATATTTTGCGTATTTGGTACTAAGAAATTCAATTGACGAGCAACAAAAGCGAGCAAAAATATCTGCAATCTACAACATCTTTGCTTTTCCTATGATGGTTGTGCTTATTATGGTATTGCCGAGGCTGTCAGACTCGCTGCATCCCGGTAATGGAGGTAACCCGGGATTTAATAGTTACGATCTTGATAGCAGGATGCGCGCTGTGCTTTACCCTGCATTTATCGGCTGGTCGATTATTGGTTATTGGATTTATACGATCAGGTTTAGAATCCGCTCTTTAGAAAACAAATAAATAGAATCTTAAAATGAAAAAGTTATTAATAGCATTTTTGCTTCTAATCAGTTCTGTTAGTGTATTTGCTCAGGATGGTGGAATTGAGATGGCAGATGCCATGCGTAGCAATGGTAAAATATATGTTGTAGTAGTCTGTATAGTGATCATTCTTGTAGGTTTACTGTCTTATCTGTTTTCGTTAGATAAAAGATTAAAAAAGTTAGAAAAAAAATAATTGTGTTAAAAAGTTAGTTAATAGTACACCATTGCCATTTTTAGTTGTTTTAAAAGGTAGTGTGCGGCTTACACTAAGTACGGTTGCATTTGCAATAGTCATAATATTTAATGCAATTTTGTTGTCGTAGATAATTGACTTATTTCAATTCATAAAAAACAACTGATGGCTAATACAGCAAATGAGAGCAATTTTTTTGCAGATGTATGCAAGAATTTTGACAGTGCAGCTAGGTTTACTTCACACCCAGAGGGACTATTAAATCAAATAAAAACTTGTAATAGTGTTTATCGTTTCCAATTTCCAATACGCAAAGGTAATGGGTTTGAGGTAATCGATGCCTGGAGGGTAGAACATTCGCACCATATGAGTCCGACTAAAGGCGGCATCCGCTATAGTGACATGGTAAATGAGGACGAGGTAATGGCGCTTGCAGCGCTGATGACTTACAAATGTGCAATTGTAAATGTTCCGTTTGGCGGTGCAAAAGGGGGTATTTGCATCAATCCTAAGAACTACTCGGTAGCGGAGCTGGAAACAATCACCAGGCGTTATACAACGGAGTTGATCAAAAAGAATTTTATTGGTCCGGGTATCGATGTGCCGGCGCCAGATTATGGATCTGGAGAACGCGAGATGAGCTGGATTGCAGATACGTACATGACCATGAATCCAGGTCAGCTTGATGCATTGGGATGTGTAACAGGCAAACCTATCGCATTGCATGGCATCCATGGCCGTAAAGAAGCAACTGGAAGAGGTGTTGCTTATGCAGTTAAAGAATGCGTTAACGTTGTAGAAGATATGGAAAAGATAGGTTTAAAAGCTGGATTGGGGGACAAGCGTGTTATAGTACAGGGATTAGGCAACGTGGGTTATCATTCTGCTAAATTCCTTGCACAGTTTGGCGCTACTGTTGTAGGGCTTTGCGAATTTGAAGGAGCGATTTACAATGAGAACGGCTTAAATGTGGATGAAGTTTTTGCACATCGTAAAAATACTGGTTCTATACTTGGTTTTCCGGGTGCTAAAGATTTCAAAAATTCTATGGAAGGTCTAGAGCAGCCATGCGATATCCTGGTTCCAGCAGCCCTTGAGAACCAGTTAACGGTAAATAACATCAAAAATATAAAAGCGAAAATCATTGCTGAGGGTGCAAATGGCCCTACTACTCCAGAGGCTGAAGAATTGTTTACTGAAATGGGTGGTATTATCATCCCGGATATGTATTGTAATGCTGGTGGGGTTACTGTATCCTATTTTGAGTGGTTAAAAAATCTTTCACACGTTGCTTTTGGTCGTATGGAGAGTCGCTATGCAGAAAACTCTAATGCAAATCTTATTAATACTTTAGAAGGTTTAACGGGTAAAAAGATACCTGCAGAGAATAGGCTGATGATTGTGAAGGGTGCGTCTGAGTTGGAGCTGGTAAATTCAGGTTTGGAAGACACCATGATTCATTCATATCACGAAATTAGGGAGAACCTAATAAACAAGACAGGCGTAACTACATTGAGAACTGCAGCATTTGTTGGTTCAATAGATAAAATAGCTGTTTCATATATGAACCTAGGTGTTTGGCCATAGGGTTTCTGTCAGATTTTTGCTATTAAACGGTTTACTCAAATCTGGTAAAGCGGAGTGCCGTATATTAAGTAAATGAGAAATTTTAAAGTAAATGGTTTAGTTTTTATAATTTTTTTGCTCGGGCTTGTAGCTTGCCGGGATGGTCAGCATTTAGAAAGTGACGGTGGTTTTGCCGTTCTTCCCCAGCTAAAGAAAGGACAGGCAGTGGCTAATTTTTCAGGTGGCTGTTTTTGGGCGTTGCAGGAATGTATGATAGAGCTTAAAGGTGTTGATAAAGTTGTGAGCGGATATGCGGGAGGTGAAAAAGTTAATCCAACATACGAGGAAGTAACGAGTCGGCGAACCGGGCATGCGGAATCAGTACAAGTGTATTATGATCCCTCTGTAATTAGTTTTGAGAAGCTTGCCTATGCATTTTTTTATGCCCACGATCCGACACAGATTGATGGACAAGGCCCCGATCTTGGCTCAGACTACCGGTCTATCGCTTTCTTTAGAACCAAGCTGGAGCATTACGTTTTAGATAGCTTGATTTCTCAATTAAATGAAAAGAATAAATACTCCCCGCCTGTGGCTACAGAGCTAGTTCTTTTTTCAAAATTTTATCCTGCAGAGAGCTACCAGCAGGACTATTATAAAAAAAATACTTGGGAACCTTACATAGACAATGTATCAAAGCCAAAGGTTCTTAAGCTTAGAAAAGCTGTACCTGATATGATTAAATCTGAATATAGCAATTAATTGTCAGAGAACTATCAATATATAGCTGTAGTCCAGAATTGCATCAACTCAAAAGACTATAGGTACAAAGATTTTTTATCTTTGTATGATCTAAAATGCAGTTATCGAAATGAAAAAGAGTGCAATTATTGGTTTAATAACGATAGCTATTTGCGTGGGCTTTTTAATTAGCCTTAATGCGGATACCAGCAGCTACTCAACATTTACTGAAGCTGCAAGAGATTCAAGGGAGTTTCATGTAATGGGATATTGGGAGAAACAAAAAGGCACGTATTATGATGCACAGAAAGATGCCAATCACTTTGCTTTTTATATGAAGGATCAGAATGGTGCTGTAAATAAAGTCGTTTATAATGGCACCAAGCCTCAGGATTTTGAAAGGTCAGAGAAACTTGTGCTTATTGGTGAAATGAAATCAGGAACTTTCTACGCCTCGAAGATACTCATGAAATGCCCATCAAAATACAACAATGATCTTGTGGAGGTCAAGCAAGACGGCAAAGTGGAAAAATACAATTAATCTTAATGGATATTCAGTTTATTGGAGAAAACCTCCTTCCGGGTAAAATCGGCCAATTCTTTATTGTTCTTGCATTTGGAGCATCGCTGCTTTCAACTATTTCATATTATTTTGCTGCCACAAATAAAGATTTTCAAGATCGTTCCTGGACCATTCTGGGTAGGGTTGGTTTTTTGATTAACTGGCTGTCTGTTATAGGTATAGGAAGTACCCTGTTTTTTTTAATTCTTAATCATTATAACGAATATTATTACGTCTATAATCACTCTTCAAAAGAGCTGCCTGTTTATTACATTGTTTCCGCCTTTTGGGAAGGACAAGAAGGAAGTTTTTGGTTATGGGCATTTTGGCAGTCGCTACTTGGTGCAATCCTGATCTGGAAGGCCAGGTCTTGGGAAAACGGGGTGATGACGATTATCGCATTCTCGCAAGTATTTTTAACCTCCATGCTTTTAGGTGTGCAGCTCTTTGGGCAACGGATTGGTAGTTCTCCTTTTATTTTATTGAGAGATGCCGTAAACTTGAAAGAAATGGCTCCAATATTTGCAGATCCGGAGAATTTTAAAAATTACCTTAAGTTTATTACAGATGGCAGAGGATTGAATCCTTTGCTGCAAAATTATTGGATGGTGATACATCCGCCAACTTTATTTCTTGGTTTTGCCAGTATGGTAGTGCCATTTGCTTATGCCGTATCTGGAATATGGTTAAAGAAATACAAAGAATGGATCAAGCCTGCAATGCCATGGGCACTTTTTGCAGTTATGGTATTGGGTACCGGAATTATCATGGGTTCTTTTTGGGCTTACGAGGCGTTGAACTTTGGCGGTTTTTGGGCATGGGATCCTGTAGAGAATGCCTCGCTCATTCCGTGGCTTACTTTGATTGCCGGAATACATGTGATGATAGCATTTAAGAATACCGGCCATGCCTATTTTACAGCAATCGTATTGGTTTTTCTAAGCTTTATACTGGTGCTTTATGCTTCTTTTTTAACTAGGAGTGGTATTTTGGGTGCAACCTCAGTACATGCATTTACGGATTTAGGTATGTTTGGTCACCTGATCTTGTATAATATCGTATTCTTAGTCATACCTACTGTTTTGCTAATCACCAGATGGAAAGAACTTCCGATTACACATAAAGATGAGGAAACCTATTCTAGGGAATTTTGGATGTTTATTGGTTCATTAGTTATAACGATAGCATGTATACAGGTTATTTTTGTTACATCTGTGCCTGTTTTTAATGCCGCTTTTGGAACCAACTTCGCGCCGCCCATTGATGCTGTAAAATATTATAATCAGTGGCAGGCACCTTTTGCTATTTTGGTGACGATTATTTCGGGTTTTACCCAATTCATGAAATACAAGAGAACTGATGCTAGAAAATTCTACAGCAGTCTACTGGCTTCTGTGGTATTTTCGATAGTGATGGCTGCTGGTTTTGTTTATATAACTGGTGTCTATAAAAACCTAATATTCATACTATTAACGTTTAGCTGTATATTTGCGGTGATGTCTAATGCCAAGATTCTTGCTTTGGCATTTGGCGGTAAAAAGAAGTTGGTCGGCGCGGCTGTTGCACACATTGGATTTGCGCTATTACTCTTAGGAGCTTTGGTTGCAGCGGCTACTAACAAGCCGATCTCTCTAAATGCTTCTAACTTTATACCTGTTAAGGATTTTGAAAAAGCCGATAAGCCAGGTGAGAATATCGTACTTTACAAAAACGAACCGAAGAAAATGGGACGCTACACTGTTACTTACGTAAGCGATACCATTGTAGCCCCAAATACTTATTACAAATTGAACTTTAAAGTATATGATGAAAAATCTGGTGAGTTAAAAGAAAGCTTTGAGTTAAATCCGCGTATACAGTCTAACGACAAGATGGGACTAATTGCTTCTCCTGATACAAAGCATTACCTAACGCATGATATTTATACCCACGTAACCAGTGCGCCGGTAGAAAAAGCTGTGGATCATGAAGGGCATAGCGAAGAGGAGAATTATAAAGCTCCAAGGATTGTAACGCTTAAAGTAGGGGATACTTTGCACGTTAGTAGTGGAATTTTAACAGTTAAAGCTTTAAACACTAAACCATCTGCAAAGAACTTGGTATTGGCTGAAGGAGATCTTGCTGTTGGTATGCCTGTTGAGATTAGCGTAAGTGGTAAGATTTACAAGGCAGAGCCAATATTTCTTGTAAAAGGAAATAATGTATTTGATTTCGCGCGAAATATCGATGACCTTGGTTTACGACTTAGATTTACTAAAGTGCTTCCTGAGCAGGGCAAGGTAGAACTCCAGGTTTATGAAAAACCCCAGCAGGCTAAAGATTGGGTAGTATTTAAATCAATTGAGTTTCCATACATAAATCTCTATTGGGCAGGTACTATTGTTATGGTTATTGGCTTCCTGATCTCAATATTCAGGAGACAAAAAGAAATCAAAGCTGTTTAATGAAAATAGTCTTTATTGGATCTGGTAATGTAGCTACGCACATGGCTCGTGCTTTTTATGCGCATGGTGAACAAGTGCTGCAAGTATGGAGCCCAAACATTGAAAATTCTTCTCAATTGGCAAATAATGTTAGGGCTACAGCAATTTCGTCAATAAATACACTAGATCAAACCGCAGACCTTTATATTATTGCGGTGAAAGACTATGCAATACCAGAAGTAGCTAATACCTTAATAGGCGTTAATGGGCTGGTGGTACATACATCGGGAACAACGGGTATTGAAGCACTTTCATCACTAAAAAAATATGGAGTACTTTATCCTTTGCAAACTTTTTCTAAATCAAAAGATTTAGAATTTAAAACTGTTCCACTTTGCATTGAAGCATTTAATGATACTTCACTAGATCAGTTAGAGAAAATTGCACGCATGATAAGTGGTACTGTTTACTATATGGATAGTATCAGAAGAAGAACGCTGCATCTCTCGGCGGTATTTGCCTGTAATTTTGTAAATCATCTTTATTCAATAGCAAGCCAATTACTTGACTATTCAGAAATTCCGTTTGAAATGCTGCGTCCCCTCATTCTTGAAACTGCATTGAAAGTACAATATGAACTTCCGGAAAATGTGCAAACCGGACCCGCTGTCCGTGGAGACAAAACAACAATGGCAGCCCATTTAAAGTTGCTTAACGATAGTCCTGATTTGGCAGGTATTTACCAAATATTAAGTGACAGCATTAAAAAAACGAATCAATAGCTACAATTGCGGTTTTTGGTGCTTATTTTTGCGAGATAATTATGGGTATTTATAAATTAAAGATAAATTTTGAAGAACGAGGTAAAGAGTCCATCGAACTGCCTATAGCCGGTGGAGAGGATGTTCTTGACATTTGTTTGGATAATAATATAGAGCTTCAACATAACTGCGGTGGTGTTTGCGGTTGTAGTACTTGTCACGTTTATGTGATTAAAGGCATGGATAATATTCAGGAAATCTCCGATAAGGAAGAAGATTTTATAGACCGTGCAGTACGCCCAAGGATCACATCCCGGTTAGGCTGTCAGTGTGTGGTAATTAATGGCGACATTGAGATCACCATTCCTGATCAATCTGAATTCTTAGGGCACTAGTTTAAACAAAATAAAAAGAACACATGCAAGATAAATTTGCTTTACCGATATACTGGAGCGATCATGAAGATATTGCCCAGGAACTTTATGAGAAGTTTGGTGATGATTTCAATGAGGCTAAAATCTACAGGATCAGGTTTACGGAATTAATTGATTGGGTACTTACATTACCAAATTTTAAAGGTAAAAGAGAAGAAAGTACAGAAGGACACCTCGAACAAATCCAGTCTGCGTGGGTTTACGAATGGAGAGATAACCAGGATTAATCATGTTTTTGCAAAAGCTTAAGCACGTCTGTGCCTTAATATTTGATGTAGACGGTGTGCTGACAGACGGGAGTATTCTCACTTCTGATTCTGGAGAGTTTTTACGAACGTTCAATATCAAGGATGGGTATGCGTTGCAATTAGCGGTAAAAAAAGGCTTTTTGATAGGTGTTATTTCTGGTGGAAAAGGTGCTGCAATGCAAAACCGCTTTGAAGGTTTAGGAATACAAGAGATTTTTCTAGATGTATCTGATAAAGTTTTAGTATACAATGATCTCCTAATAAAATACAATCTCGTTGCTGATCAAGTCTTGTATATGGGTGATGATATCCCCGATCTTAGGATCATGAAGCTGGTTGGTATTCCCACATGTCCTGCTGACGCTGTACCAGAAATCAAAGCTATATCGTCCTATATTTCTCCATATAATGGTGGTAAAACTGCGGTGAGGGACATTGTGGAAAAGGTAATGCGTGTACAGGATAAGTGGTTTGACGAACAGCCTCACGCTTCCGACTCTGGTAAATAAACTTCTCATTTGCAACGCCTATGTTACAAACTTAGGATTAAACCTAATGCTGAATTGCTCCTCTAATCATTATAAAATAATTAACCTTTATAAAGTTTAAAGAACTAAAAGCATGAAAAAATTATTAATTATCTGTGCACTATTATTAAGTGTAGTAACTTTTGCAAATGCACAGGATGGACAACAAGGCGGGGTTCGTGTACAAGGCAGAGGAACTCCTGAAGAGAGAGCAAAAAGAAATGTGGCAATGGTTGCCGAGAAATTGAAATTGACTGATGATCAGAAGAGTAAAGTAACTGCTATTTATCTGGAACAAAATGCGAAGATGAGAAAACTACGTGATTCAGTAGGAGATAATAGAGATGCGATTAGAGCAGTGATGGTAAAACAAAATGAGAATACCAACTCGAAGATCGAGGCTTTGTTGACAGATGATCAAAAGAAACTCTTCGCAACTTACAAAGAAGAGCGTAAAGAAATGATGAAAAAGAGAATGGAAAACGGTGGCGCCCGCCCAGGGGGAACCAAGTAATTAAAACTTATTAAATAATAAAAGCGACTTATGGTCGCTTTTATTATTTTAGCGCTATGTATCAGCAAACACTTCCCATTATACTCGCTTCTAAATCGCCACGCAGACAGGAATTACTTAAATCCATGAACCTTGATTTCGAGGTGGTATTGAAAGAATTAGATGAAAGCTATCCAGTAGGTTTACTTCCTGCTGAAATTGCAGTTCATATCGCAGAAAAAAAAGCTGCTGCTTTTTTGGAATTGAGTTTTGCTCATATTGTGATTACAGCAGATACCATCGTTGCTTATAAAAATCAGATCTTAGGCAAGCCATCTGATGCTAAACATGCCAAAGAAATATTGGAGACCTTATCAGGTACTAATCATCAGGTTTATACAGGTGTGAGCATTTCTTACAACGGCAAAACAGCCTCTTTCTTTGACGTTACTGAAGTCTTCTTCAATGAACTCACTGCCGAACAAATAGATTACTATATAACAAACTGTAATCCTTTTGATAAGGCAGGAGCATACGGTATTCAAGATTGGATAGGTCTGATAGGTGTAGAGAAGATCATTGGATCTTACACTAATGTGATGGGGCTCCCAACAGAAAAACTGTATAATGCACTGTTAAGTATTTGATTCTTGGAGGGTATAGAGTACGCCCATTTTTAAATCATAAGTAGAGAGACATAAGCGATTGAAAACGGTCAATTCCAGTACATAATTGGTAATAAGTAAAGCGATAACAATCATATCTACTCTAAGCTTAATCAAACCATTAAGGTTTTCCCTTTCACTATGGGTGGATTCGATTAATTTCTTGGACAATAGGTGATAAGCGGAGATATCTATCTCTGTGGATTTGATAAATTTTATGTCGACGTCCGGCTTGATCATTCCGGCAAAAGTTTCAAATGCACCCGCAGAACCCACTAATTGCTGAGGTTTATATAGTTTACATGCTTCCTGAAGTTCGGATAATTCTGATTCCAGTCTATTATGAATAGCCCGTTGATCTTCCAGACTGACGGGGTCAGATTTAAAATAAGCTTGTTGCAATCTTGCGGCGCCAATATTGTAGCTTTTTTTCCAGAGTATCTTTTCTCGATCGCAAATGATAAATTCGGTACTCCCACCACCGATATCCATTATCAAGGATTTATCTCTTAATATCTCTGTGGCTTTTACACCACTATAAATGTACGCTGCTTCTTCATCACCGCTTATTACGGTGATTTCTATATCCGCATCTTTCAATGCAGCTTCTACGAAGTCTAAACCATTGTCAGCGCTTCTTATTGCTGAGGTAGCTATAGCTTTGACTAGAGTTGCGCCATAATAGTTGATCTTTTCTTTAAATGATTTAAGGGTATCAATACCGCGATCAAAGGCTTCAGGAATAATGATGTTTTCATTGATTCTCCCTTCTCCCAGTTTTACGGGAAGGTTAACTTTGTACAGTATCTTCGGGTGATGCCCTTTAACATCAGCAATGATTAAATGAAAAGTATTTGTGCCAAGATCTATTACTGCTACTTTCATATTATAAGGATTAGCAATTCTTAAAAATAGAATTTAAACTTTAGAAGACATAAAAAAAGCCATCTGTTGATGGCTTTTACTATCACTTAAATATGACTATTCAAAATATTCCTTCATTTTTTCGAAGAAGCTTTTGTCGTTCTTACCTGGCTGTGGTTTAAAGTTTGGAGAGTCTCTTAATTTCTCTAAGATACTACGCTCTTCAGAACTTAAAGCTTTTGGGGTCCATATGTTTACATGGATAATCTCGTCCCCTCTTTGGTAAGAGTTCACTTCTGGGATACCCTTCCCTTTTAGGCGAAGCAATTTTCCGCTTTGTGTACCCGGCTCAATTTTGATCTTAGCCTTACCATCAATTGTAGGAACTTCAGCACTGTAACCTAAAGCAGCATCTATGATAGATACATGAAGATCGTAAACTATGTTGTTTCCTTCACGCTTTAAAGATTCGTGAGGGGTTTCTTCAATCAAAATAATAAGATCTCCTGGAATGCCGCCGTTAGGTGCAGCATTGCCTTTGCCACTCATACTTAGTTGCATACCGTCACTAACCCCAGCTGGGATATTTATTGTAATAGTTTCTTCACCACGTATTGTTCCGTCACCATGGCAAGAGGTGCATTTGGCTGTAATCTGCTGTCCACTTCCATTACAATTAGGGCAGGTAGCACTGGTTTGCATTTGACCGAGAATCGTATTTGTTACCCTTCTTACTGCTCCGCTTCCTCCGCAAGTACTACAAGTGCTTACAGATGATTTGTCTTTAGCACCTGTACCATCGCAAGTTTTACAATTAATCTGTTTATTTACTTTTATTTTCTTTTCGCTTCCATTTGCAATTTCCTCCAGAGTAAGTTTTACTTTAATGCGAAGGTTAGAGCCTTTGGCTACGCGCCTGCCTCCACGGGATTGCTGACCGCCTCCACTAAAGAAGCTGTCGAATGGGCTGCTACCGCCGCCCCCACCGAAAATATCACCAAACTGGCTAAAAATATCTTCCATGTTCATGCCTCCACCACTATAGCCGCCACCTCCACCGGAGGCGCTGCCAACGCCTGCATGACCATAGTGGTCATAACGTTGCTTTTTATCGGCATTGCTCAGGATCTCATAAGCTTCTGCTGCCTCTTTAAAGTTGTCTTCCGCTTGCTTATCCCCTGGATTTTTGTCTGGATGGAACTTAATGGCCATTTTTCTGTAGGCCTTTTTTATCTCTTCGGCAGATGCGCTTTTGGTTATTCCGAGCACATCATAAAAATCTCTCTTGCTCATAATTAACTACCTACTACAACTTTAGCAAAGCGAATCACCTTATCATTTAAAGTGTAACCCTTTTCAAGCTCATCTATTACTTTTCCTTTTAAATCCTCATTCGGAGCAGGAATTTTTGTTATTGCTTCATGGTTGTCAGTATCAAAAACCGTATTGATACTTTCCATTTCTTTTAAGCCTTTTTGAGCTAATAAATTTTTAAGTTTTGTGTGTACCAAATTAATGCCTTCACGTATCGCATCCACGTCTGTAGCGCCATCCATGGCCTTATTGGCGCGATCAAAATCATCCAAAACCGATAGTAGAGAAACAATTACATCTTTACCGGCAGTTTGTAAAAGCTCAACCCGCTCTTTTTGAGTCCGGCGTTTAAAATTGTCAAACTCAGCAAATAGGCGTAAATATTTGTCATTAAGTGCTGCATTGTCTTGCTGTAGTTTTTCTTCGATTGATAATTCAGGAAGAACTTCTGCCTCCTGATTATTAGTAGCTTCTGAAGCCGCTTCAGTATTTAGCTGCTCTTCATTAGAATTTGTTTGTTGGTTCACGTTATCTTCCACAGTCTGATCTTCGTTAATATTTTTTTTCTTCTTGCTAAACATGCTATAGTAGAATTTTTGGATGTAAACTCAAATGTTTTGCCAATGCTATATATCAGTCATGCTGTCAGATTTTTATAAGTTAAACTGACCATTATGACTAAAAAGGAAAATTTTGTCAGCTGTACCGATTAAACGATTTGCGCATCTTCATGGACTACACCGCCTTCGCACTTGATAATTCTTGAAGGAAATGTTCTGATGATATGATAATCGTGAGTTGCCATTAAAACCGCAGTACCACCAAGGCTGATTTGTCTTAATAACATAACAATTTCTTCGGAAGTATCGGGATCAAGATTTCCGGTAGGCTCATCAGCAAGAATAATCTCAGGGTTATTTAATAGCGCACGCGCAATTACTACACGTTGCTGCTCGCCACCTGATAACTCATGTGGCATTTTTCTGAACTTAGAACGTAAACCTACCTTTTCCAATACATCTTTAATACGCTCATCTATCAAAGTTTTGTCTGTCCATCCGGTCGCCTTCAGCACAAACTCAAGGTTCTTTTCAATTGTTCTGTCGGTTAGCAATTGAAAGTCCTGGAAAACAATGCCCAATTTCCTGCGTAAGTATGGGACATCCTTTATAGCCAAGTTCTTTAAATCAAAACCTGCCACAAGACCATCGCCGTTACCAATATGCAGATCTCCGTAGATGATCTTTAGCAAACTGCTCTTTCCTGATCCTGTCTGGCCAATTAAAAAAACAAACTCCCCCTTCTCAATATCCAGATTTACACTTGATAATACAAGGTGTTTTTGCTGGAACACATCTACGTTTCTTAAGTTTATAACGGTATTTGCCATTGTTAAATTTCTATTTTAGCGATTTTTCCAAAAGGTAAATCATTTACAAAATCCATTATAAAAGGTAGCTTGTCGCCCAATCCCAATTTTTCAAGAGATTTATCTGGTCGGTCTACCCTAAAGTAAGCAAGCAGCGTAAATTTATCGTCCCTCAATTGAACATAGTCGGGAATTTTTGCGATGCCTTTTACTTTTATAATATACATTAGGTCAAAAATAGTATTTCAAATTGAGAATCTTGAGATTTGATCGTTTTATCTGATGACTGTTAACGAACCTGAAAGCGGTTTTGATTTGGAGTCCAGATTGATAATGTAATAATAAACACCTACCGGAACGTCTTTGTTGTTTTGCTTTCCATTCCAGGGTTTTTGGAAATAATCTGATGTCTCATAAATAACTTCTCCATATCGGTTAAGGATGCTCACCTTGGGTTTCTCGTAGGTTTCTATTGCAGATATATTCCACAAGTCGTTAATGCCATCGCCGTTAGGGCTAAAGCTTGGCGGTACCACCACTTTTTCGTAAACTCTTACAAATACCTGATCTGTTGCTGTAATGCATCCATTACCTGATATTACATTAAGTGTATATATAGTACTTAGCGACGGCGATGCGACAGGATTTAACTTACGCGGGTTGTCAAGGCCTAGCTCAGGCGACCAAAAATAGCTAATGTTATCTCCCCCAATTGTTCCTTGTAGTACCACACTATTTCCCAAAAGCATCACTTTGTCTGCTCCTGCGTTGGATTTTGGAAGATTAAATACAATTACGTTTACTTGTGCCGTTCTTACGCAAGCGCCATTGGAAATGGAAACTGTGTATAAAGTTGTTTTATCAGGGTTAGCTATAGGGTTAGGCACATCTGTAGCAGATAGGCCAACGGTTGGTCGCCAATTGTAAGTCGTGCCACCACTGGCATTAAGCATTGTCGTTGTGCCCTGGCATATTTCGACACTAGTCTTATCTACATGTGGAATTGGCGGATTTACTATCGTCACGTACACATTTGAACTTGCCTCACAACCCAGACTATTAATTTTAACTGTGTAAGTTCCAGCCATCCCAAAGCTGGCATTTGGAATTATAGGCGACTTTTCTGTTGAAAATAATGTGCCTACCGGATTTCGCCATTCGTATGTGCCGGTGGCATCAGCTACATCCAGTAATATTGGATCTCCTAAGCATACCTTTCCATTACTTATAGCAGTTGGTGTAGGATATTTGTTTACATTTATGGTAAGTTCCGGCGAGTTAGTTCTACAGCTTACCGAATTGAAGTTTTGAGGTGGCCCCATTACTAAACGATATCTATATTGCCCAGGTTGGGCGTTGTTAAATATGGCGGTGTATTTTGTAGTAGTTTCGCCAGATATATCTACCCAGTTACTCCCCGTTTTTTGTTGCCACTGATACTTCATTGTAGTATTCCCGGCAACATTTACCGATAAATTGAACGACGCATTGGATTGTTCGCAGATATTGGTTTCTGTATTTCCAGTGCTTCCAATTTGAGAAGTGATCTGCGCACCACAAGCTCTAAAAGTTATGTCATCCAGCGCAATATCATTACCCGCCCCTCCTAAACCATTATTGATCATTCTGATTTTTACCTCACTAGAGGATGTAGTTGTAAATTGGAGACCATATTGTCTCCATTGTGGATCCATGTTGGGCAGGTCACCAGTATTGTAACTTCCTAAAACCTGATCATCTGTTGATAGAATGAAGAACGTTATGTTTGGGCGAATTCCGTCTATCCTTAAGAGGTTGTGTATCCAAGCGGCAAACTCATAGGTGGTATTGGGGCAAAGGTCAATTGGAGTTGCGGATTCATAAAATATACCAGGTGACCGCGCTGCATTAATAATCATCATGTAGCCATCAAAATCATTTGGAGTGTGGTTGAAGATATTATACCAGCCGCCGTTTAGGCCATTAGTGGTTTTAACAATGGTGTAATCACCCTCGCCGTTCGGACTTCTTAACGTTACAAAGCGATAGTCGGTAGAAGAGCCAAGGCCAGGCCCAAAATTGGCGCTTCCTCTTCCAAAATCAATATTGATGACCGGGTCACCAAGTGAGCCATTACAGATCTGCGCGCCTACCTCGTTGCTAAATATCAGAAGGCAAGCAATAAGTAAAAATCGGCATACAGATCTTAAATTGCATTTTAGGCTCACAGGCATAGGTTAGGCCATTCAATATACCGTTAAAAATTCATATCAATTAACATATTTAAGAAAATTATGGTATTTATATTGTCGGCATAATCCCAAAGTTTGGGATGCTGTGTTTCACCAAAATTGAGCACCGGGTTTTCAATACTCAATTTTGCAATACTAACTACACATTGCAGGTTTTGTTCCTGTTCTTTTAAAAGATGTTCAACATCGTTCAAGTTATTATATCTGTCAAAATAAAGCACTGCCAAGGGTGATGAGAACCCAGTGTCTTCTTTTAGCAGTAAGAAACCATTGTCAAAATGAGTCGCACTGTTTACCAGATAAATGGATTTGTTGTAATCGTAATTGTTATTATATTTAAAGTGGTTGATGATGTCCTTGTACTTCTCAAGTGGTTCAAAGAAAAGCTTGATATCGTAGTTTTTAGGGATATATATTTTCGATACATTCCTACAGCCCAGTCCAAAATAATCAAATAAATCGTGTCCCAGCGCTTCAATATCATCGGGGGTTTCATTGCCCGTTAATACAGCAACACTGGTGCGGTTCTTTCTAATAATATTAGGTACTTTGCCAAAATAGTATTCGAAATACCTCGAGGTATTATTGCTGCCTGTTGCTATTATGGCATCAAAGTCTTTTAATCGCTCTGAGTAGATAATCTGGCGGGAAAGCTGTGGCTCTATCTCTATTAATTTGGCAAGCATCGCAGGTAAGAGCTTATCATCCGCAGAAGAAAGTTTAATCATCGCAATATTTCCCGTTGCCAATACACAAAGCACATCGTGAAAACCCACCAGTGGGATATTTCCAGCCAGTATTAACCCAATTTTTTTAGGAGATGTGCTTATTTCAATATCTTTAAACCAAGTCTTTAAGTCCTCCGAGTTAAGCATTTCTCCTAAGGCCTTAAGCGCTTTTTTTACCTCTTCCTCTGTAAACCATGCATTGTTATTTCTCACCATGATAAGCAGCTCATCGAGCTCGTTATGAGGTTTTGAAATAAAGCTGCTAAGTTTATTAAATGCAATAATTAATTGTTCAGCGCTAGGGATCGGCATAATTCCAACAATTTTAAAGTTTAAGTGTTATATTTGCGATGCAAAGGTAAACTTAGCAAATAGAATTAAACGAAGACATGGCTATTATAATAACAGACGAATGTATTAACTGCGGAGCATGTGAGCCTGAATGCCCGAATAATGCAATTTATGACGCAGGCACGGCCTGGAGATTCTCTGATGGCACTAATTTAAATGGTATTATTGATTTTGGAGATAAGAAGATAGAAGCAGATGCAGCGCAAGATGCAGTTTCTGATGAGGTTTATTATATTGTTTCAGATAAATGTACCGAGTGTAAAGGTTTTCATGATGAGCCACAATGCGCAGCTGTATGTCCGGTTGATTGCTGTATTGATAATGCAGATGTACGCGAAACAGTAGACGAATTGTTGGCTAAAAAAACCTGGTTGCATCAGGAAGGTTAATATACAATATAAAAAAGGGCATCATTTCGATGCCCTTTTTTATAAATTATTTATCTTCAAATTTGTTGGGGATAATTAAAACAGGACAGGCTGATTTTCTGGCTACATGTTCCGCAACACTTCCCATCAGAAAATGATATAATCCTGTTCTTCCATAAGTGCCTATTACAATCAGATCAGCAGCGTATTCCTCAGCTTGTCTGATGATACCATGTGCCGCACTGTCAATCATGCTAAAGTAACTGGTTGGTACACCGTTACTAAATTTGCTTTCAATCTCTTTAAGGAGAACGTGACTGTTTTCCTCACTATTATCGTAAGTATCCAAAAAAACAGGAGCGAGTGTTAGCTCGGGGTTAACATTGGCAGGCACTGGTTCAATAATATTAACCAATGCTACTTCCGATCCAAATGTTTTAGCAAGTTCGTAACCGGCCTTTGCAGCCTTTTCAGAACAAGTACTATTATCCACCGCTATCAATATTTTTTTGAGGTTCATCTTCGTAAGAATTAAGCTTTATTATTATATGTACAACAAATTAACTATCTAAAAGTTTACTTTTATAATGCTGAAATAGATTATGGAACAATTATATGCAATATGTAGAGTGGCTGTTGCACCGCTAAGGTCAAGTCCATCTGATAAAGCGGAGAATACTTCGCAATTACTTTTTGGAGACCAGGTAGAAATTATACAGAAGGAGGATCAATGGTGGTACGTAAAAGGCACCTACGATGATTATGAAGGCTGGGTGGATTTCAAGCAATTTGAGCTAATTGCAACGGCCCAATTCGCTGCTGATGCAGATTGTAGGTTTATTGTTCCGTTGCAGGGATTAAATATTGTAACAGATGCTAATGGCGGCCATTATTACCTTAGCCCCGGGGGCAACTTACCATCGTTTAAAGATAGTCATTGTCTAATTGGAGGTACGTCTTTCGAAGTCACATTTACGCCTGCCAGATTTGTTTTTACTGATTTGGAGATGCTGATAGCTAGTGCCCGTTTTTTTCTAAATACGCCATACCTATGGGGAGGGCGAAGCCTTTTTGGTATTGATTGCTCTGGATTTGTTCAAATTGTATTTAAATTAAATGGCATCAAACTAAGAAGAGACGCATGGCAACAAGCAGAGGAAGGCCTAATAGTCGATTTTCTTCAGGAAGTACAGCCTGGAGACGTTGCATTTTTTGATAACGATGAAGGAAAGATTGTACATGTTGGTATTATGCTAAATTCTTCAGAGATCCTTCATGCATCTGGAAAAGTTAAAATTGACCCGATAGACGGTCAGGGCATTTACAGTAACGAACTACACCGCTATACCCATAAACTCAGAATTATTAAACGGTATGTCTAATTTTTTAGTATTTTCATATAAAATAATCAAATGAAATTTCTCGTGCTCTCTTTCCTTTTTGTTTTGACAACCATCAAATGTTCATTTGCACAAAGCTCATTAAGCCAAAGCCAAACTGGCAGTTCTTATAGCCTTGTCTATAAACTCACTGATGCAGAAACTTTTAAGATTGCAGGTAGTCCGGAAATAGAAATAACCAATAGTTTTTTACACACGGTAGTTGATACTTTAAAAAATGAAAATGGGCAGGTTAAATATAAGAAACTGCCTTACGGGAATTATTTGTTAGTGAATGCAGTTCAAAGCAGCCTTCATTACCAGTTATATTCCATTTCTAACGTTAATATTAAATTTTTAAAGGATGGTAAGAACTTCCAGTTTGTAGTAACTGATCTTTGGGGAAAACAGATCCATGATGCTAATGCGCAAATTAACAATTCTGTAGCCAAATTCGACAAGCAAACACATGCTTATATTGGTAGATCTGTTGGAAAAGGTCGCGTTATTACGATACACTATAAAGGGGTTAGCAGTTTTTTTCGTTTTTATGGAGGGAACGAAAACGTAAAGAAAATCTCTTTTTTTAGCAAACTATTTAAGGTAAAATCAGATAGAAATCGTGGATCGGAAGAAAACGGTGGGAGAAGGTATAGGGGTACTTTAATTTTTAATAAGCCTTTATATCGGCCAATCGATACAGTTAAATTCAAAGCATTTTTGTTGACTAAAGCAGGTAGAGCTATTCAAAGCAAAATGTTGCGGGTATATGTCAAAAATTTCAGAGGTCAAGAAACACTAGTAACCTCGTTGGTGCCTTACCGCGATGGAGGGTACGAAGGTAATTTTGTATTGAATGACAGTTTGAAATTGAAATTAGACCGCACGCAGCTTCTAACGTTTAAGGAAAATCTACATGGAGAGTGGCAAGATGTATTTTCGGGATCGTTTAGATTCGAAGATTATGAATTAAAAGCAACAAATCTTGCTATACGAACAGATCAACAAAGCTATTACCCTGGCATGCCTGCCACCCTTTATGTAAAAGCAACAGATGAGAATGGTCTCACTGTGCCAGATGGCCGAATTGAGGTTACCTTGAAGAGTTCTTCACCTTCAAAATTTGGTGCTGATGAAGTTTTTATTAAGGATACGTTATTTGTAACAAAAAAGGTTCTTGATCCATTGGGCGAAACTAAGCTCGTCTTCCCTGAAAATATTTTCCCCAAAGCAGATTTACAGGTACAAATTAATGTCGTCTTTTTTAATATCAACAATGAGCGCATAGAGGCTAATAGTTACTTTTCCTATAAACTACATGAAGGAGAGTTGGTGCTAACTTTAGACAAAGATAGCTTGCTTTTAGACTTTAAAGTTAACGGAAAAAGTCAGTCGCAAAGGGCTAAATTATACACGGTTTATATGGACTTTGTAATGACTGATTCAAGTAATGTTACCCTGCCCGTTAGGATACCAATAGACGGGAGGGTAAACACGTACAAAATTCGGCTTTCTGACGGAAATTTGTATGAACGATATCTGTGGAATTTTAATTCCGGTCTAAAACCTATTGCTGTGCTTTCTAAAGATTCATTAAATATACATGTAGAAAATAAAAGTAGACTTCCATTTTGGTACACTGTTTTTTCAAATAATGATGTGGTTCTTAAGGGCTACTCCAATCATTTAGACACCGTTTTTAAGTTCAATAGTTCGAAGGTTGCAGAAGTTGTGTTGAATTATAATTGGGCAGGAGGTATCGATCAGAAATCTATTAGGGCAAGTTATGACTTATACCCGCTGAGCGTTTTATTAAAATCTCCCTTGGTGGTTTATCCAGGGCAAACTGTTGACATGGAAGTAACTGTTTCAGATATAAACGGCAAGCCAGTACCACGAACAGATATTACCGCTTACGCGCATACTTCAAAATTTAAAGGAAGCGAAGACCCATATTTGCAGATTTTTGATAAAATTTTTATAAGGCCACAAAAAAATAATAGAGCAGAGCGTATTGAACTTAAAGGGCAGCAACCGCTGGAATGGGATAAATGGCGACAACGACTTGGATTAGATACACTAGCATTTTATAGATTTATCAATGCGTCAGAACTTAAAGTTTTTAAAGAATCCATTAAAGACACGGCAGCGGTGCTAGTGCCTTTTGTAGTAAAAGGAGGGGAGATAGAACCAGTTCACATCATTTATGTTGATGATGTTCCCGTATACTTTAGCCAGGCAGAGCAGCTTAAAAGGTACGCATTTAGGATAAAGCCCGGCAACCACCGCATTAGGTTGCGAACCATTGATCATGAAATAGTATATGAGGGTAGTTTTAATGGTGGAGAACGCAGTATACTAGGTATTGAGCCAACCTTAGGCAATACTAAAGCTAAGGTAAAAGATGTTTCTCCTTTTCTTACTGTTGAAGAAAGAGACAAGTTGTCAAAATACATGATTCTCATTCATGATAATTTTGAAGGGACTAAATCAACTATTTCTGATGGCACACAAACGCTATTGGTCAATCCACCACCTAATCCTTATAAAAGGCATAATTTATTGATTGGTCCTTTAGGCTCAAGAGGTTTAAAACTTAACTCCGGACCAGTTCGTCAAACCTTCATTAAAGAAGATGGTTATCTTTATGGATTTTTGCCAGACAGCATAATTAAACACGCAGTTAAATCTGTAGTTCCTTTATATCTTAGTATAATTAAGGGAAATGAAAACAAGGATTACTTGCAGAAGCCGCTGCTAGAGTATGCAATCGATAGTATATGGAATGACTATTTGAATTTACGAAGCCGCAGTGAATTGCTGGTTAAAAATCCTGTTCTTGCAGATACAAACTATGGAACTTTAAGGGTGGATATTGACCGTTCCATCCTAAAAAGACTTCCATATATTAAAAATATAGTTGTCTATACAGATTCAGATAAGGGGTATAGGTATATTCAACCTGGGGATTGGGGCGCAGAATTTAAATTGAAACCTGCAAATTACAGGCTGCTGTTCCTATTTGAAGATAATCGTTATATTTTGGTAGAGGAAATGGAGGTAAAGGCCTTCGGACAAAATTACTACCACATTAGGGATGTTAAGATATTAGCCCCTGATGAAAGAAGTATTGGGCTGGATAGGGTAATTAAATTAGCAAGCGAAAGAACTGTCGAATCTTACCATAAAGATTTCATTAAAGAACCCACATTAGCCGACAACATAACTACCCTAGACAAAAGTTTGAGAGTAGTCAGGATGGCTGGAAGTATAGTTGATGCAGCAACCGGAGAGCCGATGGTGGGGGCAAATATATCTGTAAAAGTAGGTAATGTTCTTAAGATTATTGGTGTAGCCCAAAAGGATGGTAAATTCGATATCATGGTTCCAAAAAGGGGTAAAATAACCGTATCGTATATTTCCTACGATACCCAGATAATCCGAATTCGCCGGACATCCAGCCTGTTAATTAAATTGAAAGAAAGTAGAGATGGTTTATATAATGAGGTAGTTATCCGTGGGTATTCGAATAATAATGGTGGTCCTGGAATGCGTGGTTCTACAAATATTAGGGAATTAAGCACTATTATTCAAACTGGGTTTTCAGGTAGTCTAAATGAATTGTCAGGAAAAGAGCCCCTTATCATATTGGATGGCAAAGTATTTAATGGTGAAATCACAGATTTGGCAATAAATCGTATTCAGTCTATTGAGGTGTTAAAAGATAGAGCAGCCATAAGTTTATACGGCACAGCTGGAACCAATGGAGTAATACTTATTACTTCAACAAAGGTGAGCGGTGATGTTAATGGAATATCCCAGCAACAAACCATGCGCAAAAATTTTTCTGATTACGCCATCTGGCAACCCAAACTAATCACAGACGAAGATGGGAAAGCAAGGTTTAAGGTTACCTTTCCTGATGATATCACCAGTTGGACAACCCGTGTTGTGGCAATTAATGGGAATAAACAATCCGGTATCAACAAAACGGAAATAAAATCTTTTAAAACATTGAGCGCTAATTTTTCAGCACCACTTTTTGCGTTAAAAGGTGATTCCATTAACGTTATTGGGAAACTAATGAATTATGGTTTGTCTGAAGAAGAGGCCACAAGAAAATTCACCTATAATGGAAATGAGCTAACTAATGGGTTGGTTAAATTCAAAAATGCATATATAGATACAATTGCTATCGTTGCAAATGGAATGGGTACAGATAGTCTCACTTTTCAATATTCCATGAAAAAAACCAACAATTATTTCGACGGAGAAATACGTAAGATACCAGTATTGTCGACAGGTGTTAAGGAGAGTATAGGCAAATTTGATGCGTTTTTAGGTGATACGTCTTTGGTTTATAACTTTGATTCAGCTCTCGGAAATGTTATCCTTCATGCCGAAAAATCGGTGTTTCCTGTTCTGTTGGATGAGATAGACAAGATTAGCAGTTATGAATACCTGTGTAATGAACAACTAGCTTCAAAATTGAAGGCCTTACTGTTAGAAGGTCAGATTAGTACTGCTTTGGGTACAAAATTTAAAAAAGAGCGCCAGGTAAAGGAGCTGATTGAAAAATTACAATCAGCCGCAACCACCAGTAATTTATGGGGTTGGTGGCAAGATAGCAATCCTGAATATTGGATTAGTTTGCATGCCATCGAGGCCTTGCTTAAGGCAGGGGCGGAGGGTTATAGGATTACCATAGATTCTACTCATGTGGAAAGTGCCATATTAGCGGGTATGGCCGAAAAACAGCAAGCAGACCAATTCTACGCACTAAAAATATTGAAACAACTAAAAAGCAATCGTAGTAATGCTACTGGTTGGATAGCATACTTTGAAAAGGATATTCTGGAAAGGGAGAAAAATAATAAGGTAGTACCACTTGTTGAGAAACTTCAGCTCATGGCGATGAAACAGTCAGAAGGATTATCAATAAGTATACCATGGTTGCTAGGCCTTAAAAAGAAGACCCTATTAGGTAATGCTTATTGGGGTGAGCCTTCTAATAAATTTTGGGACAACAGCATTCAAAATAGCTTATTGGCTTATAGGATCTTAAAGGCAGATGGCCATCATAAAGCAGAACTTGATCAGATTGCGAGGTGTTTTCTTGAACAGAGGAGGGATGAGGCTTGGCGAAATACTTACGAGTCTTCGTTAATATTAGAAACCATCCTTCCCGAGCTACTTGCATCAGGGATAAAAACAGAAGAGGCTACTATCGTGCTAAACAAAACCGATAAAATAGAGTCGTTTCCATTTACTAAGACCATAGGTGCTGGGAGTCTCACTATTGATAAAAAAGGCAAATCCCCTATTTATTTCACGGCGTACCAGCAATTTCAAAATCAGGCACCAAAGAAGGTGTCCCAAGATTTTACCGTTAATACATCATTTCTTCAAAATGGAGTTATGGCGGGTAAATTAAAAGGAGGTGTTATTACTACTTTGAAGGTAGAAGTTGAAGTTAAGGCAGACGCTAATTACGTAATGATTGAAATACCAATACCTGCAGGATGTTCTTACTATTCCAAAAAACAGGAATATAACGGTATTGAAACTCACAGGGAATATTTCAAAAACAAAACATCTGTGTTCTGTAATGGTTTAAAGGCGGGCAAATATACTTTTGAAGTGCAGCTCATGCCAAGATATTCGGGTAGCTATACCCTAAATCCAGCGAAGGCAGAACTTATGTACTTCCCTGCTTTTTATGGAAGGGAAAGCATTAAGAAAATAAGTATAAACTAATGTGAGCTAATATTTTTCTATAACATATTTCGCTTCGTGGAGTACCGGAAAATTACAGGAGTTAGCAATAAAGCACATTTTGTGTGCCTGCTCGTGTAATGAGTTCGCCTTTTCTATATGAGCTTCGTCTGTTATAGTCACTAGTGGATAGAGGGTAACTTCAGTAAAACGGCCGCTGCCATCGGCATTTTCAATCATCTTGCCAATTGCCATATCTTTATAGTCAAGCACTACTATGGCATTTTGAGAACATAAATGTAAATACCATAACATGTGGCAGGAGGATAAGGATGATACCAACAAATCTTCAGGATTGTGTTTGGTTTTGTCGCCCATAAAAGCCGAATCTGATGAGCCAAGTATTTCTGGTTTATATTCCACTGAAATCACATAGCTTCTTTCGTACGATCGGTAATCCATTGTTCCTGAACCCTTATTTCCAGTCCACGTAAGGCTGGTCTTATACTGATGTTCCTTAGACATAATCTTATAATTGGTTAATACAATTTAAGAAAAATCTTTGATTTAGTTAGTGGTCTAGAAAGAATAGACGATAAATCTAGGGATTTAACGCCCAAATCATTACCTGCCTATCGTCTCCTGCAGAGATCAGGTATTTTCCATTAGTACTCCAAATCAGTTTATTGATAGAATGGAAGTGCCCCTCGGTATTTTTTTCAAGACTCATGATCTTGTATAATCTAAAATCTTCACTGCTCCAGAGTTTTATACCTTTGTCCTGACTGCAGGTGGCAAAATAGGGTTGGGTAGGATGATAGGCAATGGCATATATGCCAAACATGTGCGCGGCAATATTATTGGTAAGTTCATAATCAGATGGACTCCAGATTTTTAGCTGCGCATCGCGTCCACCAGATATTAAAAACTTGCCATCAGGCGAGTATTGCAAAGATGTAACTGGTAATTTATGCGCTTTCAACTCATGGATAAGACCATAGTCTGAAGAGTTATAAATCCTAATCATGCTATCTTTAGAACCTAAAGCAACTTCTGTTTCATTGTTATTAATAGCTATGCAGCGAACAGTATCATTAATTACCGGAAAATAGTATAACAGCGAGTAATTTTTTAGAGACCATACTGCCACTACACCGTCTTCGCCGGTACTTAGAAGTTCTTGTTTATAGCTAATGGTTTTAAGGTCAAATACAGCTTTCTTATGGAAGGTCAGGGTCGCTTCTATCTTTTGTTCCTGGAGATTAAAAACTAAGATTAGTCCGCTTCTTTGCGCGATGAAAAGTAAATGTCCGTCCCTATGCAATGCATAAACCGAACTTTGTACCGGAATCAGTACTTTTACGAAAGTCATAGTATCGAGCGACCACTCAACTACGCCCTTGTCATTTCCTGCACTATAAAAAGTATCCTCATCAATCCCATTAGCCAAGGCGTAAATTGGATTTTGGTGCCCGCTTAAGGTATGCAGGTGTTTTAACACTTATAATTTTTTAAGATGCCTGCCTTCTAAATTAGTCCCTATGTCAGCTAAAGTTTTACCTTTTTCCTTAAGTAATACCAGTAGATGGAACATCAGATCTGAACTTTCGTTGATAAAATCAATATCAGTTTCTGCAAGGGCTGCTATTACAGTCTCAACTCCCTCTTCGCCTACTTTCTGTGCAATCTTATTCAATCCCTTCTTACGCAGTTTATTAATGTAGGACTCTTCAGAAGGATTATCATAACGATCGCCGATGATCTTCTCCAATTCAAAAATAAAGTTCTGGTTGTAATTGGTGTTAAAGCAGCTGCGGGATCCTGTATGGCATGTAGGTCCTACGGGACTAGCCTTTATCAATATCGTATCGTTATCACAATCAACATGCATTTCTTTTACAAAAAGAAAGTTTCCACTTTCTTCTCCTTTGGTCCAAAGTCTATTCTTTGTACGCGAGAAGAAAGTCACCTTACCTTCAGTTTCTGTTTTATCCCGTGCTTCCTGATTCATGTAACCCAGCATTAATACTTCCAGCGTTTGCACATCCTGTATAATAACAGGCACCAACCCCTGTGTTTTATCGAAATCTATCGTCATAACCTTACCGCTATATTGTGTTTCTTTAATTCTTGTTTTAAATACGGTAGAGAGATTTCTCCATAATGAAATACTGAAGCCGCCAGTGCTGCATCAACATCTGTATTCAAAAACAAGTCCGTAAAATGTTCCACTTTTCCGGCACCACCAGAGGCGATAACCGGTATATTAATTGATTTTGCAACCTTATCAAGTAAAATACAGTCGAATCCATTCTTGGTACCGTCATGGTCCATTGACGTAAGCAAGATTTCGCCAGCACCCAAGGCTTCAGCTTTTAAGATCCAATCTTCTGTTTCCAATTCCGTGATTAGCCTTCCACCGTTTAAATGTACCATATTGCGACCCTGAACAAGTTTTGTATCTACTGCTAGTACTACAAACTGCACTCCAAACGCCTTTGCCAATTCTTCTATTAAGGCCGGGTTTCTTACCGCTGCAGAGTTAACGCTAATCTTGTCAGCACCAGAATTTAAAAGTGCCTCGGCATCAGCAACAGAAGTAATACCACCACCAATTGTAAAAGGAATATTCAATTGGCGTGCAACAGATTTTACCATTTCTATTGTAGTTCCACGGCGCTCGTGGGTTGCGGTAATATCTAGGAATACCAATTCATCTGCACCCTGTTGTGCATATCGCCAGGCCAGTTCAACAGGATCGCCTGCATCACGCAGATCAACAAAGTTTACCCCTTTTACTGTTCTTCCGTCTTTAACGTCTAAGCAAGGAATGATGCGTTTGCTAAGCATTTAGTTAAAGGGAAGTCATTTGCCGTAAATTCCATTCCTTGATCTCATCAATGGAAATTCTATTCTCATAAATGGCCTTACCAACAACAACAGAACGTATGTTTAAGTCAGCTAGCTCCTCAATGTCCTTCATGGAACTGATACCGCCAGAGGCGATCAGTTTTATAAAAGGAGAATGCTCCAATAGTTTTTTATAAAGGTCAACAGCTGCACCGCCTAGTTTACCATCTTTGTTAATATCTGTGCACAAGAACCTGAAGAAACCAAGTTGGAGGCATTTGTCTACGTAGTCCATTAACTTAATGGGTGAGCTTTCCATCCATCCGGAGTATTTTATCACCTCGTCCAAAACGTCAATCGCAACTACAATACGGTTGGCGTAATCATACTTTTTTCCTACCTCTTCACTCAGTTCACGTAAAAAATCTGGATTTGTAATGGCTTGGGTGCCTACTATAACACGATGGATGCCAGCATCCAGGAGGTCCGTTACTTGCTTAATGGTTCTGATGCCGCCACCATATTGCACCCGCATATCTGTTTTACTGATAATTTCAAACAGTTCGGCTTGGTTGCTAAAATCACCTTTAGCGCCATTTAAATCAATGATGTGTATAAATTCAGTACCATTAGAACGGTAGGTCTCTATCATTTCAGCGATGGAAACGTCATACACTGTTTTTTGATCATAATCGCCTTCTCTTAAGCGAACAACTTTTCCATCTAAAATATCAATTGCAGGAATTATATACATTTTACTCTTTTAAGTTTGAAAAATTCTTTAATAAGCGTTCTCCAGCTGTGCCGGATTTTTCCGGATGGAACTGTACGCCATAAAAATTGCCTTTTTGCACCCCGGCAGAGAATGGCAAGCCATAATCTGCAGTTGCGATGTCAAAAATAGGGTTATATTCAATAAAGTACGAATGAACAAAGTAAAATTGTGAACCGTTCTCAATTCCTTCAAATAAAGAAGTGTTTTTATGCCTGATATTGTTCCAGCCCATATGTGGAATTTTTATACCCAGTTCTTTGTCAAATAGCCTTGTTCTTACCGGTACAATGTTCATCATATTTGCATCGCCTTCTTCAGAATGGGAGGTGATCAGTTGCATGCCTACGCAAATTCCAAGAACGGGCTTTTTTAGTGTTTTGATAGGTTCTACTAATCCGGTTTGTTCCAGCTTACGCATTGCCGCACCGGCATGGCCAACGCCAGGTATAATGATGTGGGTGTATTTATCTAGCTCACCTTCTTCATTGATCATGCCGTAAGGCAAGTGTAGTCGCTCCAAAGCGGATGTTAAGGAGAAAATATTACCTGCACCGTAATTTACAATTCCAATCATTACAACATTCCTTTAGTGCTTGGTAAAACCAGCTTTTCTGCATCCCTCTTTATTGCCATCTTAATCGCTTTTGCAAATGCTTTAAAGATTGCTTCTATTTTATGATGTTCGTTATCGCCTTCAGCTTTAATGTTCAGGTTGCATTTTGCAGCATCGCTAAAAGATTTAAAGAAATGGTAAAACATTTCCGTAGGCATATCACCAACTTTTTCGCGTTTAAATTCTGCATCCCAAACTATCCAGGCTCGACCACCAAAATCGATAGCAGCCTGTGCCAGACAATCATCCATAGGTAGGCAAAAACCGTACCGCTCCAATCCCAGTTTATTTCCAATTGCCTTTGCAAAAGCCTCACCCAGAGCAATTCCAGTATCTTCAATCGTATGGTGTTCATCAATATGAAGATCTCCTTTAGTTACAATTTTGAGATCCATACTTCCATGCCTGGCGATCTGGTCCAACATGTGGTCAAAGAAATTCAATCCGGTCGATATCTCTGCTTTTCCTGTCCCATCAAGGTCAAGTTGTATACTGATTTTTGTTTCGTTGGTATTGCGCTCATGCAAAACGGTTCTGGCACCTGCGCTTAGCATGGTGTATATATCTACCCAGTTTTGGGTTTGCAATGCGATAACATCGCTAAGCATCTCTGCCTTCTCCATCAGTTCGTTAGCTCCAAGTAGGTCATTGTTACGAAGCCAAATGGCCTTTGCCCCCAGGTTTTTAGCAAGAATGACATCATTAAGCCTGTCACCAATTACATATGAATTCTTAAGATCGTAATCATCACTAAAATAATGGAGTAACAGTCCTGTTCCCGGTTTACGCGTTGGCGCATTATCTTTTGCAAAGGTGCGGTCAATAATCACTTCCTTAAAGACCACTCCTTCACCAGCGAAAGTATCCAGAATAAAGTTATGGATAGGCCAGAAGGTTTCTTCTGGATTAGCAGGAGTGCCCAATCCGTCCTGATTGGTCACCATAACCAGTTCATATTCCAATTCAGCAGCTATTTTAGATAAATAATATAACGCCTTCGGATAAAATTTCAGCTTTGCAAAAGAATCTACCTGCTCATCATCAGGTTCAATGTCAAGCGTGCCGTCACGGTCTATAAATAATACTCTTTTCATAAACTAATTTTTATTTTCAATGGATTTCATCGCATTAAGCAATGTCTCATTTTCCTTCTCAGTGCCTACGGTTATTCGTAAACAGCCTTCACAGAGCGTTACTTTAGATCTGTCCCTCAAAATAATGCCTTGCTCTACAAGTGCATTATAGGTATTCAACGCTTCATCAACTTCTACCAATATAAAGTTGGCATCAGAAGGGTGTACCTTTTTAACCATTTTCAAGTTCCGTAAATATCCGCTTAGTTGTTCTCGCTGTTCAACTGTAATCTTTATCCAGTCATTTACCTGCGCAATATTACCCAAAGCTTCTAACGCTATATCCTGGGTAGCCTGGTTAATATTGTACGGCGGTTTAACTTTATTTAAAATATCAATTACTGGTCGGGCGGCGAAAGCCGTTCCTAGCCGTAATGCCGCGAGCCCCCAAGCTTTAGAAAAGGTTTGCATTACAACCAGGTTGGGATACTCTGTTAATTCGTTAATAAATGTACGTTGTTTTGCATAATTGATATAGGCTTCATCAATGATCACCAATCCTTTAAAATTTGCCAGCACAGTTTCGATATCTGTGCGAATTATTGAATTACCTGTAGGATTATTAGGGGAGCAAATAAATATTAGTTTGGTGTTTTCATCGATAGCCTCAGCAATACCCTCCAAATCCAATTGAAAGCTAGGTAGCAAGTTCACTTTCCTGATCTCCACATTATTGATATTGGCCGAAACCTCATACATTCCATAAGTAGGGGGGAGTATGATTACGTTATCCTTTCCTGGCTCACAAAATGCCCGGTAAAGCAGGTCTATCGCCTCATCACTTCCGTTCCCCAAAAAAGTATTTTCAATAGGAACCCCTTTAATTTTGCTGATAGCATCTTTCAGATCAAGTTGCAAAGGATCCGGATAGCGGTTATAGTTTTTGCCTAACGGCGAGCCGTAGCTGTTTTCATTGGCATCTAAAAATACGCTCGCTTGTCCTTTATATTCATCCCTGGCTGTCGAGTATGGCTTCAGGTTTTTAATGTTTTCTCGTTGTAAGTTATTAATATCCATCTTTTGATTTTAAACGAATAGTTATAGCATTCTTGTGTGCATCCAGCCCTTCTGCCGCAGCCAGTACTTCTACAGTATTACCTATATTTTTTAATCCAATGTCACTGATGTGCTGAAAAGTGATCTTTTTGACAAATGAATCCATGGAAACACCTGAATACGCTTTTGCAAAACCGCTTGTTGGTAAGGTATGATTTGTTCCTGATGCATAATCGCCCGCGCTTTCTGGTGTTAGGTTTCCCAAAAATACAGAACCTGCGTTGTTGATCTGTGAAATAAGTATTCCGTAACTTTCAGTAGCTAAAATTAAATGCTCTGGTGCATAAACATTGCTAAACTCCATCGCTTCTTCCAAGGTATCCACTACAACAGCGTAGGAGTTGGCAATTGCTAATGCAGTTATCTCTTTTCTTGGCAACAATTCCAGCTGTTGATTAAGTTCTTCTAAGACTTGCGCTACAATCGATGAAGAAGTTGCTATCAGGATAGCCTGACTATCCGCACCATGTTCTGCCTGAGCCAATAGGTCTGACGCTACGTATGCAGGATTTGCAGTTTCATCTGCAATTACTAATACTTCTGAAGGTCCTGCAGGCATGTCAATAGCAGTCATTGCGGTCGATTGTACCAATTGTTTTGCTTGGGTTACGTAACGGTTTCCCGGACCAAAAATCTTATGCACTTTAGGAATCGTTTCTGTGCCGTACGCCATTGCTGCGATTGCTTGTGCACCGCCCACCAGGTATATTTTTTTGACACCTAACTTTATGGCGCAATACGCAACATAGCAATTTGTTTTACCATCCTTTTGAGGAGGGGAGCAGACTACAATTTTTTTGCAACCTGCAAGTTTTGCCGGAACACCAAGCATTAAAAAAGTGCTGGGCAAAACGGCTGACCCACCTGGAATATAGAGTCCAACTTTGTCAATCGCCCTAGTTTCCCGCCAACAATTTACACCTGTCATCGTCTCTACTTTTTCTTCTTTTATAACCTGCGATGAATGGAATTTTTCTATGTTAGCATACGCAACGTCAATTGCTTTTTTTGCATCGCCGGGGATAGTAAGTGCAATTGCTTCAATCTCCTCTTGTGTTATAAATAACTGCTCAAGATGCACCTTGTCAAAATTTAAAGCAAACTCAAATAAGGCAACATCACCTTCAGCTTTTACCTTATTTACAATAGTGGATACACTTTGTGATATGGCATCATCATCTTCCAACTGCCTTAAGCAGAGATCTTCAATCTCCTGTTTAGATAGTTCGTTATAACTGTAGATTTTCAAGGACTTATGTTTTTTATTTAACTAATGGTTAATGACTGTTTTATGTTTCACGGTCTGTTATTCCAGCTTAAGAAATGATTTTCTCAATTGGCATTACGACAATTCCTTCTGCACCCGCCGCTTTCAACGCATTTATTTTTTCCCAAAAATCATGCTCAGCAATTACGGAATGTACAGCAACCCATTCATCATCAAACAGTGGAACTACAGTCGGACTTTTAACTCCAGGCAATAGATCAACCACATTTTTAAGGTTACTTTTTGCTACGTTTAAAACCACATATTTAGTCTCCTTAGCCCGCAGTACAGAACGGATTCTTTGCAGTAATTCCTGAACTTCAGGCAGTAGGTCTGAGCCTTCTTTTCCAATTAAAACAGCTTCAGATTTCATCACTTCAGAGAAGGGTTTTAGTCCGTTGCTTTTCAATGTTCCGCCGGTAGAAACAATGTCGCATATTGCATCACTCAGGCCAAGACCCGGACCGATTTCTACAGATCCGGATATAGTGCGGACCTCTGCTTCTACATTGTTTTCTTTAAGATATTTTTCAAGGATAAGCGGGTAGGACGTAGCTATAGCTTTACCTGCAAGCTGGGCAACTTCTGTAATCTGACTTTCGTTAGGAATTGCAATCTTTAAAGTGCATTTACCAAAGCCCAGTTTTTGTAGGTAGGTAACTTGCGCTCCGGTTTCTACAATAACATTTTCGCCAACAATACCCAGATCGGCAATACCATCCTGAACATATTCAGGTATATCATCATCTCTAAGAAAAAGAATTTCTAATGGAAAATTGGTAACGGTGGATATTAATGAGCTCTTATAGTTTTCGAAAGATAAACCACAGTTTTTAAGGATCTCTACTGATTTTTCGTTTAATCTACCCGATTTCTGGATAGCGATTTTAAGTGTTTTCAATTTGTGCTTTTTGAATTATGGAATTGAACAAGAAAATAGGTCGGAAACAAGTTTTGAAGTACAAAACATTACATATACATCGCCAATTGGCGATGATGCAAATGTAAGTGATGGTTCAATCTTGTGATCATTTTTATTTTTTTATTTCCTTTCCAATAATGACGAGCATCTTGAGGAGATGCAAATATATAAATAGAAATCGGAAATCAAAGAAGATTGATGTTCTCTACTACTTGTAGCTAACGGCATAGGACAAAACAGGTTTTCTTCGATATGGCAAGCATAAAAATCGGTGTCTGATGGGTTTCTGATGGGTGTTGGCTCGGTGTATTCACCCAGAACATACCCCTAGAAGGCCGAAAAGACCTAGAAACTTAACTTTTTTGTGTGCAAGCCATATAAAACAAACTTCAATTCAACCGTGGTGGTTAATAACATGATAATTAGCGCTACAAACTGCTTCAAATTTAATAGAATGGCTGATTATGACATAGGTGGCATCTAATTTGCTATTTTAGCAAAAAACCATCTTTTGAGAAAATCTTTACTTTTTATTTGTTTTTTCATCCTTGTGCTTCAATCTTGTAACTGGTTTAGGAAAACACCTGCAATAGGCTTAATACTCGAAAAACACTTCAATAATAAATTATACAAGGAGTTTGATACTTCAGTTTACAACCAAGTTTTTATCCGCTACCTTGATTCCGTCTCGGTTACTCTGCCTAATTCTAAATTGATTAAAGCATTCTATATTGACCATGCGTATACACCTGAATTTGTGAGTAAATTTTATTCAAACGGCAATTTAGATAGTTTGCAGCTTTACATATCCCATAGTAAACAGCATGGCTATAACCCAGAGTTGTTTAGTGTTAAAAAATTATCTGCTTTGCTGGTAAAGCTTAATCAGAGCAAGTTAAAGAACATAGAGGAAGTATATCCTATCATCGCAGCGCTTGAGCTTACTGCCGTCACTTCAACAATTAAGTATCACAATTTTATTTATTTTGGAAGCGTAAACCCTCGTAAACTTTTTACACGTTACTACATCCCGGTTGAAAGACCAGATGATGCAAGTACATCAAAGGTTTTAAACACAAAAGATCTGGCCGGACTTTTACAAAGCATCCAACCCAGGAAGGTGGCTTACGTAACTCTTCAACATGCATTTGATCGTTATGAGCAGGCAACTGTAAAAGATCAGCAAGCCATCAAAACTATTCTGGTAAATATGGAGCGTCAACGTTGGAGGATACCTGACCTTGGAGATGAATATGTTGAGGTTAACATACCCGATTTTTCTCTTACATGGTTTAATAAGGGAGATACCCTATCGCACATGAATGTTTGTGTAGGTGGGAAACGTGATGATGATTATCCAGCTAAGATTAAAAAATACCTGGAAACCAACAATCTGGACGACAAGCCTAAAAATCACGAGACTCCTATTCTATATAGTAAGTTCAATGCTATACAGGTTAATCCCGTATGGAACATTCCGCTAAGTATTGCACGAAGTGAGATTTATTATATGGCTTTAAAAGACCCATATTACCTTTCTAATAGCAACATTAAGGTTTATTACAAGGGAAAAGAAGTTCAGGATCCAGACACCATACAATGGAATAAATATTCTAGGGAGAAGTTACCATTTCAATTTAAGCAGGGGTCTGGTGTGGGTAATGCACTAGGTAAATTTAAATTTATCTTTGACAATAACTCCAGCGTTTATCTGCACGATACCAATAACAAAACTGCATTTAGGTATAGCAACAGAGCGATTAGTCATGGATGCGTTCGCATTGAGCACCCATTGGAGTTTGCAGAAAACCTGATAAAAGATAAATATGAGTTCGATGTGCTCAGGATGGAAGTTAATCTGCCTCCGGTAGATACCACCAGGTTGGAATTTTACAAGAAGAAACTCGCTAAAAAATCAGATACGCTAAACCTTTTTCAGCTCAAACCTAAATGGTTTGATATTAAGAAGCGAGTTCCGATTGTTATTAATTATTTAACAGCATGGGCGCAGAACGGTGGGGTACAGTTCCGACCAGATGTGTATAGTTTGGATGAAACTTTGTATGATGCTATGAGAAAGTTCCTTTAAAAGTTCTACCTTTGATTTTTAATGAATTTCCTATACCCAGGTTTTCTTTTTGCGCTTCTGGCAATAGCCATTCCTATTGTAATTCACTTATTTAATTTCAGAAAATTTAAGAAAGTATATTTTAGTAATGTACAATTTTTAAAGGAGGCCCGGGAGCAAAGCTCTTCCAGAGAAAAGCTAAAGCACTTATTGGTGCTTTTTAGCAGAATTTTGGCCATTACTTTTCTCGTTCTTGCTTTTGCCAGACCGTTTATCCCTTCTACCAACACCCACAAACCGGGTTCAAGAAATGTAGTAAGCATCTATATCGATAACTCGTATAGTATGGAATCTGTTAATAAAGAAGGAAGTTTGTTGGATGAGGCAAAGAGAAAAGCTAAGGAAATTGTGGATAGTTATGGTTTGAATGATCAGTTTCAAATGTTGACTAACGATTTTGAAGGTCGGCATCAGCGGCTTGTTAATAAGGGTGAATTCCTACAACAACTGGAAGAAGTTAAAATATCGGCTTCGGCACGCTCTCTTCAGCAAGTGATCAACAGGCTGCAAGCCATTTCAGATAACAACAATCATATTGGTTATTTGCTGTCTGATTTCCAAAAGAACTTCGCAGGTACACAACAGCTGAAAACTAACGAGGGGGAGAGCCTCAATTTCATTAAATTGAATTCAAATGATCTGCCCAATATAAGTGTAGATAGCATCTGGAGCTTATCGCCGGTGCACCAACCAAATCAGCTGGAACATTTTGTGGTTAGGTTAAGGAACTTTGGGGCAGAAGATGCACCACGGGTAGCGCTTAAATTATCCATTAACGGACAACAAAAAGCGATTGGCAATATTTCAGTAGCGGCGGGAAAATCTGTCATTGATACACTTTCTTTTAACGGATTAACCGGAGGATTACAACGTGGCGTTGTTAGGATCAAAGACTATCCTTTGACTTTTGACGATGAGCTTAATTTTGCTTTCAATGTAAATAATGAAATGAGCGTACTCCACATTTATGGTAATCCAACCGAAAAGTATGTTAGCTCATTGTTTGCGTCAGATCGCTATTTTAAGCTTAATGAAGCCCCAGAGTCAAATATCAATTATTCATCTTTCTCAGCTTATAGCTTAATTGTTCTAACCTCTTTGAGGTCACCGTCTTCCGGATTGGCACAGCAGCTAAAAGCATACGTACAGAATGGTGGTACTGTAGCTCTATTTCCCAATTTAGATGCAGGTGCGCCGGTGTATACTTCGTTTTTAAACAGTTTGGGACTTCCTTCCGTAGTGCAAATAAATACAGGAAATCCAGTTTCAAGTTCTGTTGATTTGAAAAATGAATTGTTTAGCGGAGTGTTTGACGAGGTACCAAAAAATGTTGATTTGCCTGTCGTTAATCGTTATTTTAGTTATGCTAGTTCAAGCGCAATGGCAAAAGAAAATATCTTACAGCTACCGCTTAACAGCTTTTTGTTGGCGAGATATAATCTTGGAGCAGGGAAAATATTTTTATCAGGCAGTTCGCTTGATCCAAAAGACGGCAACCTTTCACGCCATCCTGTATTTGTGCCTTTGATGTTAAGGATTGCCTTTTTAAGCGTAAGGTCTTTTCCTTTGTCGTATATAACAGGCACAAGTGATGTATTGGAGTGTAGGAAGGTAGAATTACTAAAAAACCAATCGCTCAAATTGGTGTCAGATAAGGTTGAAGTAATACCCGATGTTCGTCAGTCGCCCGGAAAAACATTGCTCTATGTTGCAGACCAGGTCAAAAAACCAGGTTTTTATGAGCTTAAAAAGGGAGATGCTACATTGGCTATTCTTGCTTTTAATGATAACCGTAAAGAATCTGATATGCATTATGCCGATGAAGCAGTGCTCCAAAGACTGTTTGGCAAACCAAATATAAAAATATTCAATTCAAAAAAGGATGCACAATCGTTACAGGTAAGCGCTAAAAATAGCAGTACCGAATTATGGAAACTTTGCATAATTTTAGCTATTGTTTTTTTAGCTATTGAAATACTACTGATCAGATTTTTTAATCATACAAAAAACATAAACACAGCATGAACCTTCTCATCACAGGCGTCACTATTGCCGATCCCAAAAGTCAATTCAATCAACAAAATTGTGATGTAAGAGTAGAACAAGGTAAAATTACAGCAATTGGTAAATTATCACCTCAAAAAAACGAGGAGTTATTTAATGCGGACGGTTGTGTGCTATCTCCAGGATTCTTTGATCTGAGTTGCGCCGTGGGAGACCCCGGATTTGAGACCAGGGAAGAGTTAAAAACTGCTACCGATGCAGCCAAGGCCGGAGGGTTTACTGGTATTGCAGTTTTGCCTAATACCAAGCCTGTAGTGCATTCAAAAGGAGAAATAGAATATATCCTTAACAAGACAAAAAATAATCTGGTAGACGTATTTCCGATAGGAGCTTTAAGCCGAGACCTAGAAGGGAAGGAGATGGCAGAGCTTTATGACATGCAGCAAGCAGGTGCGATAGCGTTTTCTGATGGAGGAAATGCAATTTCTGATGATGGTTTTATGAGCAGGGCAATTCAATATGCAAAAGGCTTTGATGGCTTGTTGATGTTATATCCGGAAAGCAGATCTATAGCTGGTAAATCCCAAATTAATGAAAGTGCTGTTAGTGTATTGTTAGGAATGAAAGGCATACCTGCTCTTGCAGAAGAAATGCAAATTAGCCGAGATATTTTTTTAGCAATTTATCATAACGCGCCTATTCACATCAATCAGATTTCCACGGCTGGGTCCGTAGCCCTAATAAAAAAAGCAAAGAAGGATGGGGTTAAGATTACTTGTGATGTAGCTGCCCATCACCTAGTGTTTACCGAAGAACTGTTGAACAGTTTCGATAGCAATTATAAAGTTAAACCTCCATTGCGTGGCAAGGCTGATGTGAAGGCATTGCTTGCCGGACTTAAAGATGGGACTATTGATGCAATATGCTCGCAGCACCGTCCGCATGAGATCGAATTCAAAGATGTAGAATTCGAAATTGCTGCGTTCGGAATCATCGCATTGCAAACTGTACTTCCAATGTTGATTAAAGCAGGATTAACAGCAACTCAGATCTCAGAAAAACTAAGTTCAGGCCCAAGAAGAATACTTAAATTGAAAGAAATATCCGTGGAAGAAGGCGCTAATGCAAATTTTGTGGTTTACAATCCGACTGAGGAGTGGATGTATACCAGAGAGAACAATTATTCTAAATCATACAATACACCGCTACTAAATAAAAAACTGACCGGTAAAGTAAAACTGGTTTATAACAATAAGCAATTACAATCTTATGGATAATCATGTAAAAGTTGCGCTAATCGCGTCGTTAGATAAGTATGCCGCCATTTCCGGTATAGACTCTGTTAAGCTGGAAGACCTGCTGGTTGAAGCGTTCAGCAAAGACCTCGGGTTTTTGGAAAAAGTTGAAGAGTTTGATGAAGCATTTGATCAATACCCTGCCTTTGAAGACCTGAGAGAAGTTTTCTTTGATTTGTTGATGATCAATTTCTTTGCTAATGACATTAAAAAGCTGGAGGAAGATTACTTGGAGTCAGATGAGTGGGCAAATATTGAAGAGGAGACGATAGACAGGGGTACTGAATTGCTAAATCTGTTACTTTATATTAACGAATGCCATGATGAGCAAATTACGCCAGAACTCGGTGATTTCTTAAAGGAATTTTTACTGGTTGAGGAAGATGAGTTCCAGGACGAGTTTCATATTTACGAAGACTTGATCAGCAATCAGCAACTGGTAGAATCCAGTGTAGAAGATATTTGCGGCCACGCCGGGATGATAGAACTAGGCGAAGAAATGGAAGAACTATTTGTTCCGTTTATGGTGTTTTTTCACCAGCCGAAGGTAAGTGTGCAAATTGTTCAGGAACTGGAAGACTTTAGCTCCAATAAAGAATTTGATATTGCCGTTTATACTTTAATTGCTACTTTTAATAACAATTAACCAAACTTATCAATATGGAAGAACAACAAGTAGTGGAAGTTAAAAAGAGTTCTAATTCTTTGGCAACAAAGGCGGCTATTTCCTATGCGGCGTTTTTTTTAGCACTAATTTATATCTTCAAATTATTGGGTATCGATAACAATGATCCTAATATGCCAATTGCAGAAAAAATTATTTATTCGATAGTAACCTATACGCCGTATATTTTGGCAATAATATGGGTGCAAACCACTTTCAAAAAAGAGCTGGGTGGATTTATAACCTTTGGTAAAGCATTTACGGCAGGTTTTAGGGTAGCAGCTTATACAGGCCCACTTTTAGCAATAATTATGATTGTATATTTTAAACTTGATACTGTAGCTTTTAATCAGATCATGGATTCGTCCTTAGCAAAAGCCGGTGATGATGAGAATGCAATAAAGGGTGTAGAAATGATGAGGCCTTACATGGTGTTTATGATTGGTTTTGGAGCAGCAATATCTTATACTTTTTTTGGACTTATTGTAAGCTTAATTAGTGCGGCTTTTATTAAAAAAGAACAGTCTTTATATTAATCTGACTACAAACATACCGCGTATTAAAAAGGGCAGACCAAACGGTTGCCCTTTTTTTATTTAAAGGTAATACTATAAGTTTCTTATCCAAATGTTACGGAAGCTAAGCGGTAGACTTGAATCACCGTGCGCCTGTAATTTGATAGGAGATGGGCCATGAACCTTTCTATAAGCAGGATCACCAACATATTGCGTAGGGCCTTTTAGCTCTGCATTGTTCTGTACAAGAACTCCGTTAAATAACACGGTTACCCTTGCTGGAGTCTTAACTGTATTGTCGGCATTAAAAGTTGGAGCAGTCCAAATGATATCATAAGCCTGCCAATCTCCAGGTTTGCGAGTTGGATTGGCTAAAGGAACAAGCTGCTTGTAAATACTTGAAGCTTGACCATTTGTATACGTATCGTTTTGGTAAGAATCAAGGATTTGCAATTCGTAACCATCATCACCTTTACCAATAGATGCCAGGAATAATCCGCTGTTGCCTCTGCCTTGTCCTTTGCCTTGAATGTTAGCAGGCACCTGCCATTCAAGGTGAAGTTGGTAATTGCCAAAAGATTCTTTGGTTTCTATGTTGCCACCCCCTTTTTTGTTTACTGTAAATACGTTTTTTGCCACCGTCCATGATGCAGGTTTATTTCTATCATCGGTCATAACCCATTTGCTCAGGTCTTTTCCGTCAAATAAGATAATAGCATCTGAAGGTGCAGAAACCGTCACTTCTTTGGTAACAACTACCGGTGGTACAGGTGTGTAAACCTCAGTTTGCTCAGGCTTAGTTTTTTCTTGTGCGTTAGCCATGCTCATTCCTCCAATCATTAGTGAAGCAACAAATAAGCTTTTAGGAAAGTTCGTCATTGTGTGTTTTAAATTTATGGTTATATTCAAAGTTATAAAAATTCTATCTAAGTTTGCAGATCGAATTAAGCTTTGTAGTGCACATGAATATCTCTGTTGTCATCCCTTTATTTAACGAAGACGAATCTTTGCCTGAATTAACTTCATGGATTGCAAAAGTAATGCAGGATAACAATTTTAGTTATGAGCTGCTCTTTATTGATGATGGGAGTACAGATAACTCCTGGGCAGTAATAGAGGAACTTAAATTGCAATTCCCCTTTGTTAGGGCGATTAAATTTAGGCGAAATTATGGTAAATCTGCCGCCCTTAATGTGGCTTTTGAAGCTGCTGCCGGTGATGTAGTGATTACCATGGATGCCGATCTGCAGGATAGTCCGGACGAAATACCAGAGCTTTACCGCAGGATCAGGGAAGAAAAACTTGACCTGATTTCTGGCTGGAAGGCGAAACGTTATGATCCACTCAGCAAAACCATCCCTACAAAGATTTACAATGCTGCAACACGCAGAATGTCGGGCATAAAAAATCTGCATGATTTTAACTGCGGACTAAAAGCTTACCGTAAGGAAGTAGTTAAAAATATTGAGGTGTACGGAGAAATGCACCGTTACATACCAGTTATAGCCAAATGGGCAGGGTTTACCAAAATAGAAGAACAGATTGTAGAACACCGCGCAAGAAAATATGGGGTTACCAAATTCGGTATGAGCCGTTTCATAAACGGACTGCTTGATCTGTTGTCCATATTCTTTGTTGGCAAGTTTGGTAAACGCCCAATGCACTTTTTTGGTACCATGGGTGTGTTAAGTTTTTTACTCGGTACCTTTCTGGCAATATGGCTAATTGCAGTAAAGCTGTATGACATTTCCATGGGTATTCCCCTTAAAAGAGATGTTACTGATCAGCCATTGTTCTATATAGCCTTGGTTGCCATCATTTTAGGATCACAGTTGTTTTTAACAGGATTCGTAGCAGAACTGGTGTCACGCAGTGCGCCAGAGCGTAATAACTATTTAATAGAGAAAGAGATTATATAATTAATACATGTTCTTCTCTATCATTATCCCCCTTTATAACCGTCCACAAGAAATAGACGAACTTTTAAACAGTCTTACCAAACAAAGCTATCTGCAGTTTGAGGTTTTGGTTATTGAAGACGGCTCTACATTAGATGCACAAGAGATCGTAAACAAATATGCAAACCTTTTGGATATTAAATATTTTGTTAAGCCCAATGCCGGACAAGGCTTTGCGCGCAACTATGGATTTGAAAGAGCCAAAGGGGATTTCTTTGTGATATTTGATTCAGATTGTTTGATACCGGAAGATTACCTGGAGATTGTAAAGGATTATTTGTTTGAACACCATTTAGATGCCTACGGTGGCCCGGATGCGGCCCATCATAGCTTTACTTCTGTACAGAAGGCAATTAGCTATGCCATGACTTCCCCCTTTACAACGGGCGGCATTAGGGGCAACGCCAAACATATTGGGCAATTCCATCCAAGAAGTTTTAATATGGGTGTTTCCCGTGAGGTATTTGAAAAGGTAGGAGGGTTTGTATTGACCCGCCTTGGAGAAGATATTGAATACAGTATCCGTATTCATAATAACGGGTTTAAGATAGGATTGATCCTCGGAGCTAAGGTTTACCATAAAAGGCGTACTAGTTTTTATCAGTTCTATAACCAGCTTCATTTCTTTGGCCGCGCCCGGATTAATATTTATAAGCACTTTCCTGCACAACTAAAACTAGTCCATTTCTTTCCTGCAGTGTTTGTATTTGCATTTATATTCACGCTGTTAATGAATTGTTTTTATGCACCTTTGGCCTATATCTGCAATTTTATAATGCTGGTATATTTTTTAATGATATTTTTTCACTCCTGGCAAACAAATAAGTCATTAAAAGTTGCATTTTTGAGTATAATTGCTGCTTTTATACAATTGGGGGCTTACGGATTGGGCTTTATTCAGGATTTTATAAAAAGTGTAGTATTTAAATAACAATGATAGATTTTTTAAAAGAGAGTACTTTTGCTGTTAATGAAGTAATAACGAAAGCCTGGCAGGTAACGAAAAGAAATTACTTTTCCATTGCCACGCTGTGTTTTCTCATGTTCCTGACATCCAATGCATCAAACATGATGGCTTTTTTTTTAAACGATGTAAGCAGGGGTTTGAGCATACTGATGGCTACCATGTTTATTGTCATTTACTTTACTATCAGTCTTTCCCTTTTTCGGTACATCTTTCATTTGCTGGATGATGAGGAGCACGATGTGAGCATTGTGAGTACTATCCCTACGAGACAGCAGATTATCAGGTTCCTGATTGCTACTTTCTATTTCTCGCTTTGCATAGTTGTAGTAGGGATTATTTTTTATCCCCTCTTGCTGATACTTGATCCGCTGTTGAAATTTTTGGTTAGCTTAGGCTGGGTAGATGATTTTACTACAACTGGTACTATTGTTACCAATATTTGTGTGGGAATGGCCATCATAGCCATTTTTATAACTTTTGTAAGGATTTCATTTTTCCCGTTCTTCATCATTGATAAGAATGAGAGCCCATTCAGGTCTATTAAATTTAGTCTTGCTATTACAAAAGGGAATTTCACAAAGATCCTGCTGCTATTATTAGTACTGGGGGGGTTTCAATTGATCTATTGGTTTCTGGGCTATATGCAATGGCCTATAATTGCTTTTTTTGTAAACATTTTAAGCTCTTTTATTATTGTACCATTGTCCATCGTTTCATTAACGATTGCGTACAGGAAAATGATGACCGAATATACAGGCGATAACGAGCCTGATATCATCCATAACCTCATCTAACAACTATGGGTTTAAAAGCTGCATTGAGCAAGCCATTTGCTGCCTTTGTTTTAAAAGGTGTCAATAAATGGAAAAAGAATGCGATAAAAGCACAAAAGGAAACATTACAGCTATTGGTCAAATCTGCAATGCATACCTCATTTGGTAAGGACCACAATTTTGCAAACATTAAAAATTACGATGATTTTAAGGGACTTGTGCCTGTAAGAGATTACGAGGATTTAAGGCCTTACATAGATCGTGTTGTAGCAGGCGAAGCAAATGTGTTATGGAAAGGTAAACCGGAATACTTGGCTAAAACATCGGGCACAACTTCCGGAGTAAAATATATCCCTATCTCTAAAGAGTCCATGCCGGAGCATATAAAAGCTGCCCGAAACGCGCTGCTTACCTATATCGCAGAAACTGGGGATGCCAGTTTTGTTGATGGGAAGATGATCTTTTTGCAGGGCAGTCCAGTTTTGACTAAAAAGAATGGCATCAATGTAGGTCGCCTTTCAGGCATCGTAGCTCATCTGGTACCTGCTTATCTTCAAAAGAACAGATTACCTTCTTATCAAACCAATTGTATTGACAACTGGGAGGATAAAGTGGATGCCATTGTAGAAGAAACCTGGCAGGAAGACTTGCGACTAATTTCTGGTATTCCTCCATGGGTGCAGATGTATTTCGATAAATTAACGGAAAAGACTGATGGCAAAAAGATCAAGGACATCTTTAAGAACTTCAGCCTTTTTGTCTATGGAGGTGTTAATTATGAGCCATATCGTACTAAAATAGAGGAAAGTATAGGCCGGAAGATCGCAACTATCGAAACTTACCCTGCTTCTGAAGGGTTTATCGCTTATCAGGATAGCCAGCATGACAAAAGTCTACTGCTTCTGGTAAAAGCAGGTATATTCTACGAATTTATCCCGGCCGTTGAGTTCTACAATGTAAACCCTCTGCGACTAAGCCTGGAGGAAATAGTGCTTAACGTAAATTACGCTTTGATTTTAAATACCAGCGCAGGTCTATGGGGTTACAGCATTGGAGATACTATTAAGTTTGTCTCTAAAGACCCTTATAAAATTATTGTAACGGGAAGGATTAAACATTTTATCTCTGCTTTTGGAGAACATGTAATAGGAGAAGAGGTGGAGTATGCTTTATTAAGTGTAGCCAATCAGGAGCATATAGGAATTACCGAGTTCACGGTTGCGCCCCAGGTAGAAACGGCTGCCGGTGAGCTACCTTATCATGAATGGTTTATAGAGTTCTCCAATCCACCTGCGGATCTCATTTCTTTTAGCAAAAAGGTAGACGAAGCGTTGCAGAAGAAGAATATTTATTATTTTGACCTCATTGAGGGAAAAATATTACAACCATTGATCATAAGGACTTTGAAAAAAGATGCATTTGTAGACTATATGAGAGGACAAGGGAAACTGGGGGGACAAAATAAGGTGCCCAGACTATCTAATGACAGAAAGATTGCTAACGATTTAAGTAGTTTTGCAATTTGAAGAACATATCCATTTTAGGCTCAACAGGTTCAATTGGAACCCAGGCGTTATCTGTAATTGGAGCGCATCCTGACTTATATAAGGTTATAGCGATAACTGGGCAAACAAATACTAGTTTGCTTATTAGTCAGGCGTTGGAATTCTTACCTGATCTAGTAGTTGTTAGCGACGAAACACGGTATTCTGAAGTTAAAGCGGCCCTGTCGCACACGTTAATCAGAGTGGAGGCAGGGGTAGAGGCGCTCTGCGAAGCTGCCTGTTTACCAAAAGCAGATCTAGTGCTTACAGCAATTGTTGGATCAGCAGGTTTAAAGCCTACTATTACAGCAATTGAAGCAGGTAAGGATATTGCGCTTGCCAATAAAGAAACGCTTGTTATGGCCGGAGATCTGGTAATGCGACTGGCTCAAAAACATGGGGTGAAGATTATCCCGGTTGATTCGGAGCACTCCGCAATTTTTCAATGCCTTGTGGGCGAAGCGCATAAATCTATTGAAAAGATTTACCTCACTGCATCTGGCGGGCCATTTCGCGGTAAAGACCGGAATTTTCTTGCAGGAGTTACAAAAGCAGAAGCGTTAAAACATCCCAATTGGGTGATGGGTGCCAAAATTACGATAGACTCTGCTTCATTAATGAACAAAGGGCTGGAAGTGATTGAAGCCAAATGGCTTTTCGGTTTGGAAGCAGACCAGATCGAGGTGATTGTACATCATCAATCCATAGTGCACTCGCTGGTGCAATTTATAGATGGCTCCATGAAAGCGCAATTGGGCTTGCCAGATATGAAATTACCCATTCACTATTCTTTTGCTTACCCGGGAAGAATAAGCAGTGACTTTGAACGTTTCAACTTTATGGATTATCCCGAGCTTACTTTTTCTAAGGCAGACAGGAAAACCTTCCGAAATCTTGACTTGGCGTACGAGGCATTGAGAAAAGGTGGAAACATGGCTTGTATTGTTAATGCAGCAAATGAAGTAGTTGTAAATGCATTCTTAAAAGATCAGATTGGATTTTTGGAAATGAGTGATGTGATTGAAAGCTGCATGCAAGAAGTGGAGTTCATCGCTCAACCGGGTCTTGATAATTATTTAGAAACAGATGAACATACACGTATATTTGCCCACCAATTGGTAACAAAACAACTTAAATAGAATCAAATTTAAAATATCTATAAATATATATGAGCGGACTGATTATGGCGGCCCAGTTACTTCTGGGATTATCGATACTGGTTATTTTACACGAATTAGGACATTTTCTTGCGGCACGAGCCTTCGGTATAAAAGTGGAAAAATTTTACCTGTTCTTTGATGCATGGGGAGTAAAATTATTTAGTTTTAAAAGAGGAGATTGTGAGTATGGTATTGGATGGTTGCCGTTAGGTGGGTATGTGAAAATATCGGGTATGATTGATGAATCAATGGATACCGAGCAAATGGCACTTCCTCCACAACCATGGGAATTTAGATCGAAACCCGCATGGCAGCGTTTAATTGTGATGATAGGGGGTGTTTTTGTAAACATCGTAGTAGGTATTTTCATTTTCTGGATGCTTACCTTTAAATATGGTGAAACCATAATTCCTAACAGTACAGTTCTTGGTATTAACCCTGGCGTGATCGGTAAGGAAATAGGGTTAAGAAGAGGTGACAAAGTTGTCGCTGTAAATGGTAAGAAAATAATCACTTTTGATGAGCTGATCAGCACGAAAGTCTTGCTTGACAATACAACTTTAACCATTATGCGTGATGGCAAGGCTATGGATGTAAAGGTGCCTGAAAACATCTTAAATAAAATCTCCGATCTTGGTATCGAGGAATTCATTAGCAGAGCACCGCTAATCAGCACAACCGTTGATAGTGTTCCCGAATCAAGGGCTGCCTACAAAGCTGGCGTAAAAAGAGGCGATCGCATTGTATCTATTAATAATGTACCAGTACGAAATGATATAGATGCCAAAGAAGAACTGGTTAAACATAAAAATCAAACCATCAGTTTAGGTTTGCTTAGAGGGGCGGAGCAGGTTGTATTAAACGTTCCTGTAGATACAGCAGGAACAATAGGTATTAAATTCAACTTTAAGGAGATTAGACAGGAAACCATCAAATACGGTTTCCTAGAATCTTTGCCAATAGGTGCAAATCAAGCCTGGAAGGTATTTAGCGATAATGGTAAGGGAATATTAAAAGTACTTACAGGTAAAGTTAAGGCAACTAAAGCGTTTTCAGGTCCTGTAGAGATTGCGCGTAAGGTTTTTGGAGGAGAATGGATCTGGGCAAGATTTTGGGCTTCTACAGGCTTTATTTCTATTGCGCTGGCTTTTATGAACCTGCTACCCATACCGGCACTTGATGGTGGCCATGTGGTATTCCTTTTCGTAGAAATGATTAAAGGAAAACCGCTTGGTGATAAGTTTATGGAACGTGCCCAGATTGTTGGGTTCGTGATCTTGCTATCGCTTATGGTCTTTGTGTTAGGTAATGATATTTTTAAGGCCTTTCTTCATAAGTAGAAATGACTGATTATTTTTCCTTTTACGGTTTGCCGCTTAGTTTTAATCCAGATGCGCAGTATGTTAGGCAGAAGTTTTACGAGCTGAGCAAAAAGTATCATCCTGATTTCTTTATCAATGAAAGTGAAGAAAAGCAGGCTGAAGTACTTGAGCTAAGCACGATCAACAACAAGGCGTACCAGGTATTGACCGATCCTCAAAAAAGATTGCAATATGTGCTGGAATTAAAAGGTCAGCTAACCGAAGGGGAGCATTATATGCTCCCCCAGGATTTTTTGATGGAAATGATGGACGTCAATGAATCGCTCATGGATCTTCAGTCTGATCCAGATCCTGAACGTTTATTGGCACTGGAGGGAGAAGTTGAAGCGATAAAAGATAACATTAACAAAAATTTGCTTGAACTTACCACAACATTTAAAA
>JANXVH010000056.1 GCA_025351765.1 Pedobacter sp.
TTCCTCTTAATCCCTTTCCTTTGTAGCGGGTTGCAAAAGTAGAAAAAAAATCAACCCAACCAAAATATTATAACAATTAATAAATACACAAACCTTAACTGCCTTAATAACAATAAGAAAAAATTGAAAATCAAAAACAAAACAATGATAGGATAATGAATATTACAATAACCCTTAGCTTGACAGGCTATCCATCTATATTCAGAGTAAAATGAAAAAGAGCCACTGCTCGGGCATACGTTTGAATACGAACACTTAAATAAGTGCATTTTATTGCACTTATCTTATGAAATTAATTTGAATTGTCTATTTTGGTATTAAATAATGCGGTATGATGCACTTTTTACAACTAATTAATACAGTTAAGGAACGTAGAGAATCGCTCAAGGTCAGTCAAGAAATTTTGGCTGAACTCTCGGGAGTTGGACTAAGGACGCTGAAGGAATTTGAAAGTGGAAAAGGAAATCCTACACTTTCCACTTTACAAAAAATCGGCGATGCGCTGGGCCTTGAGCTTTTTTTGAGGGTGAAGAACAAATAATACTTATTAAGGGGTGAGAACAGCTAAAATATTATTCAGGGGAGAAGAGGCAGGTGCATTAAGCCAAGATGATGATGGCGAGTTTGAATTCCACTATAATAAGGCCTGGGTAAATGACATTAAGAAACCACCCATTTGTTTAACGCTACCGAAAAGCTTGGAGGCTTACCATTCAAAATTCCTGTTTCCCTTTTTCTACAATATGCTTCCGGAGGGAACAAATAGACAAGTGGTTTGTCACCTTAATCGGATCGATCAAGGAGATTATTTTGGACTGCTATTGAATACGTCAAAGTATGATACAATTGGTGCGGTAACGGTAATCAAAATGGAAGAATGAATTTACCAGAAATAAAATACTGTCCCGGCACATTGGCTCCGGATTATGAAACCTATAGCCCTACTTGCTTAAAGCGCGTATTCGAGGGGAAGAAGGTGAGTCATATATTGGCTTATGATTCCCCATCCTCCAGTACAGAAACGGGTGAGCTTTTTGATGAAAACCGAAGAAGGATATCCATTTCCGGAGTTCAAGAGAAATTTTCCGTGCTGCTGGAAAAGAATAAGCTAAGACTGACCAGGGAAGGAGAGCAGGGAGAATATATCCTTAAGCCAATACCGACAGCAGGCAAAATGCCTGAGCAGATGCCGGCAAATGAGCACCTCACCATGCAGATCGCTAGACAAGTATATAATATAGAAACAGCTGAAAATGCATTGATATTTTTCCAGAATGGGCAAAAGGCCTACACAACCAAACGTTTTGATTTCGGGCCAGATGGCAAAAAGCTAGCACAGGACGATTTCGCATCACTGGCAGGGCGGACACCGCAGACCCATGGCGAGCATTATAAGTATATTGGAAATTATCTTGACCTTTTCGAGCTCTTGGAAAAATATGTACCGGCCTATAAAGTGGAGGCATTGAAACTGTTGAAGATTTTAATGTTTAATTATCTCTTTTCCAACGGAGACGCCCATTTTAAGAACTTTTCATTACTGGAGACCCCTATGGGAGATTACCGGTTAAGCCCAGGCTATGATCTGCTTAATAGCAGGATTCACATCAAGGATAAGGATTTTGCACTAGATGATGGCCTGCTTCCTAAAAACAAGGCAATTGGCAAAATCAGTCACGAGTTTGTACTACTGGCAGAATTAGTGGGGATCAGCAACAAGGCCTTTAATGGAGTATTGACTTCAATGCTCGGGAAAGCCGATAAGGTAGAAAAACTTATTTTCGCTTCCTTTCTGGATGAAAAGACAAAAAGAAATTACCTGCAGGCTTATCAAGGTAAGATGAAGCAACTTTGGAAATAGAGATATTGTCTCAATGGTGCCCTAAACGTTTTAGAAATATGTAAAAATAGGTGATTGAAATGAAACTCAAATTAAACCATTTGAAGGCCAATCATCTTCAAATTAATTCGTCCCTTTTCTAGCCCCTTGAAGCAAAAAAGCCAGCAGTTATGCATAACTAATGGCAAATTAGTGATCGCGACGAAACCAAAACAAGATTCGTTTATATAACTGTCTGACTAATAATTACTTGCAAAATGTAAATCCGACTCACTAAATGTCGAAATGACTGTTTTCGGGCTCAAATGTTATCATTCAAATTTACAAAATTGATTCGTTTTACACAAGAAAAATCATCTATTCACCTAAAAAAACACCATCACGACGTGATGATTAGGCTTTACAAAAAAGCTATAGCGCAAAATTATTTCTACAAACAATAGAAAAAACAAATCCAACTTTTATTGCTTTTTAATTCAGGAATAGTTATATTTGTAAATGCATAAAAAAAGCCATACAGGTGGATTCGTATAGCTTTCAAGTGCTTTTTAAATAACGCCATTGACAGTGGCAATTATAAAACAATAAATATTTTGTTATGACGCCAAATTTAAACACTTTATTTGAAGATTCAAAGGAAAATCATCCTAAATCTTCAAAATCGCCAAGCCAACAAAGGTTTGAAGACAAGCAAGGGCAAGAGATTGCAGTGCTTGTAAATATTATTAATAGTGCATTCGATGATATGCGTAATCAGGTTAACGACATACCTTCTGGGTATAAAAATCACCTGACTAAAGCGAATAGAATGAACGAACAAATTAAGGGAAAGCTAACAGACCACTACGGTGACCGCGTTAAGCCGTTAAGCCATAACAGGTTTGGTTTATTCCTTAACGACTACGTTCTTTTGTTTAAGAAGTTTACAAACAAAGGTTTGCCTTCAAACATTAGAACAAAGAACAGTGTTATGTTATCAACAAAGGGAAAGCTTAATTTTCCAGGCGAACCTGAAATTGTTTTCATAGGTTTTACGGTCACTCCAGGCTACGAACTACTCCGAACTATTAAGGCGGTGAGAATTGTAGATGAAGAAGTGCAATGGGCAGTTAACTTAGAAGGTCTCGCTGGAGACATCAGAAGAAATGCACCTATTGTTGTAACTCCAACTGAAGGAGGCTTAGTTGTAAAGCCAAAAATACAACAACAAAAAAAGACTGGTTAAAAAGTCTTCAACAATAATATAGCGGAGAGCCACCTCTCCGTTTTTTTACTAAACGAAAGGCAAAACATGATTTTTAATCCACGTATGCTTATACTAGCCCGAGAGGCAAGAGGACTTTCTCAGGCGGAATTAACAAAAAGCTTGAGTTCAATAAGTCAAGCTACTTATTCAAGAATTGAAAAAGGAATAGTGGAAATCCAAGAAAACCAAATTAAAGAGATAGCAGAGCATTTAGATTTTCCTGCTTCATTCTTTAACAGAGAGTCAAGGATAGCTGGTGATCCACAAGAATACCTCTACAGAAAACGACAAACATTACCAAAAAAACAACAGATTAAACTTGAGGCGACTTTTGATTTAATTAGAATGCTGAATGAAGACCTACTTTCAGAAGTTGACATCCCAGACTTTAACATTCCTGAAATAGAAATAGAACATACTAATACACCAGAAGTAATAGCAAATAAAATCAGAAGGTTTCTAGGTTTTGAAAGAGGGCCAATATTAGACTTAATTAACTCGCTTGAAAAAAATGGCATAATGGTTTACATGCTTCAGGATGCTCCTGATAAATTTGACGGCACAACGGTAATCACTAAAACAGGCACAAGAATTATCGTCCTTAACAACGATATGCCGAATTACAGGAAAAGGTTCACAATTAGTCATGAAGTTGGACACATCGTATGTCACATCCCTTTTCCCAATGACAACCCGTTTAAAGTTGATGCTGATGTAGAAAAAGAAGCTGACAGATTTGCAGCAGAATTTCTAATGCCAACTGATCAAATAAGAAGTGAGTTGCATAGGTTGACCTACTCTAAACTAGCCGATATAAAAGGCTATTGGAGAGTATCAAAAAGTTCAATAATTTATAAAGCCCATAAACTAGGGTGCATTGATACAAATAGATACATTTATTTAATGACCGAACTCAGCAGATATAATGAGAGAAAATCAGAGAAGAGTGATGTTCCACTAGATGCTCCAAAATTATTATCACTAATAACCGAAACATATCACAATACACTTGGGTATTCAGACAACGAGTTTATGGCAACACTTAGTATCAACAAGACGGATTACGATTCTCTTATTCTCAATAAAAGAAAGGTAGCAAAGCTACGCATAGCAGTTTAAATTAATAAGGCCTCAATAAATGAGGCCTTATTAATTTATATATAATTTTATTCAAAATGGCACAACTACAACTTTTCGACTAAACTTTCAATCGTATCCTTGCATAATTCTCTTTGCTCCTTTGCCACTTGGATAGTTTCACCATACACAACATAAGAATGTTTATCCATCTTACTTAGTGGAAGCCCCTGATTTGCCGCAACCACTCCTGCGCTATTAAAATCTCTCAGCTCTATGCTATAAGTTTTTTCAAAATCGGAAATGTCCGAAATTGGAGAACTACTTAACTCAAATTTATCAGGATTATTTGTAAACTCAGAATACATCTTAGCAATAGCCTCGTTCGATAAAGCCTTGAATGCATGTGCAGCACCTTTCTTTTGAGTAAACCTATTACCCAAAAGAAATGAAATTTTAGGCAACTCCAATCCATGCGCCTCGGCTTTCGAAGCAAATGTATATTTCCCATATACAGGATGCATTACAGATGTGCCCCAAATTAAATTAAACAATCCGGTTATCGCAAATATTGAAGAATCATCGGCATTAATCGGAACTAAAAGCTTCTCTCCTCCAACGATAGCTAGCTGAGTATAGATCGCAAAACTTGGGTTCGTATCTATAAAATAAGTACACGGTCTATCATCTGACAATCTTTTTACTGTCAACTTTTTTATAATTGTGTGGATTTTTATCCAAGGGTTATCCGTTGCCGAAAGCGGGGTAGCCTCAGCTCTTTCAGACAAAAGAGGCGCAATAAGCTCAAGATTACCATCTCCCGATATTAAATACAGGTTAGACACTAAATTTGCATTAATGGCTTGGAGGGGAGTAATATATTTCTTCAATGGAGCATCGCCATTAAGAGTAGCTTCGGTAATATATCCTACCACACTTTGTGGCTCATCCTTAGAAATCAACTCCTGTAGTTTAGCCTCACTATCTTTCCCTCCACCCATTAGCATTGAGGAAGAATTGGCCTGAGGACACATGTCAATCACTATTACATCTCTATCTGGATTCTTCTCAGCATACACCGATGCTATATGGAATGTTATAGTGCTTTTTCCTACACCTCCCTTATTATTCCAAATTACATAACTTTTGTTTTCTTGCATTGCGTTAATTTAAGTTTTAAAGATACATAATTTCCTATTCTAACGCATTAGGTTAGAAATGAAAACCTAAAAAAACCAAAAACTGTAAGTAATAGAGTAAGTACCACAAAGGAAATCCCTTGTAAAACTAAGATTTACAAGGGATTAAGATTATCTACTGTGGTCCCGACGAGAATCGAACTCATATCTAAAGTTTAGGAAACTTCTATTCTATCCGTTGAACTACGGGACCTAATTACAAAGCACAATCAAAAAGGCTTTTGCAGGCGCAAATATAGCAATAAAAGTTGCGCCTGC
>JANXVH010000065.1 GCA_025351765.1 Pedobacter sp.
GTTGCGGGTATCGGTTCCCTGGAAAATTTGCTCGTGAGGAGCATAACGTAAGGCCAATGTAAATCCGCTGGATGTGATATGATCAACTTCGGTTTGCTGCGCATCGTTACGGGTATAGGTCAGTGATCCAGCTGTAGCTTGTTGCCTGCTAAAGAATCCGGCATCGAAGGAAAAGTGATTATCAAACTCTTTGACATAATCTGCTTTGTAATCCTGGTTGTAGAAATAATAACGGTTTTTGCCGCTCTGAAAGGACGAGAGCGGTGTCCGGAAATTTCCATTAGCAGAGTTATCGCCAGGCAGGCCGATATCATATTGTTCACTGAGCTTTAAATAGTCATTCGGAAAGCGGTATGGGGGCGTTTTGTTAAAGGAGTAATAAACCGTTTCGTTATGCTTGAACTGACGATCACGCGTTCCTTCAGCTAAATAACCTTCCAGGTATATGGTCTGATTAAATTTCGGTGTAGTTCGTCCGCCCACACCTAAGCGAAGTCCTTCTACGGTGCTATAGGATATCAATTCCGTCGTGTTGAATTGAAAAGGCCCGACATCGGCAAAGCCGCCGGCAAATGTAGAAGCGATCCAGGTAGCGCGCTTAAATGATTTCATTTTTTCCAGACGGCTGACATGTTTATAATAATCATCTTCATTTTTTAGCAGCGAATCGGGACGATGTTGCAACCAGTAAGCGCTGTCCGGCCTGTTAAAGCCTGGCGCGGACTGCTCGCTTTTACCCTGATAAAAAGCCTGGTCAAGCGGTTGATCCGCGATATAATTTGAGTAAGCGATAGTTCGCTCCCCCTTAACACCGAACCCTTTGTTTTTAAAGATGCCGAAGTCGATATTGGCATCACTCCTGGTCAAAAAGTATCGCCCGGAAGTTTGCTTTTCAAAATCCAGATCGATTTTCAGGCTGCGCAAAAAGTTAATATTGATATGGTTGTTCACGTTCAATTCGCAGGAGGTTACGGCATAAGTTCCGTTCATAGCTACCAGCAAGTGCCCTTCAAAAAGCAGGTCACCTTTATTACGGGGCGTAAAGCTTAATTCAATTAAGGTATCCTTTCCTGATCTAATGGTATCTGTGATGAAAAACTTGTAAAAGTCATACGCGTGGTTAGCAATGGGGCTTAACAGCTGGTAATTTAAAAGAAAAATATTATTCTCATAAATGTCGATCCTGTTTCCATATAGCATGTTCAGATAAACATTAACCGCTGCCGTATCGATGAATTTGATAATATTACTTTCTTTCTGTGCGTCGAGGATCTTGATGGATTTAGCAGGTGTTTTACGAAAATATTGATGGTATCGCTTTTCGCTCAGGTAGACTTCTGCCGATAATTTCCCGTCTATGGTATCGAACATGAACCGGTAAGGCCGGAATAAAAAGTTGTGGACCAAAACCGGGGGAATATCGAATGCCGTTATGCCGATGCGTTCATACTGCTCATATTGCAGGTAATCCGCACTTTGTGCTCGGTTGACTTCCTTATGTGCGATGACCCGCCTGATGAGTTCCACGGCCGGATTATCTTTATTATGGTAAGGTTTTTTGCTCTTGCCCGTGATCGATACGTCTTTTAATACTGTTTGGCTTTTTTCCATCCGGATACGCAATTCATTTTCCGTACCAGGAGAGATGGCTTTTGTTATTGGCTTGTAGCCAACGGCAGAAACAAGCATGCGCGTGTACGAACCAGTCGCAGTAAGTGTAAATGTGCCCAGTGTATCCGTAGCAACGCCGATGTGCGTCCCGGTGAAGGTGACACTAACAAACGAAATTGGCAGTCCAGTCTCTAAATCCGCTATGCGCCCTTTCACTATTGTTTGCTGTGCAAGGCAACAAAAAGGAAGGAAAATGCTGGCGAAGCATATGAAGTATGTTCGGGTTGTTAATTTTAATTTGGCCACCAATATCGAAATCAAGAACTGTTAGGTAAAGTCGGCCATACGCGTATTTAAGCGGTGAAGATAAAGTCGAACCCTGTTTAAAGATTGAATTGCAGTTCTGGCTTGATTATCAGATCGCATTTACTTAAACTGTAAGGTTAGTATAAACATATACTGATTGAACGATTCCATTCCAGTTTGCGCGGATAACGAGATGTTACCCGCACTGTCTGAAACCGCCCTTGACCCATAGCAACTGCAATCAAATGTCGGACTTAATCAATAATTATTTCGATAGTGTGTACGTCACAATCATGCCTTCATCGGGTCTTGTGAAAACCAGGCGGTCCGCCGTCAAAGTTAAGATAGTAGCGTTAATGATCGTTTTCTTGTTCTTCTTAACCGTTACTTCATTCCCACTGCTACTCATTTTCCAGGTAAATTTCTTAGGGCCAACCAGCAATTCTGTTCCGGTGAAGCGAAAACCTGCCTTTTTAAATTCAGCTTCATCGTCTGCTATGGTTTTCTCATCTTTTGCCTTTTCCTTGGCAGTGATATTATCCGGAAACTTTGGTTGTAGGCTTTCGACTTTCCAGTTACCTACCAGCATTTCCGGTTTGTGTGATTGGGCGTTTGCCAAGCCGGCGCAAAACAAGGCTGCAACCAGGGCAATGTTAAATCTGATCCTCATATTTTTTTTCGTTTAAGAACAATGATACTTATCCTCTTCGAAAGAGAGTATTGGGAATCTGCTGAATCGGATTTTTGAATTGCTGAAACAACTTAACAGGCTGCTGAACAGCAACTCCTTTATTGTAGATCGCCCTTCTAATTAGATTCATGCCCTTTTCTGTTGCTCATTAACCTTTTCGGCATCCACCAGTTCGCTTTCCCCATTAGCGAGATCAGCGACGGTACTAATACAGTACGTATGAGAAGGGCATCTGCGAAAACGCCAAAGGCCAGCGTTGTCGCTATAATCTTGTTGATCTGGTTTGGGCCGCCGCTCAAAGAAAGAAAGGAAATTATCAATATGATGGCCGCGCAGCTGACCAGCCGTCCTGTCCGCGCAAGCCCTTGTACGATGGCCTCGCTGGTCGAACCGGTGCGGTCATATTCCTCCCTAATTCGTACCAGTACAAAAACTTCGTAGTCCATAGAAAGCCCGAAAAGGCAGGCAAAAATAACTGATGGTATCCAGTCCCGGATCGCGCCGGTAGGTTGGTATCCGTAAATTAGTGCCGAACCATAACCTTTTTGCCAAAAGAGCACCATAAATCCAAATACCGCGCCCAGGGAAAACAGGTTTAGGAATATTGCTTTAAGCGCTAAAACCGGGGAACGCAGAACGATAGTTAATATTAAAAAAGTAATTACTGAAATAATGAAGACCATTTTTGGAAAATTACCATAGACGGCGGTTGTAAAGGACATATCCGCCGCTGTTGAGCCACCAACGAATGCCGTTGCATTTTTGAAGAGCAAGCGGTTACGTAGGGCATTTACGATGGTCTTCCCATTTTCCGTACTTCCTTCATTTGTTGGGATAACGATCAGCAGTGTCTCGTTTCCGGAGTGAAATGCATCGCCTGCCGGGAAAAGTACTTTGTAGACGCCAGGAGTATTGGATGTTAGCTGGATAGCCTCCCGCAAATCTTCGTTTTCTCCTTTAATCACAATATAGATAGGAAAATCAACTGCGCTGGGCACGCCGCTATTAATCACTTGTTGAAAGGCCTGCCGGGCTGATCCTTTACCGGAAAGCGAGCTGATATTTGGCTCACCGGTACTAATCTTTAAACCAGGTATGGCCAATAGGAT
>JANXVH010000074.1 GCA_025351765.1 Pedobacter sp.
ATAATTAACATACTGTAAATCAACACATTTAATTCAAAAAAATCTGGAACTTTATTTGGAAATATCGACTATTTTTCCTACATTTGTACCTGTAACAAAACGAGCTTTTTATAAGCCACACCATAACAATCTGTCGGTTAAGTCCGAACGATTTGTTGACATCCGGAACGCGCTCCGCCATCGCTGATCAGCTAAAAATAATAGGCACTGCTTCCGTTTCAATATTTTAACTAGTCGACTCATCAGATTTAATCTGCCAGCTGTGATAGCAGGTAGCAGACGTTCATTGACGTATTAAAAGCCGCTAGGGCTTTGAATTATGCATGGCATAAAAAAGAGCCTTGATAAAACGATTGTAAAATGCACCGACAGCCGCTATTAAGTCTTCTTTAAGTGCATTCTTTAAAACATTGCAACCAAAAAAACGTTACTAAAGTAGCAAACTAATTAAAAAAACGATCTTAATCCCATTTTCTATTCATGCGCAATCCTATGAAAAAAGTTATTTTATCGCTCTCGTTAATTTTCGGAATTACTTGCCTGGCGCAAGCTCAATTTGGAGGACTAGGAAAAATATTAATTGACAAAGGCAGCGAATTGGCCGGCGGTAGCCTCAATAAAATTATTAAACAACCGGCAGCCATTACCACTAATTTTAAAGACGTACAACGCGACGGCAAAAAACCACCTTCTTTTCATGAGGGTGAGACTGCGCAACCACTCTACCTGCTACCTAAAGCGCCTGAAGGAGGGTTCAAATTATGCGCCGGCTATTACGAGATGACCAATAAAAGTTATTGTCTGCAAGCAGGCACGCGGGGCCCCAGCAATGGCGATGGTTATATGCTAGCTCCTGTTCTTGGCCCAAAACAGGATGTGGTAATCGAAATCTTAAAAAGGGGCGAGAGTCATCCCAACGTGAGTCAGCATGACATTCAGGTACTGCTTTGGGCCATCATCGCCAGAACTCGCTTTGCCGATTACAATACCCAAATCAAGCTGACAGCTACTACGCTTTTAACCCCTGCTTTCTTATTAAAATTGGAAGGTGGAGCCCTTGGCATACTCCCCGCAAATTTAATGGAGAAAGCTAAAGCGCAATTGCCACAGCCCATACAAGCGGTATTTGAAGCTGAAAACAATATTCGCAGACTTGCAGCATCGGGAAATTCTACTTATGAAGAGATAGAACGTTATGCAATGCTGGCCGGCTTGGTACCTGTGGTAGATAATGAGTTCCCATCTGGCACCTGGTCATTACACCCGGATGGGTATTACATCAGATTTATTCCCAGTGGATATTCTGTTACTAAAACACAAATTTACGTGCCTCAGGAACTGGTTGACAGTAAGCCTGGTTTAGTTTATGATGCTCCAAATGGCATAGCCTGCCCAGCTAATACTGGCGCGCAGCGCCTTATTCAAACCAATGAACCACTTAATCCCAACTATAGTTTAAAACTGAGAGCAAAGTGCTTTTAACACCTAAAACCTTTACAAATAAAGTTTAAAAAATTAGGGTAATGGAAAACTCGAATTTTGCGCTGTAAGATTCAAAAAAAAGTGCCGCCTTCTTTTGGAAGGCGGCACGGCTACATTTGTTTATTTAAAAAAGACCTTAGAACGGCAAATCGTCGTCTTCTCCTGGAGCATTGCTCAAATCAGCAGGAGGTGCATATTGTGGAGTAGACGCAGCCGCAGCACTGGCTAATGCATTAATGCGCCATACTACAAGACTATTGAAATAAGAAGTTTTACCTGTTTTGTCTGTCCATGGGCGACCGCGAAGATTAAATGAAACTTCAACGTCATCTCCTTGTTTTAAGCTGTCAAACAGGCTTGTTTTATCTTGTAAAGCTTCAAACCTGATGTATTCTGGATAAGTTGGGTTTTCTGCATATTCTATGATAAGATCGCGTTTCTTGAAAGTTTCACTCACCTGTTGTAATGCACCAATTTCATGCACTCTTCCTTTAATTTCCATATCAAATACTATTTTATTATACTGGGAAGTTCAAATCTCTATAATTTTATTGATAACTTCGCAAAATTACTATGCAAGTTTTCCACACAAAAAGTAAGGTGATTATCACCTGTAATAAACGTCTTTCATCTTATTTAGAGGATGAAGTTTCGGCCCTAGGCTACACCATTGTTAGGAGTTTTCTTACAGGTGTGGAACTAAACATCACGCTTTCTGAGTGTATAAAACTCAACCTTAACCTGAGGTGCGGTAGTCAGATTCTTTATTGTATTAAAAGCTTTAAATCTGCTGATCCTGAAGAATTATACCGTGAACTTGTGGAAATGCCATGGGAAGACCTAATCGATTTTTCTGGTTATTTCTCGGTTACTTCTAACGTAGATAATCCAACCATAACTACTCCGCTATTTGCCAATTTAAAAGTAAAGGATGCAATAGTTGACCGCATTAAGGATAAAAAAGGAATTAGGCCAAACTCCGGTTCTGATGCCAATAAAGCCGTAGTGCATTTGTATTGGAAAGACAATGATGCAGACATTTTTTTAGATACTTCTGGTGAAACCCTTGCCAAACACGGTTACCGCAAAATACCCGGTAAAGCACCCATGCTGGAAGCACTCGCTACAAGTGTAGTAATGAGCACTCAGTGGGACCGCATGTCTCCTTTTGTAAACCCCATGTGTGGTTCAGGAACGTTAGCCATAGAGGCTGCTTTATTAGCTACCAATAGAAGGCCGGGTCTGTTCCGTATGAACTATGGTTTTATGCATATTTTGGGCTACGATGAAGAGATTTTTTTTGCAGAAAGAAGAATCCTGAAGGATCAGGTAATTAAAAATATTGACCTGCAAATAATTGCCACAGATATTTCTGAGGATGCCGTTGATGTAAGTCGCAAAAATGCCAAAACAGCGGGTGTAGATACCCTGATTACTTTTGAAGTGTGCGATTTTGCCGATACCCAAGTTCCTGAGGGCGGAAAAGGCGTGGTCATGTTTAATCCCGAATATGGAGAGCGTTTAGGCGTTCATTCTAAACTGGAACTGACGTATAAGCGTATCGGCGATTTTATGAAACAGAGTTGCAAGGGCTATTCTGGTTATATTTTTACTGGAAATCCTGACCTCGCTAAAAAAATAGGGCTTAAAGCTTCGCGTAAAATCGAATTCTATAATGGTAAGCTAGACTGCCGTATGTTGGAATATGAATTATATGACGGCACCAGGAGAGCTGATCCGCAAGATTAACTTTTAAATTACCTTCTTAAATTTATTGAACTTCTTTTTACCGACTCCCCCAAGGTTGTAGAAACCGGACCTAAAATCCGATATTTTGAATATTTCGTTTATTACACACAAGTAGGATTAAAACAGAGGATATGGTTGATCAGCAGGCGTCGAAGACAAAAATTGTTGCAAGAAATATTAGAAAGATAAGGGCATTTAGAAACTACACGCAAGATTACCTTGCAGCAAAATTAGGGATTTCGCAGAATGCTTATAGTAAAATTGAATTAGGCTATAGTAAATTAACCCTGGAAAGAACTTTTCAGATTGCCATAATTTTAGATGTGGAAATGACGCAAATGATTAGTTTGAATCACCTGGATATTACAAAGCTTATTCCTTCTTCAGTCGAGATCAATGTATCTTCGCAGCATGAACGACATCATTAATCAAACCATACAATTTGTAAAGTCCAGGCTGGCAGACGCAGAGGCAGGGCACGATTGGTTTCACATAGACAGGGTGTATAAAAATGCTTTGAAGATCAATGCTGATGAAGCCGGCGATCCGCTAATTGTTTCTCTTGCTGCTTTGCTGCATGATATTGCTGATAGTAAATTCCATGACGGAGATGAGGAACTAGGTCCAAAAATTGCTGGCGCCTTTTTATCAACCGCAGGGTTAGAGCAAGACCGGGTATACCATATACAGGAAATCATTAGAAACATGAGTTTTAAATCTTCATTTGACAAAGTTGCCTTTGCTTCTAAAGAACTGGATATTGTACAGGATGCCGACAGGCTGGATGCAATAGGTGCAATTGGAATAGCAAGGGCTTTTACTTATGGAGGTTATAAAAATAGGGTTTTGTATGATCCGGAAATAAAACCTGCTATAAATCAGACTAAAGAACAATATAAAAACAATACAGCACCTACCATCAATCACTTTTATGAAAAGCTGCTGTTGCTAAAAGATCTGATGAAAACAGAAAATGGTCGCGCATTGGCCTCCCGCCGCCATGACTTTATGCTCAGTTATTTAACGCATTTTTATGAAGAAGCCGGACAAGCCCCCTTCGCTGTCTCATAGCCTGCAGGAATGTCTTTTTGGCTAATTAAATTAGTTTATTTACTATATTTGTTAGTATATAAAATTAATTTAATGTCTGATCGCCTTAGAGAAAAATTAAATATTTTAGCCGATGCTGCTAAGTATGATGTATCCTGCTCCTCTAGCGGGGGAAAAAGAAAAAACGACAACAAGGGCTTGGGCGACAGTCACGCTTCAGGAATATGCCATACCTATACAGAAGATGGCCGTTGCGTATCGTTGTTAAAGATCCTGCTTACAAACCATTGCATTTTTGATTGCGCTTTTTGTGTATCCCGCAAAAGCAATGACATTGAACGGGCGGCATTTACAGTTGAGGAAGTGGTATCGTTAACCATGAACTTTTACAGGAGAAATTATATTGAAGGTTTATTTTTAAGCTCCGGTATATTTAAGAATGCAGATTTTACCATGGAGCGCCTGCTTAAAGTGGTAAAGAAATTGCGCTTGGAAGAACGCTTTAATGGCTACATACACCTGAAGACCATACCTGGGGCAAGTGAAGAACTGCTTATGGAAGCTGGACTATATGCAGACCGTATGAGCATTAATCTGGAAATGCCTACAGAAGCCGGGCTAAAGTTGCTGGCTCCCGAAAAGAGCCATGTAGAGGTGTTTAAGCCGCTTGGCTTTGTGCAAAACCAGATTGTTAAGTTTAAAGAGGAAAAGAAGCTGATCAAGAGTGTGCCACAATTTGTACCAGCCGGACAAAGTACCCAAATGGTAATTGGCGCAACAGCCGAGACAGACAAAGAGATTATGCAAACCGCAGCTGCGTTTTATAAAAACTATTCGCTTAAACGGGTATATTACTCAGGCTATATCCCAATCAGTAACGACAATCGATTACCCATTCTTGGAACACAACCTCCTCTAATTAGGGAGAATAGATTGTACCAGACAGACTGGCTAATGCGCTTTTATGGTTTTCATGTAAACGAATTACTGAATGATGCCAATCCGCACTTAGACATAGATGTAGATCCAAAGTTAAGCTGGGCATTGAGAAATCTGCACTTCTTTCCTGTCGATGTAAATGTGGCTTCCTACAAAACAATATTACGCATACCTGGAATAGGAGTTACTTCTGCACTTAAAATAGTTCAGGCTCGGAAATTTGGTAAACTGCGCATTGATCAGCTTAAAAAAATCGGCGTTGCCTATAACCGGGCTAAGTATTTTATAAGCTGCGCAGATACTCCTTACCAGCTTAAAGATTATCAGAATACACAGATCAAATCTTTTATCCTGGCGGAGAGCCAAAGTAAATACATTAAAACGGATACTAAGCAACTGGGCCTATTCTAATGCCTATAACAGAAATCTATATTGTTGATGGAAGTTTGGAAGGGCTGCTTTGTGCAGTTTTTGAATGGTTTGAAAGAAAGCCCGGTAAAGTATTGCTCCAACTGGAAAAAAAATATGAGCCAGATGCTTTTGCTCAGGCTTTGACTATTTACAATGATCCGGCGAAGGCCGATAGGGTTTGGAAAGGGCTTAATCAAAAATTGGATGGTAGCTGGATGCGCAAATTTTACTGTGCCTTCCTTTCAGAACTTCCTGAAGCATTTACCCACCTATTTGAATTTACTTGTTACTTGTTTCTGCATGGAAAGGGTGCTGAAGCAAATTTTGGTAATGAACATGTATTGGGCATTTCACAACTTGCCAAAAAGGTGGAACGCGAAAAACACAGGATGGAAGCCTTCATAAGGTTTAAGGAATCGGCCGATGGTCTTTTTTATTGTGGCATTGATCCACACTTTAACGTTATCCCTTTAATTATGAAACACTTTAAAGATCGGTATGCGGATCAAAAATGGGTGATTTACGATCTGACCAGACATTATGGTATTTATTACGATCTTGAAAAAGTGGAAGAGATTTACTTTGATCAGGAGGCGCTGAAAAAGCTGTCCAAGCCCGTAACCGGGCAATTGCCCGAAAAAGAAAACCTCTATGCAACATTATGGTCCGACTATTTTAAAAGCACTAACATTTTGGCAAGGAAAAACACGAAATTACATGTACAACATGTACCAAAAAGATACTGGAAATATCTCACTGAAAAACAGGGTAAATAGCAATTATTCCCGTATTTTGGGCTCATGAAATTAAGTGTACTTGTACTCATCACTTCCCTGGCCGTGGCACTCTCTATTGGCCTGGTTAATTTTTATTTCCAGCAAAGCTGGTACTATATGTTGATCTCCTTTGGGGTTTCATTTTTTACCTGCTTCATCGTATTTTATTACCTGCTGGAAAAATATATCTATTCTAAAATTGTATTGATCTACAAGATGATACACAACCTTAAGTTGGGTAAAGACTTAAAGGATGCACTGGGCGAATATGTAAGTGCAGACCCGATCAATGATGTAGAGCAGGAAGTAAAAGAATGGGCAGGCGCCAAGAAACGCGAGATAGAGCTTTTGAAGAAGCAGGAGCAGTTTAGAAGAGAATTTTTATCCAATGTTTCTCACGAATTTAAGACACCATTATTTGCGATACAAGGTTATATAGATACCCTACAAGATTGCCTTACAGATGATCCTGAAACAGCAGCCAGATTTTTGAAAAAAGCGGCAAAGAATGTTGATAGACTAAGTTACCTGATTAATGATCTGGATTCTATTTCTAAACTGGAGACTGGAGAGATACCGATTAATTATCAGAAATTCGATTTTGTAACGCTGACGAAAGAAGTAATGGAGGGGCTGGAGGACAATGCACGAACTAAGGGCATCAGGCTATTAATCAAAGAAAAATATACCCATCCGGCTATGGTGAAAGCAGACCGTGAAAAAATCCGGCAGGTAATGATTAACCTGATACAGAATTCGTTGAAATATGGAAAGATTAATGGCTCTACCGCAATAAAAATCTTTGAACTGCACGACCAATACCTGATAGAAGTAACCGACGATGGGATTGGGATTGACGAAAAACATTTACCAAGATTATTTGAACGTTTTTATCGGATAGACACTCACCGCTCCCGAGAAGAAGGAGGTACGGGATTGGGACTGGCCATTGTAAAGCACATATTGGAGGCCCATCAGCAAATTATTTCTGTAAGAAGTACGCTTCAGATTGGGACAACCTTTGCTTTTACGCTGCAAAAGAGCCAATAGCACATTAACAAAAGACAGAAAAATTAACACTTAACATTAAGTTAACATTGTACTCATACTTTTGTGTGATATTATATTTGATAAGATGAACAGCATTTTCAATTTCTTTACCCCTAAGGATAAAAAATTTCAACCGTTATTTGAACAGGCGGGCAGTAATGTTTTAAAGATATCAGAAGCGTTACTTTCGGCTTTAACGGCTACGGAGCTGGAGAAAAGAAAAGAACATATTAAAGAAATTGAACGCCTGGAGCACGTAGGCGATGATATTACCCACTCTATCTTTTTAGAGTTGAGCAAAAATTTTATTACACCGTTCGATAGGGAAGACATCCATGCACTTGCGAGTGCCGTTGATGACATCGCTGATTACATCCATGCGTCTGCCACTAATATTGAATTGTATAACATCACTACTATTAATGACGCGATGGTTAAACTTGCCGAATTGCTGGTAGAAATGTGCATTGACCTTGAAAAAGCGATCAAAGAACTGAGAAGTTTTAAAAATATACGTGTAATTGCCGATGCCTGTGTACGTATTAATAGTGGTGAAAACCAAGCTGATTATGTATGTAATCTTGCCATAGCACGCTTATTTGAGTTTGAGACCAATGCCATCGAACTGATCAAGCAGAAAGAAGTGCTTCAAACACTTGAAATGGCCACAGACAAATGTGAAGATGCAGCAAATGTGCTGGAATCTATTTTGGTAAAGAACGCTTAAATTTTAAAAAAATGGTAACTACCTTACTGGTTGTTGTAATTGTTCTCGCAATTGCTTTTGATTATATCAACGGCTTTCATGATGCTGCGAATTCAATTGCCACAATTGTTTCGACAAAAGTCCTCTCACCATTCCAGGCCGTAATTTGGGCCGCGCTTTTTAATTTTGCCGCTTACTTTTATTTTACTGACCATAAAGTCGCAAATACGATTGCTAAGACCGTAGTAGAAAACTACATTACGCTTGAGGTGATCTTATCTGGGTTAATTGCCGCAATTATGTGGAATTTATTTACCTGGTGGTTTGGTATCCCTTCCAGTTCGTCTCATACGCTGATTGGCGGCTTTGCAGGTGCAGGAATGGCCAAAGCAGCTTCTATGGGCGCAAATATAATGTCGGCCATTAACCTGGCTCCAATCCTGAAAGTTGTAGCCTTTATTGTGCTTGCCCCGGTTATCGGTATGGCCATCTCTGTGATCATATCGATTATCATACTGCATATATCCAAGAATGCGAGACCATCTGTTGCCGAAAAATGGTTTAAACGTTTACAATTGGTCTCTTCTGCTGCATTGAGTTTTACCCACGGGGGTAACGATGCACAGAAAGTTATGGGTATCATTTATGTGGCTATGGTTGCTTCGAATGTTTTACACACGGGTGATGCGATGCCCGAATGGATCCCGATTTCCTGCTACGCGGCAATTGCATTGGGTACCATGAGCGGCGGCTGGAAAATTGTGAAGACCATGGGTTCCAAGATTACCAAAGTAAACGCCTTTGAAGGTGTTGCTGCAGAATCTGCCGGTGCAGTTACTTTGGGAATTACTGAGCACTTTGGAATTCCTGTTTCTACAACACATACCATTACCGGATCTATCGTAGGTGTAGGCTTGCTTAAAAGGGTATCTGCGGTAAGATGGGGTGTAACAGTAAGTCTTTTATGGGCATGGGTATTGACCATTCCTGTATCTGCTACACTGGCCTGTATCGTTTACGCAATTATTCATTTGTTCTTTTAGAAATCAATCTTAAAAGTAATTTTAGCATTTAACGGCTTTGGTTGTATCCATCTAGGCCCTTCTTTTATTAATCGTATTGCTTCTTTATTGTATTTACCGATAATACCCGTTAGCACTTTAATATTTTGAGTGAGTCCTGCAGTGTCAATGGTAAAGCTCAGCTCAACCGATTTTCCAACCCGGGGTTCTCCTTTAAACTTATTATTGTTAGTTAAGTACATAAAATAATGATCCCAACCATCCAGAGGATGAGATTTTGAGGAAGACCCAAATTGTTCTACATTTCCTACTGGCACATCCTGTACTTCTTTACCACTAACAATGTAGCTGGATCCGGCAGTATATTCTTTGTTTCTTTTCACATATCCCCGGACCACCACTTCATCAGGAAGGTCATTCTTGCTTTCGCGAAGCACTACATTTCGAACATCACCAGTAGCTGCAAAAATAGTAGTATCATAAGAAATATAACTGAAAACAAGATCCTTTCCAACTAGGGAACTGTCTCTTTTGATCTCATACTCGCCGGATTTGTTGGTCGCAGTTAAAACTCTCAAAATACCATTTGCATCCTTCGCAGAAACATATACACCTACCATCGGTTCTTTTGTAACAGAATCAATTACTGTCCCTCTTAAAAAAGCAGAAGTGTCAGTCATCCGGGATACCATTTTCGAAGCAGAAATTTTATTGAGCCGTTCATTAACTGGAGCAGAAAAGGCAATAGCAGAAGATGAAATATCGGCAGTCGCTTCAGTAGCCGTAACAACGGCACCTGGTGTAGACTCAGCCTGTATCTTTGCTTTTCTGACGCTTCTGTTTACGGCAAGATCCTGACTGCCGGCAACTATTGCAGAGTCAATTGGCGAAGCAACTGGAGCAGAGGCTTTTGGTGCCAATACCACTTCTACTTGCTTGTTTTTGACTTGTTGCTGCTGGTAATTGGCCTGCTTCATCCAAAACACAACCCCTGCGGCAATAAACATCACTGCAGCAGCAGACCCAATACTAAGTCGCTGCCAGGTAATAACCGATTGCTTTTTGGTATTTTGCTGCTGTGCTATCCTTTCCTGTAACTGACGTTGCAATATGGATATGGATTCCAGCGAGCGTCGCGGAGAATTGCTAAGCCCTGCCAGTGCTTCTGCCACAAAAGGATCGTCTAGCGCTTGGCGCTCCACCCTGTTCATGGTTTTAGCATCAAGCTTACCATCAAGGTAATCTTCTAAAACCGCTATATCTAACCAATCGTTATTCACCACTGTTCTTTTCTATACAAATCTTCAAGTTCCTTTTCCCATTTTGGATGTAGCTCTTTACTTTGAGCATATCATACCCGGTCATGTCGGCCACCTCCTTGTAGCATTTTTCCTGCAAATAGAAGAGATCTACCGTAATCCTTTGCTCTTGAGGGAGATTTTCCATGCACTTCTCCATAACGGAAAGCTTATGCTCCTTTGTATCATCCATATCAAGATGCACAAAATTCGTGTTTTCCACAAAAGTTTCTTCTAAGGAGACCGTTTCATTCTTTGATTGCTTGCGAATGGCCATGAGGCAATGGTTACGGGTAAGTACATGCAACCAACTCTTAAAGTTCTGCACCTCGTGAACCTTTAGTTTTACAATCAGTTCTTCAAAAATCTGCATCACTGCATCCTTGCTCTGCTCCTCATTTTTCAGGTAATTGATGCATACCCCAAAAACCAAGTGCATGTATTTATTGTACAGCTGACCCAATACATCCAGACCGCCACTTGATTTGTAGCTGCTGATCAGTTCTGCATCGTCCTTTTCCTGGATCCGGGAATTATTCTTAATAAATTTCAAGCCTGCCTGAGGGATATTTGCTCAAGTATAAAAATATTTTCTGACACTATTATGGAAATTAAGCAAAGCCTACATCCTATTAGCAAATATAACTCGCATGAAAAATATAAACTCAATACTAATCCTCTTGCTGCTGATCAGCGGCTTCCAGGCATCAGCGCAGGAAAGAACCATCACAGGAACTGTCACCGATAAGAAATCAGGTTCGCCGATGGTTGGCACATATATATCTGTAGTAGAACAGGGTGCAGCACTAAAAGTTAAGGCCACTGTAGATGCAAAAGGGAATTACAGCATTAACGTTAACCCTTCTATTACAGCCTTGGTATTTTCTTATATCTCTTACAATACGGTAACTGTTAAGATTGCCAAACAAAAGGTGATAAATGTGCAGATGGAAGAGACAATAAATGTTCCAAAAGATGAGTTGGTGGTAAGAGGATATGTGAAAAGGACACAGGAAAGTGGTAATGGAGCCAGCTACATCGTTAGCGGCAAAGAAGTACAGGATGTTCCAGTAGGACATGTAGAGCAAAGCGGAGAAAGCTATATGGCCACCAGCGAAAATAAATTTAAGAATGCACTGAACAACCCTTTGTCTACCTTCTCTATCGATGTGGATGCTGCTTCTTACAGTAACTTGAGAAGATTTATTAACAATGGCAACCTGCCGCCAGCCGATGCAGTGCGGATTGAGGAGATGGTTAACTATTTTGACTACGCGTATGAGCAGCCGAAGGGACAGGACCCAATTCATATCAGCACTGAAATTGCTGACGCTCCATGGAATACAAACCACAAGCTGGTAAAGATCGGATTGCAGGGCAGGAAGGTGCCGACGGATAAGCTACCTGCATCCAATCTTGTATTCCTGATAGACGTATCAGGCTCCATGAATGATGCCAATAAGTTGCCATTGCTAACTTCCTCCTTAAAAATGCTGGTAGACCAGCTGAGGGAAAATGACCATGTAGCCATTGTGGTATATGCCGGAAGTGCTGGCATGGTATTGCCATCAACCCCGGGTAATGAGCGGATAAAGATAAAAGAAGCGCTTAATGAATTAAGGGCGGGCGGATCTACTGCTGGTGGAGAAGGCATTGAATTGGCTTACAAAATAGCAGGAGAACACTTTATAAGCGGTGGCAATAACAGGGTGATACTAGCTACGGATGGCGATTTCAATGTGGGCGCATCTAGTGATGGTGATATGGAAACCTTAATAGAACAGAAAAGAAAGAGCGGGATCTTTTTAACCGTATTGGGATATGGTATGGGTAACCTGAAGGATAGCAAAATGGAAAAACTAGCCGATAAAGGAAACGGGAACTATGCTTACATAGACAACATTAGCGAGGCAAGAAAAGTATTAATTAACGAATTCGGTGGCACACTTTTTACTATTGCAAAAGACGTTAAGCTACAGGTTGAATTTAACCCCGCTAGAGTACAATCTTATCGATTGATTGGCTATGAGAATAGGATGTTAAAGGCGCGCGACTTCAACGATGACCAAAAAGACGCTGGTGAACTAGGTGCCGGGCATACCGTAACCGCTTTGTACGAGGTCATTCCCGTGGGTGTGAAAAGCAATTTCGCCAGCAGCGTAGATGAACTCAAATACCAGCAACAACAAGACAGACCTGCGCTACTTAAAGGCAACGGACAGGAATTGATGACCGTAAAAGTAAGGTACAAACAGCCCGATGGAAATGTGAGCAAGCTAATTACACAACCCGTACTGGACAATAAAATAGCATTTGACAAGACCTCCGGCAACTTCAGGTTCAGTGCCGCTGTAGTGGAATTCGGAATGCTATTGAAACAATCCGATTACCGACAGAATGCGAGCTATGAGCACCTGATAAGTGTTGCAGAAAAAGCGAAAGATGAAGATAAAGAGGGATACCGTGCTGAATTCATCAAATTAGCAAAGTCTGCAAGATTATTGGCCAAAGATTTGCTTACTATTAGGCAAACGAATAAACTGAATGAGAAGAATTAGCTTTTTTTTAGCCATTATCCTATTATCTACCCTAAACAGTTGTGATATACAAAGCCAGGCACAAATAGGGAATATATTGAAACAGCTTCCAATTGGTAACCCTACTACTTCAGAAATAGGACTAGGATTGAAGCAAGCATTGGAGATCGGCACCACAAATGGCGCCGATCAACTTTCTGCAAAAGATGGTTTTTTAGGCAATTTGGCGGTAAAGATCCTTTTTCCGCCAGAAGCACAGAAAGTAGAAAAAACGTTGAGGAGCATTGGACTTTCTTCATTGGCTGATAATGTGATCCTGACGATTAACCGCGCGGCAGAGGATGCTGCTAAAGAGGCAAAACCCATATTTATATCTGCTATTAAACAAATGACCATCGCCGATGCAACCAATATCCTGCTTGGAAATAAAGATGCTGCAACTACTTACTTTAAAAGGGTAACCACTTTGCAATTGATGGAAAAATTTCGCCCGGTGATTGCAAACAGCCTGGGTAAGGTAGGTGCTACCAAATATTGGGGTGATGCTGCTAATGCTTACAACAGGATTCCCTTGGTTAATCCGATTTCTACTGATCTATCCGCATATGTTGCACAAAAAGCAATAGACGGCATGTTTTTGCAGGTTGCACAGGAAGAGTTAAAAATTAGGGACAACATTGGAGCCAGAAGTTCTGTACTGCTCCAAAAAGTGTTCGGATACGCAGATAAGTATAAAGCGAAATAAAAAGGTTACTTTTATAGCATAAAACTAACAATAAAAGTACATTGGATTTTAAAGATTTTAATTTTAACCCCGACCTTTACGAGGGGTTACTGGCAATGGGATTTCGCAATGCCACACCCATACAACAACAAGCTATCCCACTTATTCTCAACAAACAAGATTTGATTGCCTGCGCACAAACAGGAACAGGGAAAACGGGAGCCTATCTTTTGCCGATCATGAACATGATCAGTGAGACTCCGGAAAGACATAACAATACCCTGATATTGGCGCCTACAAGAGAGCTTGCCCAGCAGATTGACCTGCAGGTAGAAGCGTTATCTTATTTTACCAACATCAGCTCTTTAACTGTTTACGGCGGCGGTGATGGTATTGCTTATGAGCAACAAAAACGCTCAATGCGCGATGGTGTGGACATTATTATTGCCACCCCTGGCCGATTGATCTCGCACCTTTCTTCAGGATTACTGAAACTGGATCAGCTGAAACATCTGGTTCTTGATGAGGCCGATAGAATGCTGGATATGGGTTTCTACGATGACATCATGAAAATTGTGGGGTATTTACCAAAGGTTCGCCAAACAGTATTGTTTTCTGCAACCATGCCTCCTAAAATCAGAAAGCTGGCTTCAACATTATTGAAAAATCCTGAACAGATTAATATAGCATTGTCTAAACCCGCAGAAGGAATTAACCAGCAGATTTATATGGCGCATGATGACCAGAAAGTGCCGTTGCTTACGCAGATTCTTAAATCAGGCGATTATAAGAGTATCATTGTTTTTGCCTCAACTAAAGAAAAGGTTAAAAACCTGGGCAAGGTATTTAGAAATCTGGGCTTAAAAGCCGAGGCCTTCCACTCTGACCTGACCCAAAAGGAACGTGAAGCTGCGCTGCTGAAATTCAAGAACAAGGCACTGCCTATCCTGATAGGCACGGATGTATTGAGCAGAGGGATTGATGTAGAGGGAATTGACCTGGTAGTAAACTATGACGTGCCCCATGATGCAGAAGATTACGTACACCGTATAGGCAGAACGGCAAGGGCTTCTACAAAAGGGACAGCCATTACCCTGGTAAATCAAAAGGACAAAAGAAAACTGGAGAGCATTGAAAAGCTGATTGAAAAGAAAATAGATCGCATACCTATGCCAGAAAATTTAGGAAATGCGCCTGCAGAAACAGCTACAATTACTTCTAGCAGGCCAACACCTACTGGTGTGGCTAAGAAAAAATTCTGGAATAAAAAACCTAAAACCGCCGGAGCTACTCCTAAGACAGAATAAATATTCTGTATATTTACTTTAATGCAAAATTTGCCTCCATTAGCTGAACGGATGCGTCCACAAAGTCTGAATGAGTATGTTGGGCAGAAACATATTGTTGGTCCGGATGCAGTACTGCGGAAAGCTATTCAAAGCGGGCAGCTTCCTTCCATGATATTCTGGGGTCCGCCGGGTGTAGGCAAGACCACGCTTGCCTATATTATTTCGCAGACGCTGGATCGCCCATTCTTTAATTTAAGCGCCATCAACTCCGGGGTTAAAGATATCCGTGAAGTGATTGAAAAAGCGGCACAATTAAAGGACAGTTTCTTAGGATTACCCATTCTTTTTATAGATGAGATACACCGTTTTAGTAAATCCCAGCAGGACAGTTTACTGGGTGCTGTAGAACGCGGACTGTTAACATTGATAGGAGCTACTACTGAAAACCCCTCTTTTGAGGTAATTTCGGCTTTGCTTTCGCGCTCGCAGGTGTACATTCTAAAATCGCTGAGCGAAGATGAACTCGCCGGTTTGTTACAAACTGCCATTAAAGAAGATGTGATACTGAAGGAAAAGCAGATCACGCTTAAAGAGCATGAGGCCCTGATTCGTTTATCTGGTGGAGACGCACGCAAGCTATTGAATGTATTGGAAATTGCAATAAACGGTATTGGTGGCGATGAGGTGGTGCTAACCAATGAAAATGTATTGGTACATGCCCAGCAAAACCTGGCCATGTACGACAAAGCTGGAGAACAACATTATGATATTATTTCGGCATTTATAAAATCTATTCGCGGCAGCGATCCAAATGCCGCAGTATATTGGCTGGCGCGTATGATTGCAGGCGGTGAAGATCCCCTTTTTATCGCAAGGAGACTGGTCATTCTTTCGTCTGAAGACATCGGAAATGCAAACCCAAATGCGTTATTGATGGCTAACAACTGCTTTTCGGCAGTAAATGTGATCGGCTTTCCGGAAGCCCGTATAATTCTTTCGCAATGCGTAACTTACTTGGCCAGCTCTGTTAAAAGTAATGCGGCTTATGAGGCTATTAATGCTGCGCAGGCATTGGTGGCAAAAACGGGCGACCTACCTGTACCCTTACACATTAGGAACGCGCCCACCAAATTGATGAAGAACATTGGATATGGAAAAGATTATCAATACAGCCACGGCTATGAAGGCAACTTTTCTGCGCAAGAGTATTTACCGGATGAGCTGAGTGGCACAAAACTATATGACCCCGGAAAGAACCCTGCGGAGGATAAGTTGAGGGAAAAGTTAAGAACAAACTGGAAAGAGAAATACAATTACTGATGCAACAATGCAGGCAGAAGTAAATCATATTTATATATTGAAGAATAACTACTAAACTATATGCTAATCACCTTTTTAAACCATCAGTGGAAATCATTTTGGCGGTCGAGAAATAAAAATGGCAGCATTGCTGCACAACTTGTTCTAGGCTTTTTTATACTCTACTTTTTAGGAATTGCAATTTCAATAGGGCTTTTCATGTCCCAATTTTTGGAGCAAATGTTTCCGGGTCAAAACTCGCTGCATAGCTTTAACGGACTAATCCTTTATTATTTTGCATTTGATTTTGTAATGCGTTTTCAGCTACAGGAATTACCTACGCTGAGTATTATACCTTACCTCCATTTAAAGGTGACCAAAAATCAGATCATCAAATTTCTGAACGTAAAAGCGTTGTTCTCGGCATTTAACTTATGGCCATTCTTTATCTTCTTTCCTTTTTGTTTTATAAAGATTCTTCCGGCTTATGGGGGATTTGCTACACTGATGTTCATTGTATCTATCCTGTCACTCACCTTTTTTAACAATTACCTGGTATTGTACCTAAAAAGAAAATCTATCTCTAATATGTATTACACTGCTGGGGGACTGATAGTCATTGCTGCCTTTGCCGCAATGGAATATTACAAGATAATTTCCATCATGGCTGGCTCTAATTTTGTTTTCCAGGGCATTGCGAAATACCCTTATTTGGCACTGGGCTTTACATTGGCAGGCGCACTGATCTTTTTTGTGAATACCGGCTATCTGCGCAGGAACCTTTACATTGAAGAACTAAGCACCGCCCCCGAAAAAAAGGTAAGCACGGATTATGCCTTTTTAAATAGGTTTGGCAAAGTTGGTGAGTTGGCTGCATTGGAACTGAAATTGATCTTGAGACACAAAAGGCCCCGAACAGCAGTTATTATGGGTTTCTTTTTCTTGTTCTATGGCTTTGTATTTTATAAGGAAAAACCCATCGCCGATGATTCATTTGGGCAAATGATGTTCGGTGCCATATTTATGACGGGCATCTCTATTATTATTTACGGACAATTTATGTTTGCCTGGCAAAGTGCACACTTTGATGGACTGCTTGTAAATAAGATCAACTTTAAGGATTACATCAAAGCAAAATTTTTACTGTTCACCATTGCCTGTACTATAGTTACACTGCTGGCGAGCTTTTATGGATTTTTGAGTCCGAAGTTACTTCTTCTTCATTTGGCAGCTTACCTGTACAATATTGGTTTTGGAACTGTTGTAGTATTGTACTTGGCTACCCTGAACTACAAGAGACTAGACATTACTAAAAGCGCCAGTTTTAGTTATCAGGGGACGGGTGCCACGCAATGGCTGTTGATGTTTCTGTATGCATTAATGCCAATATTAATTTACCTTCCTTTTAGCATCTTGAATAAACCATACATCGGTCTGATAGCCGTTTCATTATTTGGGTTGATCATGCTGATTATGCGTGGCTTCTGGGTGGATTACATTACAAAAAGGTTTGAAAAACAACGATATAAAATAGCTGAAGGCTTTAGGGAATAATTATGATTTTAGAAATTAAGAATTTAAAGAAGGTTTATGGCGACAAAACCGTTGTAAACATAGCAGATTTACAGATTCGCGAAGGCGAAACTGTGGGGCTTGTAGGAAACAACGGCGCCGGAAAAACAACTTTTTTTAGGATGCTGCTAGACTTGATCAGACCGACTGAAGGTGAAGTGATCTCTAAAAATGAAAATGTAATGAGCAGCGATAACTGGAAGAATTACACCGCATCTTATCTGGATGAAGGTTTCCTGATCGACTATCTTACACCAGAAGAATACTTTGTATTTATAGGCGGTTTGAGCAACCTGAGTGTTGCAGATGTGACTGCGTATTTAGAAAAATATAAGGAGTTCTTTAACGGAGAGATCCTAAACAGTGGCAAGTACATCCGTGATTTCAGTAAGGGTAATCAAAACAAAATTGGTATTGCAGCAGCGCTATTGCAAAACCCGGAATTGCTGGTATTAGATGAACCATTTGCAAACCTTGATCCGACCACGCAGATTAGGCTAAAGACGATCCTTAAATCTTTAAAAAGCGAAAAGAAGATGACAACCTTTATATCCAGCCATGACCTAAACCACGTTACCGACGTGTGTGACAGAATTGTACTGGTAGAAAAAGGTTTAATAATTAAAGATTTCCATACCGACGAAAATTCGCTAAAGGAACTAGAAGAATATTTTTCTGAATAAAACTAAAACTGGCATTACGTTTGAGTTACTGACATCGAAAATAAATTAGATTATTATGATGACTTCAAAATTTAAAATAGCAACACTTAGTATCGCCTTATCAATGAGTGCAATGGCATTTCAGGGATGTGATAGTTTAACAAAAACACAAAAAGGAGCAGGAATTGGTGCCGCAGCAGGTGGTGTAATTGGTGCTATTATAGGTAAGAAAGCTGGTAACACCGCAGTTGGAGCCATTATTGGTGCTGCTGTAGGGGGTACTGCTGGGGGATTTATAGGTAAGAGAATGGATAAGCAGGCAGCTGAAATCCAAACTGCTATACCAAATGCAGAAGTAATCCGTGAGGGTGAAGGTATTATTGTAAAATTTGATAGTGGAATTCTATTTGGATTTGATAAAGCAAATTTAACTGCACAGGCTAAAACTAATGTAAAATCATTAGCCAGCTCATTAAATCAGTATCCAGGTACTGACATTAGAGTAATTGGCCATACCGATAATAAAGGAACAGAATCATACAACATGAACCTTTCTGAAAAACGTGCTGCCGCTGTAAAAGCTTATGCAGTTTCTCAAGGTGTTCCATCAACACGTTTGATAACTCTTGGCAAAGGATTTTCTGAACCAATAGCTGACAATACAACTGACGCAGGAAGAGCTGCGAATCGTAGGGTTGAGGTTGTAATTGTTGCCAATGACTCTTTGAAAAAAGAAGCACAAACACAAGGGAAATAAAATTAATCCTAAAATAGAAAGCCTGGCAGCAATTGATCTGCCAGGCTTTTTTATGCAATTGACCTATTGATAAATATCATCAAAATACTGAATGGCCAGTGACTTAAGCAAAAGCTCCTGCTCCATCATTGCGAAAGATGGCACAGGCTTTACCAGTGCCCAGTGCGGCCATCCATCCTGATCTAAGCCCTCTAGTTCATAAAAACCCATCTCACTAAGTAGTCTGCAGGTAGCAATGTGCATCAATTCCTCCTTTTGGCGTTTGCTATATTTGCCAGGCCCTTTGCCCAGCTCCTGTACCCCAATGAGGAAAAGGACTACTTTAAGATCAGGAATGTCTGAATCAAACTCACTTGAAATTTTGGTTTGCAATATTTTCCATTTTACATGTATTTCTGCGGGTTTCATAAAACAAAGATACAATTAGCGGTCTGTTTTATTAAAATTAGTTGTAGGCTTTAGTAAAGTGTTTTAGTATTTTTATCGCTATGAATAAAGAAATTATAACTGGTATACTGGCCTACGGAATGTCTGGGAAGGTTTTTCATGCCCCATTCATCAATGCGCACCCAGGTTTTAAGCTGCATGCAATAACGGAACGCAACCATAAACAGGCTGCTACTAATTACCCAGAAATTATTAGCTATGATACCATTGAAGAAACCATCAATGATCCTGCTATAGAACTCATCATTATCAACACGCCAAACTTTACCCATTTCAATTACGCTACCCAGGCTTTAAATGCCGGTAAACACATATTGGTTGAAAAACCACTTACTGCAACTGTTGCCGAGGCAATGGAACTTTTTAAACTATCTGAGCAAACTGGTAAAAAAATATTCTTTTACCAGAACAGGCGTTGGGATAGTGACTTCTCTGCTGTACGTGATGTAGTACAAAGCGGACGACTAGGAAAGCTAAACGAGGTACATTTCAGATATGACCGTTACCGTACTGCAATAGGCCCTAAAACCTTTAAAGAAGAGCCTTACGCAGCAAGTGGTTTGATGTATGATCTTGGCCCGCACCTTCTTGACCAGGCTATTAGCTTATTTGGTAAACCAGATATGTTCCATAAAATAACGGGAAAGAATAGAAAGGGAACAAAAGTAGATGATTACTTTTCGATCCATTTGGGTTACCCGAACAGTGTAAATGTATTTGTACACGCCAATTTGTTGCTTGTTGATCCACTGCCCGCTTTTGTATTACATGGCGAGAATGGGTCATTGCATAAAAAGAGATCTGACACACAAGAAGAACAGTTATTGAAAGGCATGAAGCTGACTGAAGTAGGCTATGGAATTGAGTTACCTGGAAGCGAGGGAAAGCTAACATTGATTGACGACGAAGGCAACCGCACAGTTGAAGAAGTAGCGTCCTTAGCAGGAAGCTACCTGCCTCTGTTCGATGCCATTTACGAAAGTATAATAAATGATGCGGCCTACCCTGTTAGCCAGGAGCAGGTACTGATACAATTAGAAATTTTAGAGGCTCCCTAATAGAGCTACTGTAAATTCTGTTGCTATTTCGATATGAGGTATGTGTCCGCATGCCTCAAATTCGATAATCCTGGCGCCAGGTATTTTTGCGATTGTTTGCTTGCCAAGTAGTTTGTATTGGCCATGCAGTGACTGCTGGTCTGCACTTAGTAATGACTTGCCAATAATGGTTTTATCTTCCTTACCAATAAACAAGATGGTAGGCACTTTGATGTTATACAATTCGTAGACAACGGGTTGTTCATAAATCATACTATAGGTCATTGCCGCCACTCTGGCTGCCCTAGGGTAATCTCCGCTATTGGTTATACCGCCTGCTATGCGAACGAGCTCCTCATATTCTGGCTTCCATACGGTAAAATATGAAGTTTGATAGTATTTACGAATGCTTTCCGGCGTAGCTTTGAGTTCTGTTAGGTATTGCTCTTCGGTAGTGACATAAGGGACAAAGCTCCGGTAATCTTCCAGGCCAATTGGGTTTTCCAAAAGTAGTTTTTCTGTAGTTTCAGGATAAAGTAAAGCGAATCTGGTGGCGAGCATTCCACCCATAGAATGACCCAAAATACTGGCTCTTTTAATACCAAGGGTATCTAAAAGTGCCTTATTCCACTTTGCCAATTGATGAAAGCTGTAGTGGATTAGTGCTTTGGAAGATTTGCCAAATCCAATCTGGTCAGGAACAACCACTCTGAAACCGCGACTAGTTAATGCTTTGATGACGTTTGTCCAATAATAGCCTGCGAAATTTTTACCATGAAAGAGAACAACTGTTCTGCCGTTGGAAAGTTGAGCTGGCGGTATATCCATATAAGCCATTCTAAAGTCTTGCCCCTCTGCATGTATGGGATAATACTTTACAGGGTAGGCGTATTTAACATCCTCTAAAGTGGTGGATATAGTATCAGCTTTTTGGGCAAATGAGGTATTATTTAAGACAAACGAGAGAGATAGCGCAAGCGACAAATGGAGTAAGGTTTTCCTGAACATGAAATAATGACTATTTAATTAGAAACAACAACAAAGCACTAAAGTTCTAAGCTAACCATTATTTAAGACAAATCCCGTCCTTATAAGGGAACGGGATTTGTGTAGCAACGATGTGACTATTTTTTTACTGTAAAAGGGATGTTCAATCCGAAGGTTACTGATCTACCCTGATTATAAATACCCAGTGTTGGATCCTCATCGCTTAACCTACCAGGCTTAAAGCGACTTAGATGGTCATAATATGCTTTATCAAGCAAGTTGCGCCCGGCAACATATAGGGTGATATTTTGTGATTTACCTATCCGTATGGTAGTGCCTAAAGAGGCATTTAATAAAGTATAACCGCTGGATGCACTTTCAAAACTATCAATCTTATCCTGTTTAAAGAAGTTATCTATACCAACGGCAACATAAGAATTATTAGTGCCTTTGATATTAGGCTCAAACCGCAGCTCGTTTCTTAACGTAGCAGCAGGAATAAAAGGCAAAGACGTTTTAAGGCTGCGATTGGTTGCCCTAGTGTAAGAAAATCCATTTTCGAAATGAATATAACTAACTGGGTGCAAAGTTAAAGAAGCCTCTATGCCGCGGAGAAAAGCATTGTTCTGCACAAAATTATAAACGGGAAAATCTCTTGTAGTACCACCACCATTATCTACAGCGATGGTAGTCCCATCTGTATTGTAATAAATATAATCGTTGATAAGATTTGCGAAACCACCCAAGGAAGCACTGATGTATTGATTTTGATACTCAAAAGAAGCATCTAACTGGTAGCTTTGCTCGGGCTTTAGCGAGGAGTTACCCACCTCGTATCTAAATGCCCCTGCGTGGACGCCATTGGAAGAAAGTTCGGCAATGTTAGGTGCGCGAAAGGCACTTCCTGCATTCGATTTAAAACTTAATGCCTCATTAAATTCATGTGTATAACCAACCGCTCCAGTGATGTGGGAGAAAGTATTGGAAAAAGCAGAGAATTCAACATCACCACTGAATGCTTTACCTTCCATTTTTCGATAATCGAACCTTGCCCCTGCATTGAAACTGTCGTTTTCCCATGATTTCTTAATAAAGGCGAAACCACCCATTGCGCTGGAATTGTAATCAGGAATAAGTTGTTCAGCACCAGTAGTATTGAGGCTATTGATGAATTCTCCTGAAAGACCCACCACAGGTGCCCATCCATTGAAATCTTTAAAAGAGTATTTAAGATCATAACTGTAAGTATGACTGTTAAGGAACAACACCAGGCCATCACTACCTGCGGCTCCCAGCTCCCGGCGAAGGTTATGCTGATAACCGAGTGTTGCTTTTAAGCTCCCATAGCCTAATATGATGTTACTATTTAACGCAACCTTATAATGCCGTACGTCTTGCCGTGGATAAGCTGGAGTGCGGTCTTTGTTCTGCTCATTAGAAAATACATTGCCATCGATATCAGCCAGCTGTCCATCTTTATTTCGAGACGGCTCGTAAAACCCGATATTATTACGGAAACTGGAGGCATCTAAATGAGTATAACCCCATTTGCGGTTTACACCAATTTGGGCTTCGAAATTGGTTTCATTGAATCCTGAGTTTGGCACATACTCTGTAGGTGTTTGATAAGAATAAGCATTTTTATAAGTTCCGCGAACTTTATAAACAAAACCATTCTCATTGCCCTGAAACATCAAAGAATTGCCCGTAAGCCCATTGTTGGTTGCGTAATTGGTAAGGAACTCCCCCCTTAACGTACCTTCGGGAGCAGGCAAGCCATCAAGAATGTTGATCACACCGCCAAGCGCATCAGAGCCGTACATTAAACTTGCAGGACCTCTTAATACTTCTACATGGTCTGCGCTGTACTGATCGATTTCTATTCCGTGCTCATCTCCCCATTGTTGCCCTTGTTGCTTTACGCCATTATTTAAAGTAACTACGCGATTATAACTTAAACCCCTGATGACAGGCTTAGATATAGATGGGCCTGTGGTAATTTGCGCAACTCCTGGTAATCTGGATATGGCATCCATCAAGTTAGTGGAGGGATGTGACAGCAATTGAGCTCTATTCAAAGTGGCCACTGAAGTGCTATTTTTGCGATTATCAGAACTAGAAGCTGATCCGGTTATGACCACCTCGCGTCCTTCAATTACGCTTTGCTGCAAGGCGAAGTCTAGCGAACCCTTTTCTGCAAAATCAACCATTTTTGTAAGGCTCTTATAGCCTACATAACTAACCTGAACCAGAAATTTACCCTGGGCGGGAAGGTTTTTTATTGTAAATTCTCCAAGCTCATTTGTAATAGCGGACTTTCGAAGATCGGGAATGGAAACGGTGGCACCTGTAAGTGCGTTATTGTTTTGGGCATCGGTAACTTTACCTGTAATGTTTGATAATGCCGCAGCATAGAGGCTTCCCGAAAAAAATATATAGAATAAGAGCCCCAATGAAAAATATGTCTGTTTCATAATGTGAATTAAATTAATAGAGGAACGGGCAATAGCCCATTTATAAAAAAATTGATTAAGAATGGCCGTAATATGGGCCACGAAAGGAAACTAGCTTATTGGTGGGCCGCGAAGTGAAGTACCAATGATCTCCGTATAAGAACCTGAAAGCTCATAAAAATGGGGGTTGTGCGGCTTATTTTGCAGGGAAACATGAAAATAATAAATGTTGTTGTAATAGGTTTTTTCAAAATGAAATGCACAGATAATACAGGTATCTGCGCCACTTTTAACATGTTCTTTATGCATGCACCTGACTTCTCCAGCGGCACAACTTATCTTCGTTTCCTGATGATGGTTATGAAAAAAACTCAACGGTGTGAGCGCAAAAATAAATATTGCAAGCAGTACGATTGCAAATACCTGTTGGATATGTTTCCTGTTCTGCTTCAATGAGCAGCGAAATTAGAGATTTCTTTTAGAAAGTGGGCTTATGTCACTAATTAATGACGGAAGATTGCGTTAACTTTACATTTAAAAAAGAACTAAGCATTTCATTTTAACGTAATTATAACAAAAACAAATGGCAACTGCAGAACAAATAAAAAATGGGTATATCAATTATGTACTCCTCAATGATGAACGGCCAAAATCTGTCTATAGTTTTACCAAGAAGCTGAAGATAGCAGAATCAGATTTCTATAATTTTTATGCGTCATTTGATAGCATTGAAAGGTTAATATGGGTGGATCTCACCGTTGAAACAATTGACACCCTGCAACAACAGGAAGTTTGGCAGCAGTATAGTTCAAGGGAAAAAATACTGGCTTTCTTTTACAGCTATGTAGAAGTGTTGAAGAAACAGCGGAGCTTTATCCTATACAGTTTGAAACCTGCCAGCCTTTATTTTGCAACGCCCCCTATACTTTCTGGGGTAAAACCGATATTCGAACACTTTGCTGAAGATATTATCAATAATGGTATTGAAACCTCTGAGCTTGCAGATAGAAAATTTTTTAGCAAAAGATATAAAGATGCGCTTTGGTTGCAGTTTGCTTTTATAGTAAAATTTTGGGTTGCTGATGATAGTGCCGGTTTTGAGAAAACGGATGAAGCAATTGAAAAAGGAATAAATGTAACATTCGACCTGTTTCAGCATTCTCCAATAGATAATCTTTTAGACTACGGGAAATTCTTATCCAGGAATGGCGGCTTTAAAGAAAAATTAAGGTTTTAATAGATGAAGGAACAACAAAGTATTCCAGTTTCAAAGACGCATCGTTCAGCAAAATTTGTTAAAACAGGCATACAAATTGGCGGAAATTACTTGAAACATTATTCAAAAAAACTGTTTAATCCAGGCTTGAATAGGGACGAATTGAATGAAGACAACGCAACCGATATCTATAAATCCTTAAGTGAGCTGAAGGGAAGCGCGTTAAAGATTGCACAGATGCTGAGTATGGATAAAAACATATTACCAAAATCCTATGTAGATAAATTCTCACAGTCGCAATATAATGCTCCACCGTTATCCGGCCCTCTAATTGTAAGGACCTTTACAAAGAATTTTGGAAAAACGCCCGACCAGATCTATGATAAGTTCAATTTAAAATCTAACAATGCTGCATCAATAGGACAGGTGCACCAGGCAGAACTAGGTGGAAAAAAATTGGCAGTAAAGGTTCAGTACCCGGGCGTGGGAAATAGCATCTCGTCAGACTTAAACTTGGTAAAACCCTTTGCTTTCAGGTTGCTTGGAATGAGTGAAAAGGAGCTGAACGTTTACATAAAAGAAGTAGAAGAAAGGCTGTTAGAAGAAACAGATTATGAGCTGGAGGTAAAACGTTCTATTGAATTCTCTGAAGCTTGCAAAAATATCCCAAACATTATTTTCCCAAAATACTATCCTAAGCTTTCCAGTAAACGAATCATATCAATGGATTGGATAGATGGCCTGCACCTAAAGGAATTTTTAAACACCAATCCTTCACAGGAATTAAGGAATAAGATTGGACAGGCATTATGGGACTTCTATAATTTCCAGCAACATGAGCTTAGAGCCGTACATGCTGATCCGCATCCAGGTAATTTTCTGATCACCGGAGATGAAAAATTAGGTGTGATCGATTTTGGATGCATCAAGGAACTGCCAGATGACTTCTACCAACCATTTTTTTCTTTAGTATCAAGCGACGTGATATTAAATAAGAGCAAAACCATTGATGCGTTCAGGAAGCTGGATATGATACACCATGACGATAATGAAAGGCAGGTGGAATTCTACTATAAATCCTATTTGGAGATGATTAAACTGTTTGCTATGCCATATACGAGCAAAATCTTTAATTTTGACAATCCTGATTTTTTTAGGGAATTATATAACTACGGAGAAAAAATATCTAAAATGCCTGAGTTCAAACAAGCAAGAGGGGTAAAGCATTTTATTTATGTAAACCGTACAAATTTTGGTCTATATTCCATTTTACAAGATTTAAAGGCAGTTGTTAACACGACAACCTATCAGCCTAAAATGTAAAAGGGTACAATCGCCACAATCATACCCTTTTACCCTAAAACTAAAACTACTATTAAGACGATATTAAGAGGAAAAGGTTTCAATAAGGTGTAATTTATTTTTATAAAAATTGATTTTGCAATAATCTGTTTATAAATTTTAAAAAATACATAAACAAGTCAAAACACTTAAATATATTTGCACTCCACTAAGCAATCTATTTTGACTAAAGGCTCACCGATTTACAAAAACATACTTGTTATAGAAGACAATCACGCTATACTTGACGTGATCACCTTAATTCTGCAAAGCGAATCTTATAGGGTAACTGGACTAAACAAAAGTGCAGATATGATGCAGCATATTGAATCCTTTGTCCCTAATTTGATTATTCTCGACATTATGCTACCCGATGCCGATGGAAGAGAGTTGCTGAAACAACTGAGGTGTGAGGACAAAACATCTGAAATTCCAGTGTTGATGATCTCTGCAAGGTATACTGCTGAAAACGTGGAGCATGGAGAATTTAAACCAAATGGTTTTTTAGCAAAACCATTTGATATTGATGAGTTGTTAGACAGAATTGAAGGCATTCTTGCTGGAAAAACCTACTAACTAAGCGCCCTTCTTAGCTCCGAGACTTTTCATTAATTGGCTATAAAGATCATCACTCAGCTCTTCCCTTGGTTTTAACTTCTTGATGGTTGCTCGTTTACCCTTAGCTTTCGCCTTAATGATCCGCAAAAGCTCTTTACTATATTCGTCACTAAACCCTTTAATATCAAATGATGATGAATATTGTTTAATAAGAGCTAGACCTACATCGATTTCCTTCTTTCCAATAACATCCCCCTTAGGTATGTCTAAATCTGCGTGATCCCTTACTTCTTCTCCAAACCTGATCTTCGTGACAATAAGGATGTTATCCAATGGATGAATAATACACAGGTTTTCTGCATTTCTTAAAACAAACCTGGCCAAGCCCGCCTTTTTAGATTCAATTAAAGCTTTTTGTAAGAGTGCATACGCCTTTTTACCTTGCTTTTCCGGCTCTGCGTAATAAGAGGTTTCATAATAAATTGGATTTACTTCGCTGATATCAACAAAGTTTTCCAATTCAATCATTTTGGTTTTTTCCGGACTTGCATCCTTAAAATCGCTATCATCCAATATGACATAATGCTCATTTAACTGATAACCTTTAACAATTTTATCATATGGAACTTCTTTTCCTGTACTTTCATTTACCCGCTTAAACTTGATTTTGGAGTGATCTTTTCCATCCAACATATCAAAATCTAAACCGCTATTTTGAACTGCCGAATAAAGCTTTACAGGTATGTTTACCAGCCCGAAACCAATAGATCCCTTCCAAATTGCCTTCATATAATCTATTCTATACGTTTCAAACAGTTAATAGGTTTGTTTGTTTTTTATATGTTAGATAGCAATATTAGCAATTCAATAATGGCAGCAACCGAGAGTTTCTGCTGATCTCCGGATTTCATATTCTTCAAAGTTAATTCACCGCTTTGGATTTCATCGCTACCAATTAGAATTACATAAGGGATAGCCTTTACATCTGCATAAGTCATTTGTTTTTTTAGCTTTGCTGAGGAAGGATAAAGTTCGGCAGCGATGCCCGCGTTCCTTAATTGCTGCAAAACAGGCAAGGCATACTTTTCTGCCTCCAGATCAAAATTACTGATCAGCACGGTTGTACCTGCGACGGTAGATTCAGGGAAAAGTCTAAGCTCCTGAAGCACGTCATATATCCTATCGGCTCCAAAAGAAACACCTACCCCGGTAAGACCTTTTAGTCCGAACATTCCAGTTAGATCATCGTAACGCCCACCACCACCGATACTGCCCATGACCACTTCGTTGGTCTTCACCTCAAAGATGCACCCTGTATAATAATTTAGTCCGCGCGCCAGTGTGATGTCGAGCTCCAAATTGGGTTTAATTGAAGCATCCAAACCAATCATCCCTGCTACATATGCGAAAACAGATTTAATTTCTTCAATACCGGCCAGCCCCGTTGGAGAAGAAGAAAGTACAGCCTTGAGGCGCTCCAGCTTTTGATCATTACTGCCCTCCAGCAGGATAACAGGTTTAAGTTTATTTATATCAGCATCTGTGAATCCGCGCTCAATAAGCTCTTTAATTACACCCTCCAATCCGATTTTGTCCAGCTTATCTATCGCAACTGTCATATCAATGATCAGTTCTGGCTTGCCAATCACTTCCGCAATGCCTGAAAGAATCTTTCGGTTATTGATCTTTATAGTAAAGTCCTTCAACCCAAGATTGCCCAATGCCTCCTGGTAAATAAGAATAAATTCTGCCTCATTGAGTAAACTTGGAGATCCCACTACATCAACATCGCACTGATAAAATTCTCTATACCGGCCTTTCTGTGGCCTATCAGCACGCCATACCGGTTGAATCTGGAACCGTTTAAACGGCAATGTGATGTCATTCTGGTGCATGACAACATATCTTGCAAAAGGCACGGTCAGATCATAGCGCAATGCTTTCTCGCTAATAGAATGGGTCAAAGCATTGGAATTTAAATCAGACAAGTGCGTTGAACTGGCCTTAGTAAGGTAATCCCCCGAATTCAGGATTTTGAAGATCAACTTATCACCTTCATCACCATACTTACCTGTTAAAGTAGATAAATTTTCCATAGCAGGGGTTTGTATTTCTGAGTAGCCATATTTCTTGAATACCGTTTTGATGGTATCAAAAATATAATTACGTCTGATCATCTCCCGCGGAGAAAAATCCCTGGTTCCTTTAGCTAGTGAAGGCTTGATATTTGACATGGACGCAAAAGTACAAAAACTAACAGGCATAAAAAAAGGTTACCAGCTTTTGAGCGGGCAACCTTTGTAATTCTTATCCTTTATGTTAAATCAATAATCTTACAGGTTCTTCCAGCAATGCCTTCAACGTTTGAAGGAATGCAGATCCTGTAGCTCCATCAACAACACGGTGATCACAACTTAATGTAACTTTCATTACGTTACCCGGCACCACAGCACCATTTTTAACTACTGGCACTTGTGAAATACCCCCTATAGCAAGAATACATGCATCAGGCGGGTTGATAATTGCAGTAAATTCATCGATACCGAACATACCAAGATTAGATATGGTAAAGGTTGAACCTTCCCAATCAGCAGGCTGCAATTTTTTGGCCTTAGCGCGTTGAGCAAAATCCTTGACCTCCGCTGAGATTCTTGAAAGCGATTTACCATCGGCAAAGCGTACAACAGGCACAAGTAAACCATCTTCCACAGCAACGGCAACGCCGATGTTGACATGCTCATTGTAACGAATCTTATCTCCCAACCATGAAGAGTTCACGTTAGGGTGTTGTTTCAAAGCAATTGCTACGGCTTTCAATACAAGATCGTTAAACGATATTTTAACGGAAGCAAACTCATTCATCTTGATACGGGCGGCAATAGCGCCATCCATATCTATGCTCATTGTTAAATAGAAATGAGGGGCAGTAAATAAGCTTTCAGATAAGCGTTTAGCGATCACCTTGCGCATTTGAGTTACCGGTTTCTCAGTAAATTTCTCTTCTCCTATATAAACTGGAAGTGGAGTAGCTGCTTTTTCCGAAGTTGCGGTCGGAGCTTCTTTTGAAGCTGCAGGAGCAACAGCAGCTGGCTTATAGTTTTCTATATCCTTTTTAATGATACGACCACCATCGGCACTTCCAGAAACTTGGCTAAGATCAATTCCTTTATCTTTAGCTATTCTTTTCGCCAATGGTGAAGCTTTAACGCGATCATCTGATGCATTAGATTCTTCTTGCTTTTCTGGTGCGACTTCTTGTTTGGTCTGAGTTTTTTCAGCTATAGGAGCATCCGTACTTTTATCTGATACGGGTTTCCCTGAGGCACTGCCCTGACTTAATATCCCACTAATGTCTGTTCCTTCCGGGCCAACTATTGCAATGATGCCATTAACTTTAGCCGCCTCTCCTTTTTCAACACCGATGTATAATAAAGTTCCTTCAGCATACCCCATTACTTCCATAGTTGCCTTATCGGTTTCTACATCTGCAAGGATATCATCATTCTTTACTTTATCACCTATTTTTTTATGCCATTCTGCAATAACGCCTTCAGTCATTGTATCGCTTAACAAGGGCATGCGCACTACAGTTACTCCGAGTTTTTCAATGTCTGCATCGGTAAGCGCAGCACTTTTAGAGGGCTCATCTTTTGATTCAGCAGGCTTACCGTCCGATTTCTCCTCCTTAACAGGAACTTCTGGAGAGCCCCCTTCAGCGTCTAAAGCCGCTTTATAGTCCTCACCTTCTTTTCCTATAACGGCTATAATTGCATCAACAGGAACGGCTTTACCTTCTTCAACACCAATATATAATACGGTACCGTCCCAATAGGATTCAAGATCCATGGTAGCCTTGTCGGTTTCCACCTCAGCCATCACGTCACCGCTTTTTACTTTATCGCCAACTTTTTTATGCCACTTTGCCATTACCCCTTCGGTCATGGTATCGCTCATTTTGGGCATTCTAACTATTTCAGCCATTCTATATACTATCTATTGAATACGTTCAAATTAATCTTTAATATAAGGGTAGTCCTGCTGCATATATACATCAGTATATAATTCTGAAGCATCAGGCCATGGTGACTCTTCTGCAAATTTAACAGCATCATCTACGATTTGCTTTACTTTAGCTTCGACTTCCTCTATCCAAGACTGTTCTGCATATTTTTCTCTCAGAATGGACTCTCTCACACTTTCGATAGGGTCTTTTGCCTTGTATTCTTCTAATTCATCTTTAGTACGGTACTTAGCTGGATCAGACATAGAATGACCTCTATAACGATAGGTGCGCATTTCCAGGAAGGTTGGCCCTTCGCCTTTTCTAGCGCGCTGAGCAGCCTCATCCATTGCGTTATGAACCGCAACCGGATCCATACCATCAACAGGTGCACATGGCATATCAAAACCTAAACCTATTTTATAGATATCCGTCATATTAGTAGTACGCTCAACCGAAGTGCCCATTGCATATCCATTGTTTTCGCAAACAAAAATAACAGGTAATTTCCAAAGCATCGCCATGTTAAAAGCTTCATTCAAAGCACCCTGACGAACTGCACCATCACCCATGTAACATACATTTAGATTTGTAGTGCCTTTGTATTTTTCTGCGAAAGCAATACCGGCACCCAATGGAATTTGACCACCAACAATACCATGACCACCATAAAAGTGATGTTCTTTGCTGAACATATGCATTGAACCACCTTTACCTTTAGAACATCCAGTAGCTTTACCGTACATTTCGGCCATAATTTCATTTGCACTGACACCTAAAGCTAAAGCGTGTGCATGATCACGATATGCAGTAATCATGGAATCTCCTTTCTGCATTGCAGAAATCGCTCCGGCAACTACGGCCTCCTGACCAATATATAAATGACAAAACCCGCGAATTTTTTGCTGTCCGTAAAGCTGTCCTGTTTTCTCTTCGAATTTGCGCATCAGCAACATCGACTCAAACCACTTCAGATAGGTATCTTTATTAATTTCTACTGCACTCATTGTTGGGCTGTTGATTTTTTTATGAGAGCAAATCTACTTTATTATTGCAATATATAGAAGAAAATGATGGAAAATGCATAGTAAGGTTACAGAGCCTAACAAAGTACTGAACTTAGTGCTGAACACCTTATATTATTTTACTTTTTTAACCTTATTAACGGGTGTTTATAATTAATTTACCGATAGCGCCCCTAACATTAACAAAAGAAATGGGAGAATTAGAACGATCATGGTGATAACAACCAGTTAAAGATTACTATTTCTGCTTACTGAAAAGTCTGGGGCAGCAGGCCAGCGTTAGGCCGATAAAGTTCAAGATCAAGTCAAAAATATTTATTCCATATATTTAAAACTACAAAAATTAGGGTTTCTTCAATATGGAATGCATAAAAATCGGTGTTTGATGGGTGTCTGATGGGTGTTAGCTCGGTGTATTCACCCAGAACATACCCCTAGAAGGCCGAAAAGAGCCAGAAACTTAACTTTTTAGTATGCAAGTCATACAAATCAATCTTCTTATAAACAGCCTATCGATATTAAAATGTTAATAACTATTGATTATGACCGTTAAACATTTGCATAAAGTGACTAAAATACATATGTTTGCTTTTCAAACAATAAGCCCCTAGTGGCGTACGTTTAAGTGTAAGTCTTATAACCCAAACTTAACAGTATAACATGATTAAAAAGTTTTTGTTGTCTACCTGTATCGTATTGTGTGGCCTAACTGCTTTAAAGGCACAAACTAAAACAAATGAAGCCAGTAAACTGGAAGATCCGGACAACTTAGCATCGCAATATTTCTCTCAGGTAATGGGAGTTGCAGTAGACGCAACATCTAACATTAAACTTTACAAGTTTATCTACGAATGGATTGGTACTCCTTACAGATTCGGCGGAGAGACAAAAAAAGGCATTGATTGTTCTGCTTTTACCAAAGCTATTTATGATAAAGTTTTCAACACTACGATCTTAAGAAACTCCCGTGATATTTTTAGTATGGTTAATCCACTTCCAAAGGATGAATTGAAAGAAGGTGATCTTGTGTTTTTTAAGATAAAAAGCAGAAGCATTACCCATATAGGAATATATCTGGGTGATAACCGATTTGCTCATGCATCATCTTCACGTGGGGTAGTAATCAGCAATCTGAACGAGCCTTATTACTCAAGATATTTTTACAAGGGTGGAAGAATAATGGACGGACTTAAACAAGATGTTATCGAAGAGTAAATACTCTATTATTGTAATCGCCGCTCTACTAGTATTCCTAAGCTGTGCCATTGACAATATATCAGGCATCAAACTGCAAAAATAACAGCAAACATTCCTTTTAATACACCTCTGCGAATGGATACCCTATCCATCATTGCTGTAGGAGACATTATGCTAGGCTCTGCCTATCCTTCTAAAGGCAATTTACCAAAAGACGACGCCTTTCAAAGCTTTAAAAACGTTATTGATTACTTGAAAGGAGATATAGTTTTTGGAAATCTTGAAGGATGTCTTTTAGATACCGGAAAATCTTCAAAATGTAAAGATACCCTCAGCAATAGCTGTTTTGCATTTCGTATGTCTGAACACTATGCGGGTATTATAAAAAATGCTGGCTTTAATATCATGAGCATAGCAAACAATCATATTGGAGATTTCGACAACACAGGTAGAGATCGGACTATAAAAATATTAGATTCCCTAGATATCAAATTTGCAGGCCAGCGTTCCCATCCTTATAGCCTTTTTGAAAAAGATAGTATTAAGTATGCCTTTTGTGCATTTGCACCAAATGAAAATACACTGCAAATAACAGATATAGCATCTGCAACTAAACTGGTTACAAAACTGAAGACAGAAGCAGACATCGTAATCGTATCATTTCACGGCGGGGGTGAAGGATCGAAATTCGAACATGTGGTGAAAAAGGACGAGATTTTTTATAAGGAGAATCGCGGCAATGTTTATAAATTTGCTCATGCTGTTATTGATGCGGGTGCAGACGTAGTACTTGGTCATGGCCCACATGTGACACGTGCTGTGGAAGTATACAAAAATAGGTTCATCGCATATAGCCTCGGCAATTTTTGCACTTACGGAATGTTTAACTTGAGTGGGCCAAATGGAATTGCTCCTTTATTGAATTTAAAGGTTAAGTCCAATGGCGAATTCATCAACGCATCAGTATGCTCAGTTAAACAAGATAAAATAAGGAGGTTGACCATTGATCCCACTCATGCCGCTTTCAAAAAAATAAAATTTCTTACTGACGTAGATTTTCCCGGTCACAGATTAGTTTTCGAAGGAACAACAATACGCCAAAGGGTAGACTAAGCTTCGTCTTTTGTATTTCTTACCAAACCAACTCCAGTAAAGAAGAAAATTGCTCCTATAATTCCAAAAACAATCAATTGCCTGGTGGCAGCATCATGCTGAGTAAAGCCATAACCGGCATAAATTAATCCTATAACTCCCAGTACAGTTAAGATGGTTCCAAAGGTACGTTTAACGTTCATAATCAATTTTTTATTAGATTTAAATTGTTAATACAATATCTGTGCCTAATACAAATTAGTTTGTACCTTCAACATATAAATATTAAATGATTATGGGATACTTTCTTTACGCCTTCTTATTCTTCGCACTGGTGGTGCTGTTTAGTTCATTTGTAACTGTAAAACAAGGAACCATTGCTGTAATTACTATTTTTGGTAAATACAAACGTCAACTTGGCCCGGGGTTAAACTTTAAAATACCCCTGATTGAAAACATTCATTCCAGGATTTCTATACAGAACAGGTCTGTGGAATTATCTTTTCAGGCAGTAACTCAAGATCAGGCAAACGTTTACTTTAAGGCTATGCTGCTATATTCTGTACTTAATCATGATGAGGAAACCATTAAAAATGTTGCCTTTAAATTTGTTGATTCAACCAATCTGATGCAAGCACTTATAAGAACCATTGAAGGATCTATCCGTGCGTACGTAGCTACCCAAAAACAGGCTAATGTACTTGCGCAGCGAAACGAAATTGTGCTACATGTAAAAGAGCAAATTGATATTGTGTTAGAAAGCTGGGGATATCACCTGCAAGATCTTCAACTAAATGACATCACCTTTGATGAAGAGATTATGAGGTCTATGAGTCGCGTAGTGGCATCAAACAACCTTAAAGCCGCAGCGGAAAATGAAGGCCAAGCGCTGTTGATTACCAAAACTAAAGGAGCCGAAGCTGATGGCAATGCGATTAAAATTGCAGCAGCGGCCGAAAGGGAAGCAGCACAACTAAGAGGTCAAGGTATCGCCCTGTTTAGAGCGGAGGTAGCACACGGTATGACGAAAGCTGCGCAAGAAATGGAGGAAGCAAATCTTGATATTTCTGTTATACTTTTTACCATGTGGACAGAGTCAATTAAGCATTTTTCTGAGAACAGCGATGGGAACGTAATTTTTCTTGATGGATCAACCGAAGGCATGAACAAGACGCTGAAAGAAATGATGTCTATGCAAATAGCAAAAAAACAGTAATAAAAAGGGGCTTTAAAGCC